>NZ_JAXCHR010000001.1:0-323621 GCF_035984465.1 Polaromonas sp. CG_9.5
TGGTGGTACTCGCAAGCCCTAAATCCGTCCGGACCGCCTAAAAATGGGGGGCCAGGGGGATGCCTCGTCATTGGAGGGATTTATGCAACAACGCCCCGTAGGCGGTCGGCTGGAATATCAAGTTAGGTTGCATACGACATAGCTGACGTATTTTGCAGAGGCGGAAAGTCTGTATTCCAAGCGTCGCGGTAGCTATTGATTGATTTTCCTTTTTTCCTGCCCACCGTCACATCGCCGTCACAGTGAAGCACCAACGGTATATTGGATGATGTGCTCTTGCCTCGAAGCCCCATTAGTTGAGTGCTCGTAAGAACATAACATTGCCATTCTCCAAAAACATACAGATAAATTACAATGTGAATGTTGGGATCCTTAAGGAGATTGATTTCAATCGAAATTTGAAAGTTTATAAATCCTGTGAGCTTTGAAAAATCAGGCTGCGCAGCAGTTTTAATTTGGAGGCGTCTACCTGTTCCACTTTTATGGTCCACGGCCCAAAGATCTGCGCCCTCATCAACGGTTGGTATATGAGCTACATAGCCACGTAGTGATAATTCACTAGCTGCTCGTAATTCACCCGCCGTTCCAAGATATGACTTAGAGAGATTTACGTTTGGTGTGGTGGCCATCTTCGTTACCATTTTTTTCTAATGTGTATTGGACGACACAAAGCTACCCAACAGTTCTAATTCAAATACAGAAAAATTTGAATTTTCTTTTAATTTGCAACGGCTTATAAAATTTCAAGTGTTTTAGGAAAATCTAAAATTCAGCGGATGAGCAGCGCTCTACCAGACCTTGCACCAAAACATAAAGTCAGCTGAAAACCGCTAAATCACCCCAGCAACCGCCCCCTCGCCTCTTCATACTCCCGCTTCAGCTGCGCCACATAATCAGCCGTTTTTTGCACTTTGCTGACCGCGCCAATGCCCTGCCCGCAGCCCCAGATGTCTTTCCAGGCTTTGCTCTTGTCGCCGCCGAAGTTCATCTTGCTCGGGTCGCTTTCGGGCAGGTTGTCGGGGTCCATGCCGGCGGCGCGGATGGACGGGGCCAGGTAGTTGCCATGCACGCCGGTAAACAGGTTGCTGTAGACGATGTCGTCGGAATTGCTTTCGACAATCGCCTGCTTGTAGGCGTCTGAGGCCCGGGCTTCTTCGGTGGCGATGAAGGCGGAGCCGATGTAGGCAAAGTCGGCACCCATCGCTTGCGCGGCCAGCACGCCGCCGCCGGTCGAGATGGAGCCGGACAGCGCCACCGGGCCGTCAAACCACTGGCGGATTTCCTGGATCAGGGCGAACGGACTTTTCACGCCCGCATGGCCGCCTGCGCCGGCCGCCACGGCGATCAGGCCGTCGGCGCCTTTTTCAATTGCCTTGTGGGCGTGCTTGTTGTTGATGATGTCGTGCAGCACCACGCCGCCCCAGCCATGCACGGCCTGGTTCAGGTCTTCGCGCGCGCCCAGCGAGGTGATGATGATGGGCACCTTGAAGCGGGCGCACATTTCCAGGTCGTGTTCGAGCCGGTCGTTGCTTTTGTGGACGATCTGGTTGATGGCATACGGCGCGGCGGGCTGGTCGGGGTTGGCCAGGTTGTAGGCGGCGAGTGTCTCGCTGATTTCGGCCAGCCAGTCTTCAAGCTGCGCGGCCGGGCGCGCATTGAGGGCAGGCATGGAGCCGACGACGCCAGCCTTGCACTGCTCAATGACGAGCGTGGGGTTGCTGATGATGAACAGCGGTGAGCCGATGATGGGCAGTGGCAAGTGATTCAGGGCGCCGGGAAGTCTGGACATGATTGTCTCCGTTGAAATTGTTTATTTTTAAGCAAAAAGTGGCTTATGCGCACGGCTGGCATGCGCAGTCAGCTATTTATTCAGTAGCAAAAAGCAAGCGCTTAAAACGCGTCGAGGGCCAGCGCATTCACGCTGTCAGCGCCTTCGACGATGCTGTCGCGCATACCGGGCACTTTGGTCAGCAGGTGGTCGGCGTAGAAACGCGCGGTGGTGATTTTGGCCTGCATGAACGCCGTATCAACACCCTGCGCGAGTTGCTCTTGCGCCACCAGCAGCGAACGCGCCATTTGCCAGCCAGCGACCACGTTGCCGGCCAGCATGAGGTAAGGCACGCTGCCGGCAAACACGGCGTTCGGGCTGGATTTGGTGTTGGCGGCGACGAACTCGACCACATCGACGAAGGCTTGGCGCGCGGCGCTCAAACGCTTGGCCACGGCCAGTGCGTCGGCGCTGCCTTGGGCCAGCAATTCGGCTTCGGTGGCTTCGATCTGGGCGGCGATGCCTTTGGCGGTCTGGCCACCGTCGCGCATGGTTTTGCGGCCAACCAGGTCGTTGGCCTGAATGGCGGTCGTGCCTTCGTAAATCGTCAGGATTTTGGAGTCGCGGTAATGCTGCGCAGCGCCGGTTTCTTCAATAAAGCCCATGCCGCCATGCACCTGCACGCCGAGCGAGGTGACTTCCTGGCTCATCTCGGTGCTGTAGCCCTTGACCAGCGGCACCATGAATTCATAGAAGGCCAGATTTTGCTTGCGCACGTCGGCATCCGGGTGTTGGTGCGCGGCATCGTAGGCAGCGGCGGCAACAGCGGCCATCGCGCGGCAGCCTTCGATGTAAGCGCGCATGGTCATGAGCATGCGCTTGACATCGGGGTGGTTGATGATGGCGACGCTGGCCTTGACGGAGCCATCGACCGGGCGGCTTTGCACGCGATCTTTGGCGAAGGTCACGGCTTGCTGGTAAGCGCGCTCGGCAATCGCAATGCCCTGCACGCCGACGGCGTAACGCGCGGCGTTCATCATGATGAACATGTACTCAAGGCCGCGATTTTCTTCACCGACGATGTAGCCGACTGCGCCGCCGTGGTCACCAAACTGCAACACCGCCGTCGGCGATGCCTTGATGCCCAGCTTGTGCTCGATGCTGACGCAATGCACGTCGTTACGGTCGCCCACCGAGCCGTCAGCGTTGACCATGAATTTCGGCACGACAAACAGGCTGATGCCCTTGACGCCTTCCGGTGCGTCCTTGGCACGGGCCAGCACCAGATGGACGATGTTGTCGGCCATGTCGTGTTCGCCGTAGGTGATGTAGATTTTGGTGCCAAACACCTTGTAGCTGCCGTCCGCTTGCGGCTCGGCGCGGGTGCGCACGGCGGCCAGGTCGGAGCCGGCTTGCGGCTCGGTCAGGTTCATGGTGCCGGTCCATTCACCGCTGACCAGCTTTTCAAGGTAGACGGCTTTGAGGTCGTCAGAGCCAGCAGTCAGCAGCGCTTCGATAGCGCCGTCGGTCAGCATCGGACACAGCGCAAAGCTCATGTTGGCCGAATTGACCATTTCGCCGCACACCGCACCGATGGTTTTGGGCAGGCCCTGGCCGCCAAAATCGGCCGGGTGCTGCAGGCCCTGCCAGCCGCCTTCGGCGTATTGCTTGAAGGCGTTCTTGAAGCCGGGCGTGGTGGTGACGACGCCGTCTTTCCAGCTGGACGGGTTTTGGTCGCCGGCCCAATTGAGCGGCGACAGCACGCCTTCGGTGAACTTGGCGCATTCTTCGAGCACGGCTTGCGCGGTGTCCAGCCCGGCGTCTTCAAACCCCGGAATCTGTGCGATCTGGTCGATGCGGGCCAGATGCTGGATGTCGAACAACATGTCTTTAAGAGGCGCTTTGTAGCTCATTTCTTTTCTCCAATAAATCAACAGTTGCCCGGCAGCCCAGGCAGTACAGATAAAAAAAGGGCGTCCATCAAGACGCCCTTTGGTTTGTCCTGGTTTACAGCGCAGCAACCAGTTCCGGCACGGCGGTGAACAGGTCGGCTTCAAGGCCGTAATCCGCCACACCGAAGATCGGCGCTTCGGCATCCTTGTTGATCGCCACGATGACCTTGGAGTCCTTCATGCCGGCCAAATGCTGGATGGCGCCTGAAATGCCGATGGCGACGTAGAGCTGCGGCGCAACAATCTTGCCAGTCTGGCCGACTTGCCAGTCGTTCGGTGCGTAACCGGCGTCCACTGCGGCGCGCGAAGCACCCAGTGCAGCGCCCAGCTTGTCGGCCAGCGGCTCCAGCACTTCATGGAATTTCTCGTTTGAGCCCAGTGCGCGGCCACCGGAGACGATGATCTTGGCGGCGGTCAGTTCAGGCCGGTCGCTCTTGGCAATTTCGGCGCTGACGAAGCTGGACTTGCCGCTGTCGGCCACGCCGCTGACGGTTTCAACGCTGGCCGAACCGCCGGTAGCAGCTGCGGCATCAAAGCCGGTTGTGCGTACGGTGATGACTTTGACGGCATCCAGGCTTTGCACAATGGCAATGGCGTTGCCGGCGTAAATCGGGCGCTCGAATGTGTCAGCCGCATCAACCTTGGTGATGTCGGAAATCTGGCCGACATCGAGCAATGCCGCCACGCGCGGGGCAATGTTCTTGCCTGACGCCGTGGCCGGAAACAGGATGTGCGAATACGCACTGGCCATGCCAATCACTTGCGCAGCCATGTTTTCAGCCAGGCCGTGGGCGAAGTGTTCGCCGTCAACGTGGATGACTTTGGAAACGCCGGCTATCTTGGAGGCGGCCTCGGCGGCGGCCTGGGCGTTGTAGCCCGCGACAAGCACATGCACGTCGCCGCCGCACTGGCTGGCAGCGGTCACGGTGTTGAGGGTGGCGGGCCGGATGCTCGCGTTGTCGTGTTCTGCAATTACAAGAGAGGTCATTGAGGTCTCCGTCATTCCCGCGAAGGCGGGAATCTAGGGGGTTTTCTGGGGAAGCTGGATTCCCGCCTGCGCGGGAATGACAACCGTTTTGCTGCGAGTCTGGCGGGGATAGTTTGCGTTTGGCGTCAAATCACCTTGGCTTCGTTCTTGAGCTTGTCCACCAGCGCGGCGACATCAGCCACCTTGATGCCGGCGCTGCGCTTGGGCGGCTCGCTGACTTTCAGGGTCTTGAGGCGCGGGGCGACATCAACGCCCAGATCAGCCGGCTTGACGTTGTCAAGCTGTTTTTTCTTGGCCTTCATGATGTTGGGCAGCGTGACGTAGCGCGGCTCGTTGAGGCGCAGGTCGGTGGTGATGATGGCGGGCAGCGTGAGGCTGAGCGTCTCTGAGCCGCCATCGACTTCGCGCGTGACGTTGACCTTGCCCTCAAGCACTTCCACTTTTGAAGCAAACGTCGCCTGACCCCAGCCCAGCAAAGCTGCCAGCATCTGGCCGGTCTGGTTGCAGTCGTCGTCGATGGCCTGCTTGCCAAGAATGACCAGCTGCGGCTGCTCTTTGTCGACAAGCGCCTTGAGCAGCTTGGCGACCGCCAGCGGCTGCAACTCTTCTGCGGTTTCAACCAAAATGGCGCGGTCAGCACCGATCGCCATGGCAGTACGCAGGGTTTCCTGGCACTGCAACACGCCGCAAGACACGGCGATCACTTCAGTCGCCACGCCTTTTTCTTTCAGACGCACGGCTTCTTCGATAGCGATCTCGTCGAACGGATTCATGCTCATCTTGACGTTGGCGATGTCGACACCGCTGCCATCTGACTTGACGCGGACTTTGACGTTGTAGTCGACGACGCGCTTGACGGGGACCAGAATTTTCATGACAGGCTCCAAAGTTATTAATTGACGTTGACGTAAACGTAAGCTTACGCATTCTATGCCGGGCACTTGTGGTGCTCTGTGTGTGACCAAGCCGCACAAGCAGCGTAATCGCTTGTGGCAGCATCAAAAAAGAACGGTCGTTCTATTTATTATAAATGGCCTGTTGCCGCTAATTAGAGCATTCTCCCGAACGACTGTCGTGCAGGCGTCAGCAGATTGCTGCAACGCTAAAAGTGGCAAAAGCCGCCAGCGCAGGCGCATCAGCCATGGCTGCACACGCCGCCGAAGCAGCCAGACTTACGCCGCTGCTGCGGGCCATTGCGGCTTTCTTTTTTCGATAAACGCCTGCACGCCTTCTTGCGCCACCGGATGCACCATGTTGCAGGCCATCGTCTGGCCGGCCAGCTGGTAGGCGGCTTCGATGCCGGTTTCACGCTGCTTGTAGAAAAGCGCCTTGCCCATCGCCACGGCTTCACGGGGTTTGGACAGCACCGCCTGCACCATCTTTTCAACCTCGGCATCCAGTGCGTCCAGCGGCACCACACGGTTGACCAGCCCCCGCGCTTTCGCTTCGTCTGCCGTGATGAATTCGCCGGTCAGCAGCATTTCCATGGCTTGTTTGGCCGGCATGTTGCGCACCAGCGGCACACTGGGCGTTGCGCAGAACAGGCCGACATCAATGCCGTTGACCCCGAAACTGGCCGAACTGGCGGCCACCGCCAGATCGCTTTGCGCCACCAGTTGGCAACCCGCCGCAGTGGCCAGCCCCTGCACCTTGGCAATCACCGGCACTGGAAGCTGCTGGATGCTGAGCATCATGCGGGTGCATTGCGCAAACAGCTTTTGGTAATAGGCCAGTTCGGGCTGGGCGTGCATTTCCTTGAGGTTGTGGCCGGCGCAAAACGCCTTGCCCTGCGCCGACAGCACCACGATGCGGGCGGATGTATCCAGCGCTACGGCATCCAGCGCGGCTTGCAGCGCGGCCAGCATTTCTTCACTCATGGCGTTGAACGTGGCGGGCCGACTCAAGACTAAGTTGTGAACGCCGCGCTCGTCACGGGTGTGAAGCACGGCGGGCGGCAGGTCGGCAGCAGTCGCCGGAGCAGAAATGACAGGTTGCATGAAAATTCCTATAAATCAGCCAGCACGCGAATATGCGCTTCGACGCTGCGGCCCAATGCGCCGTGGCTGTATCCACCTTCCAGCGCTGACACGATGCGTCCTTTGCTGTGGCGCTTGGCGACGTTCTTGATGCGCTCGGTGATCCAGGCGTAGTCTTGCTCGTTCAGATTCATCTGGCCCAACTCGTCGTCCCGGTGGGCGTCAAACCCGGCGCTGATAAAAATCATTTCAGGCTTGAAGGCTTCGAGTTTGGGAATCCACATCATGTCGATCAACTCGCGCACGTCCATGCCCTTGGTATGGGCCGGCACCGGCAGGTTCACCATGTTGGACTCGTGCGTGTCGGCACCGCTGAACGGAAACAACGGGTGCTGGAAGAAACTGACCATCAAGATGCGGTTGTCACCCCGCACGATGTCTTCGGTGCCGTTGCCGTGGTGCACGTCAAAGTCCACGATGGCCACGCGCTTCAAGCCGTGCCGCTCCAGCGCATATTTGGCGGCAATGGCCATGTTGTTAAAAAAGCAAAAGCCCATGGCTTTGCTGCGCTCGGCATGGTGGCCCGGCGGGCGCACCGCGCAAAAGGCGTTTTCCATCTCGCCGGCCATCACCGCATCGGTGGCGGCAACTGCAGCGCCGGCCGCGCGCAAGGCGGCGTTGAAGGTATGCACATTCATGGACGTGTCAGGGTCGATCTGGACATGGCTTGGCCCGCCCGCTAACGCGTCATCGGCGAGCTGTTCGCTCAGGCCGCGAAGCCCGGCCACCAGCATCCGGTCATGCGCCAGTTCGATATCGCCAATGGCGGCCTGCGGCGCTTCGCGGTGCTGCAGCGCATCGGCCAGGCCGCTGGCCTGCAACTGCGCTTGAATCGCATCGAGCCGCTCGGGACATTCGGGATGGCCGGGCCCCATTTCATGTTTCCAGCAGTCTGTGTGGGTGAAATAGCCGGTGGTTTTCATGAGGAATAATTTTTGTTAAAAATTGCGCTATGGTTCAACTCATGCACGTCAAAGAAAAACTTCAAGCACTTCTAAATCAGCTTAACACGGTGATTGTGGGCAAGTCCGCACAAGTCAGCGACTGCGTGGCGTGCCTGCTGGCAGGCGGCCATTTGCTGATTGAAGACGTGCCGGGCGTCGGCAAAACCACCCTCGCCCATGCGCTGTCGCGCTCGTTCGGCCTGCAGTTTTCGCGCGTCCAGTTCACCGCCGATTTGATGCCCAGCGACCTGTCAGGCGTGTCGATTTACGAGCGCCAGAAAGAAAGCTTTGTGTTTCATCCGGGGCCGATGTTTGCCCAGGTGTTGCTGGCCGACGAGATCAACCGTGCCAGCCCCAAAACGCAAAGCGCGCTGTTAGAGGCGATGGAAGAAAAGCAGGTCACGATTGAAGGCCAGACGCGGCCACTGCCGCTGCCGTTTTTTGTCATTGCGACGCAAAACCCGCACGACCAGTTGGGCACCTACGCCCTGCCGGAATCGCAACTAGACCGTTTTCACATGCGGATTTCGCTCGGTTACCCCGACCGAGCCGCCGAACGCGAACTGCTGCGCGGTGCTGACCGGCGCGAAATGCTGGACGTGTTGCCGGCCATGCTGGTGCCGCACGAATTGCTGGAGTTGCAGCACCTCGTGCAGCAAGTGCATGCTGCCGAGCCGCTGCTGAACTATCTGCAGGATTTGCTGGCCGCCACGCGTTCGGGCCGCTGGTTTTTGCAGGGCCTGAGCCCGCGCGCCGGCATTGCCATCATGCGGGCAGCCAGGGCGCAGGCGTTTATGAGCGGACGGGACTATGTCGCGCCCGACGACATTGCCGCCATCCTGCCGCAAACCGCCGCCCACCGCCTGGTTCCGGTTGGCGACGCGGGCCGGGGTGCGGTCGAGCAAGTGCGCGCCATGCTGGACGCCGTGCCGCTGCCTTGAGGCGCAGGCCTGCTTTTTTCATGGCTGTGTTTGCATTTCTTCCTCGCCCCGTGTCGTTTGTCAGGGCACGTTTTCAACACTGGTTTGAATCGCGCATTGGTTTGAGCGACAGCGTCACGCTGACCCAGCGCACTGTCTACATCCTGCCGACGCGCCCCGGCTGGATGTTGTTTCTGACGCTGTTGGTATTGCTGGTAGCGTCCATCAACTACCAGCTCAATCTGGGCTATCTGCTGACGTTTTTGCTGGCCGGCACGGCGCTGGTCGGCATGCATGTCTGCCACGGCACGCTGCGCGGGCTTGCCATGAATTTAATAGCGCCTCACGCCCACTACGCGGGCGCCAGCACGGCTTTTGATATCAAATTGACGAATTCAAGGCGCTCTGTGCGCTACGGCATCGGCCTGAGCGTGCTGAATCCGCAAATGGCCAATCCCAAAAAAGCCAGCCCGCCCCACTGGGTCTGGACTGACGTGCCGGCGCAAGGCAGCAGCCTGGTGCAAGTGGCGTTCACACCGTCCCAGCGCGGCCTGCACCGCTTGCCGACGCTGACAGCTGAAACGCGTTTTCCGCTGGGCACTTTCCGGGTCTGGACGGTCTGGCGACCGGCGGCGCAGGTCATGGTGTATCCGGCACCCGAGCTGACGCCGCCGCCGCTGCCGCCAGGCGAGCCCCGCGCACAAGGCGCAGGCAGCGCCGCCCGAGCGCAGAGCAGCGCCGAATTTGACGGTGTGCGTGGCTACCGGCGCGGCGACCCGCTAAAAAACGTGCTCTGGAAAAAAGCTGCCAAAGCGGGCGAACAAAGCGGCGAAAGCGGTGGCCTGGTGGTGCGCGACACCCAGCAGGCCGAGCGACACGAGCTGTGGCTCGACATTCGGCAGGCCGGTTCGCTGGACTTGGAACACAAGCTCTCGCGCTTGTGCGCCTGGGTGCTGCAGGCCGACCGGCTCGGGCTGGACTACGGCTTGCGCCTGAGCGCACTCGAAATCAAGCCCGCCAGCGGCGAAGCCCATAAACGCCGCTGCCTGGAGGCGCTGGCCACATGCTGACACCCGCCCCACCCCGGCCAGCCAAGGCCGCCCGATTGACCCCAACCACGCAGTTGCCCACGCTGGCCACCTTGCGGGCTCTGCCGCGCGAAGGCCGCGACACGCTGTTTTTGCTGGCCGTGATTGCCTGGGTGCTGTTGCCGCAAGCCGCCCGTTTGCCGCTCTGGTGCAGCCTGGGCGCGGCGGCTGTGTTGCTGTGGCGCGGCTGGCTGGCGCTCAATGCCCGCAGTCTGCCGCGCAAAATTTGGCTGGTGGTGCTGCTGGTACTGACGCTGGCGGGCACTTACGCCACGCACGGCACGCTGATTGGTCGCGACGCTGGTGTCACGCTGCTGGTGGTGTTGCTCACCCTTAAAACGCTGGAGCTGCGCGCGCGGCGCGATGCGTTTGTGATTTTTTTCCTCGGCTTTTTCTGCATGCTGAGCAATTTTTTCTATTCCCAGTCGCTGCTGACGGCAGTCAGCATGGTGATCGGGCTGCTCGGGCTGCTAACGGCGCTGGTCAATGCCCACATGCCGGTCGGCAAACCGCCGCTGGCGCAAGCCGCCAAAACTGCCGGCTGGATGGCGCTGCTGGGGGCGCCCATCATGCTGGTGCTGTTCATGCTGTTTCCGCGCATGGCCCCGCTCTGGGGTGTGCCCAGCGACGGCATGACCGGCCGCAGCGGCCTGAGCGCGCGCATGGAAGTCGGCACGATTGCCACCCTGGCGCTGGACGACAGCGTGGCCATGCGCATTAAATTCGCAGGCAAACCGCCGCCTCAGCGCGACCTGTACTTTCGCGGGCCGGTGCTGTCCGGCTTTGACGGTCGCCAATGGCTGCCCGCCCCCGACAACCTGCAGGCCAATTTGCAAGTCACGGGCGAGCCGGTGCGCTACGAAGTCACGCTGGAGCCTACGCAGCGGCCTTGGCTGTTCGTGATGGAAGCGGCCACGCAAAAACCCGTGTTGCCCGGCTACCGCAGTGTCATGTCGGATGACCTGCAGTGGCTGACCAACCAACCCATCACCGAGCTGGTGCGCTACCAGGCCAGCAGCTACGCGTCGTTTACCCACGGGCCAGTGCAAAAAACCCTGGGCCTGCAGCAATACGTCGATTTGCCGCCCGGCTTCAATCCGCGCACGCACCAGATGGCCGCCGACATACGCCGCGACCCGCGTTATGCCCAAGCTACTACTGACGTGCTGGTGCAGGTCGCCATGGAGCGGCTGCGCACGGGTGGCTACACCTACACGCTGGATCCCGGCGTCTATGGCCGCGACACAGCCGACGAGTTCTGGTTTGACCGCAAGGAAGGTTTTTGCGAGCACATTGCCTCCAGCTTTGTGATCTTGATGCGCGCGCTCGACATTCCGGCACGCATCGTCACCGGCTACCAGGGCGGCGAGGAAAACGGCGTGGACGGCTTTTGGGTGGTGCGGCAAAGCGACGCACATGCCTGGGCCGAAGTCTGGCAGGCCGGGCGCGGCTGGGTGCGGGTCGACCCGACTTCTGCCGTGTCGCCGGGGCGCACCGGTGCTTTCCAGCGGCTGGCCGCACCGCGCAGCGCTATCGGACAGGCCTTCGGCAACTTCAGCCCGACCTTGTCGGCCCAGCTGCGCGCCACCTGGGAGGCCATCAACAACAACTGGAACCAATGGGTGCTCAATTACACCCAAGGCAAGCAGCTCAAGCTGCTCAAGGACATCGGCTTTGACACGCCAAGCTGGCAAGACCTGAGCACGCTGCTGATTGGCGTGATTGTTCTGGCCAGCGCGGCAGGCGGCGGCTGGGCGCTGTGGGACCGGGCGCAGCACGACCCGTGGCTGCGACTTTTGGGCCGGGCCCGCAAGCGGCTGGCGCAAGCCGGCATCGAAAGCACCGCCGCCACTTCGCCGCGCCAACTGGCCCGCCAGGTGCTTCAAAAATACGGCGATCCGGGCCAGCCGCTGCATGACTGGCTGATGCAGCTGGAAATGCAGCGTTATGCTTCGCAGGGTACGCAGGCTGCGTCGCGCGGCCAGGCGTCAAGCCAGCGCCAGCGAATTGCTCAGCTCCAGCAGCAATTTAGCCGCCTGCACTGGCCTGCTTGAGATCTGGCGCAGTCCATCCCATTGCCACGCATGATTAAAAAATCCTCCTTCCGTTTTAAATTCACTCTCTTTTTAATAGCTTCTATCGCAGGTGCAGCAAGCGCAAGCGACACAAAACTCTTAAAAAAGAAGGTTTCAGCTCGCACCGAGCAAGCGCAGGGACCGCTTTACGCTACGCGCCCGGACGCGATGCAGTTTGCCGACGACCTGGCCAGCCGACGCAACCTGGACCCGCAGTGGGTGCGGCAAACCATCGGCCAGTCGCGCTTCAACCCCACCGTGTCGCGGCTGATGCAGCCGCCGACGAAGACTTTCATCAAAAACTGGCGGGTTTACCGCAGCCGCTTTATTGACCCGATCCGCATTCGGGCCGGTGTAAATTTTTGGCAGGCCAACCGCACGGCGCTGGCGCGCGCGCAAGCCGAATACGGCGTGCCGGCTGAGATCATCGTCGGCATCATTGGCGTTGAAACCATCTACGGCCGCGACACTGGCAGTTTTCGGGTGATGGATTCGCTCGCCACGCTGGCCTTCGACTACCCGTCTAGCCATCCGCGCGTGCAGGAACGCAGTGACTATTTCAAAGGCGAGATCGAGCAATTCCTGACGACGGAAAGCCGGCGAAATGCCGACCCGTTCGAGCCTAAAGGCAGTTATGCCGGGGCGATGGGCATGCCGCAGTTCATGCCGTCAAGCGCCGCCAAATACGCCGTGGACTTTGACGGCGACGGCAAGATTGACCTGTGGAACAGCCCGGCTGACGTGATTGGTTCGGTCGCCAACTATTTCAAGTCCTACGGCTGGCAAACCGGCATGCCGACGCATTACCCGGTGCGCTTTGACACCGCCCGCCTGGACATGGACGCGCTGATGGCACCCGACATTTTGCCCACCTTCGGCGTGACCAGCTTCACGGCCAAGGGCGCGGTGCTTGAAGGCCCGGCGCTTGAACACAAAGGCCCGCTAGCACTGATCGAATTACGCAACGGCCCAGCTGCACCGAGCTATGTGGCCGGCACCGAAAACTTCTACGTCATCACCCGTTACAACTGGAGCAGTTATTACGCAATGTCGGTGATTGAACTGGGGCAGGAAGTGACGCAGGCGATGGCAAGCGGGCGTTAAACGGCTTCAACCCGCAAGACGCGGGCCTGGCCAGCCCGTGCCTCACATCACTTTTAGCAGCGCATGAATTTGCGCCTGCGGCCCTTCTTACCGCAGGGTGGCCGTAGAAATCGTCTGAACGTTGCCGGCAGGCTCCGTCCAGCCACCGCCCAGCGTTTTGTACAGCGTGACCTGGCTTTGCAGCTGGGCCAGCCGGGTTTGCACCACGGCTTGCTGCGCCGTGAACAGCGAACGCTGTGCATCGAGCAAATCCAGGTAACTGGCAATGCCGTTTTTGTAGCGCAAGTCGGACAGCTTGAAACGCACGGCTTCAGCATTGGCCTGCGCCTGCTGCGACCGCAGCTGGTCGACCAGCGTGCTGCGCGTGGCCAGCGCATCGGCCACTTCGCGAAACGCGGTCTGGATCGATTTTTCGTATTGCGCCACGGCAATGTCGCGCCCGGCTTTGGACGAGTCGAGGTTGGCGTTATTGCGTCCGGCGTCAAAAATCGGCAACAGCAATTGCGGTGCCAACGTCCAGCCCCACGAGCCGCTTTGCAGCAGATCAGAGAGATGGCTGCTGGCGCTTCCCGCCGCCACCGTCAGCGCAATTTTCGGAAAAAAAGCCGCCCGTGCCGCACCGATGTTGGCGTTGGACGCCAGCAGCAACTGCTCGGCCTGACGGATATCGGGCCGGTTGGTGAGGAGCTCGGACGGCAGTCCGGCCGGCACATTGACCATCAATTGCGCCTGCGCAAGAGGCACTGACTGGCTGGCGGCAGTCGGCAATTCGCCTGCCAGCGGCTGGCCCACCAGCAAGGTCAGCGCGTTTTCATCGAGGGCGCGCTGGCGCTGCTGCTGCGCGTACGCGACGCGTGCGGCTTCCAGTAAAGACTCCGACTGCCGGTAGTCGAGCTCGGAAGTCACGCCGCTGTCAAAGCGCAGCTTGCTCAGCTTGATGGATTCCTGGCGCGTGGACAATGTCTGGCGTGTGATTTCTAGCAGCTCTTCGTCCGCCAGAATGCTCAGGTAGGTGTTGGCTACTGCAGACACCAGGCTGATCTGGGCGGTCTTGCGGCCTTCTTCCGTCGCCAGGTACTGGCCCAGTGCAGCTTCCTTCAGGCTGCTGACGCGGCCAAAAAAGTCCAGTTCATACGCAGTCACTGTCAGACCAACGTTGTAAAGGCTGGAGATGCCGCCGTTGGCATTGGGCGCGCGCGAACCGGTCAGTGCGCCGCTGACTGTCGGCAACTGGTCAGCCCGGCGAATCCGGTATTGCGCCCGCGCCTGCTCGATATTGAGCACGGCTACGCGCAAGTCGCGGTTGTTGACCAGCGCCAGCTCGATCAGGCGCTTGAGTTTGGCGTCTAAAAAGAAATCCTGCCAGGCGATGCTGGCCGCTGGCAGCGCGCCTTCAGCTTGCGCGGCGCTGCCTGAACCTCCATAAGCCGGAAAGCTGGTGGCAATCGGCGCCACGGGACGCTGGTAGGTGGGAATCATCGAGCAGCCGGCCAGCAACACCGCCGCAGTGAGCGCCAGGAGCTTCGGAAGCCTTGTTGTCTTAATCATGGGCTTTGCCTTCATTGCCATCAATACCTGCCGATTTGGCATGCTCGGAATACACCTGCTTTTGACGCTCGCTGCCTTTGAAAAAGCCGCGAATCAGGACAAAGAAAACAGGAACAAAAAACACCGCCAGCACCGTGCCGGTGATCATGCCGCCAATCACGCTCGTGCCAATGGCGCGCTGGCTGGCCGAACTGGCACCGGTGGCAATGGCCAACGGCAACACGCCCAGCATGAAAGCCAGCGAGGTCATGACGATGGGCCGAAAGCGCAGGTGCGCGGCCGTCAGCGCCGACTCAATTACGCCCTTGCCCTGCGCCTGCAGGTCTTTGGCGAACTCAATGATCAAAATCGCATTTTTTGCCGACAGACCAATGATGGTGATCAACCCGACCTGGAAATACACGTCGTTGGAGTAACTGCGCAGCAAGGTCGCCAGCAAAACACCCAGCACGCCCAGCGGCACGACCAGAATCACCGCCAGCGGAATCGACCAGCTTTCATACAGCGCGGCCAGGCACAGGAACACCGCCAGAATCGCAAAGCCGTACAGGATCATGGCTTGCGAGCCGGCCAGCTTTTCTTCACGCGACTGGCCACTCCACTCGTAGCCAAAACCCTGCGGCAACTGCGCAGCAATTTTCTCCATCTCGGCCATGGCCGCACCCGTGCTGTAGCCCGGCGCTGCGCCGCCGCTGATACGCATGGCGGGGTAACCGTTGTAGCGAACCGTCTGCATCGCGCCTTTCACCCAGTGCGTGGTCGCAAAAGCCGACAGCGGAACGGACTCGCCTTTGCTGTTGCTGGCGTTGATCCTGAGCAAATCGTCGGGCTGCATACGGGACGGCGCATCGGCTTGCACCACCACACGCTGCAGACGGCCCTGGTTCGGGAAGTCGTTCACATAGCTTGACCCCAGCGACGTGGACAGCGACGCATTGATGGCATCAAAACTCACGCCCAAAGCGTTGGCTTTGTCGCGGTCAATATCGATCTGCAGCTGCGGCGCATCTTCCAGGCCGTCGGGCCGCACCTGCGCCAATATCGGACTTTTCCCCGCCATGCCCAGCAACTGGTTACGCGCTGCCAGCAGCGCCGCACCTCCGGCGCCGGAACGGTCTTGCAGGCGGAAGGTAAAGCCGGTGGCATTGCCGAGTTCAGGAATCGGCGGTGGGCTGAGCGGGAACACGAATGCATCGCGAATCCCGGAAAGAGCGCCAAAAGCACGTTTGGCCAGCGCATCGGCATGCTGATTGTCTTGCTTGCGCTCAGACCAGTCCTTCAGTGTCACAAAGGCCAGCCCGGCGTTTTGTCCTTGTCCGGCAAAGCTGAAACCCAACACGCCAATCATGCTTTGCACTTCGGGCTGCTTGAGCATGAAGCCTTCGACTTGTTCCATGACCGCCTGCGTGCGCTCAATCGTGGCACCCGGTGGCAGTTGTATGTTCACCAGCAGGGTGCCTTGGTCTTCGGCGGGCAAGAATGACGTTGGCAGGCGGGTATAGACCAGCCCCACCACACCAATGATGGCGGCATAAATGATCATGTAACGCCCGGCCCGCTTGAGCAGACGCGCCACCACGCCTTCATAGCCCTTGGCGGTGCGCGTAAAGCCCCGGTTGAACCAGCCAAACAGTCCGGTCTTGGCATGCTGATGGCCGGCTTCCACCGGCTTGAGCAGCGTGGCGCAGAGCGCCGGCGTCAGCGACAAGGCCAGGAAAGCGGAAAACGCAATCGACGTGACCATGACGGCAGAGAACTGGCGGTAAATATTGCCCACCGAGCCTGCAAAGAAGGCCAGCGGCACGAACACCGAAATCAGCACCACCGTCACGCCGATGATGGCGCCTGAAATCTGGCTCATCGCCTTGCGGGTGGCTTCCAGCGGCGGCAAGCCTTCTTCGCTCATGATGCGCTCGACGTTTTCGACCACCACAATCGCATCATCGACCACGATGCCGATCACCAGCACCATGCCAAACATCGTCAGCACGTTGATCGAAAAACCCAGCGCCAGCAACGTAGCAAAGGTGCCCAGCAGCGCAATCGGCACGACGATGGTCGGGATAACGGTGTAGCGCCAGTTTTGCAGAAACAAAAACATCACCAAAAACACCAGCACAATCGCCTCGACCAGTGTCTCGGCCACCTGCTTGATGGAAATACTGACAAAGCGCGAGCTGTCGTAGGGGATGGAATAGTTCACGCCCTGCGGAAAATAGGGCTTGAGCTGGTCCATCTTTACACGCACGGCCTTGGCGGCATCCAGCGCATTACCGCCCGGTGTCAGTTGCAGGCCGATGCCGACGGCAGGCTTGCCATTGAGGCGCGCGGACGTTGCATAAGTCTGTGCGCCAAGCTCAATACGGGCGACATCCTTGAGGCGAACCGTGGCGCCATCGGTCTTGGCCCGCAGCACGATATTGCCGAATTGCTCGACACTGGAGAGCTGGCCATTGACCACCACCGTGGC
Organism: Polaromonas sp. CG_9.5; assembly: GCF_035984465.1. Classification (NCBI taxonomy): domain Bacteria; kingdom Pseudomonadati; phylum Pseudomonadota; class Betaproteobacteria; order Burkholderiales; family Comamonadaceae; genus Polaromonas; species Polaromonas sp. CG_9.5. The sequence goes on from NZ_JAXCHR010000001.1 coordinate 16,894, forward strand.
AGCAATGCCTTGCCCCGCCACATTGGGCAGGTCGCCAATCGTGCCGGAGGAAATCTGGGCGTTCTGGGCACGGATGGCATTTGTCACGTCGGTTGACGACAAAGCAAACCCGGCCAGCTTGGCCGGATCAATCCAGATGCGCATGGCACGTTCGGTGCCAAACAGCTGGGCCTGGCCGATGCCCGTCAAGCGCTGGAGTTCAGGAACCACATTGCGCGAGGCATAGTCGCCCAGCGCAATCGGGTCAACCGCTGGATTGTCCGAAGACAACATGGCGAACAGCAGGAAGTTGGAGTTGGACTTGTCCACCCGCACGCCCTGCTGCGTCACAGCTTGCGGCAGGCGCGGCGTGGCCCGCGACAGCCGGTTTTGCACATCCACCTGCGCCAGCGCAGGGTTGGTGCCTGGCTGGAAACTCAGGGTAATGTTGCCGCTGCCGTTGGCCTGCGCCACCGATTCCATATAAATCAGGCCGGTCGCGCCGTTCATCTCGCGCTCAATGACGCTCAGCACACTGTCTTCAAGCGTCTTGGCAGATGCACCGGGATAGCTGGCCGCCACCACAATCGAAGGCGGCGCCACCGGCGGATACTGGGCAATCGGCAGCTGCGTGATGGCTACGCCGCCCACGACCAGAATGAACAGGGCAATCACCCACGCAAAAATCGGTCGGTCAATAAAAAACTTTGCCATGAAATGCGCTCCTTACTTCGCTGCAGCCGAGGCAGCAGACGCTGCGGAGCTGGCGGTAGCGGGTGCCGAAGCGCCAGCGGCAGGCGCAGAAGCTGTACCGGCGGGCTGGGCCGCCCGAGCGCCTTTGGGCTCCCACGGAACGGCCTTGACCGGGGTTCCGGGCGGCATCATCTGCAATTTCTGGAATCCGTCAACCATCACCTGCTCGCCCGCCTTCAGCCCTTCAAGCACCACCCATTGCGTGCCTTTGGACGAACCGATCTTGATGGGGCGCGGCGACACCTTTCCGTCGGCCCCCACCACCATGACGGTATCGCCCTGCGCCGTGCGCGTTACCGCCTGCTGCGGCAAGGTAATGGCATTGGTGGCCTGCGCCTGCTCCAGCCGCACACGCACATAAAGTCCGGGCAACAACTGGCCGCCGGCATTCGGAACTTCAGCCCGCAAGGTAATCTGTCCGGTGGTGGAGTCAACCGTCAGGTCTGAAAACAACAAACGGCCCGCCTGCGCGTATTCCGAGCCATCTTCCAGCACGATGCGCACGCTGGCTGCATCGGCAGCGCCAGCACGCTTGAACTGGCCGCTGGCCATGGCAGCGCGGAGCTTCATCACATCCGACGCCGACTGCGTGAAGTTCACGTACATCGGGTTGATCTGCTGGATGACGGCAAGCTGAGTCGCATCGCCCTGCCCGACCAGCGACCCCTCGGTGACCAACGAGCGCCCAATGCGCCCCGAAATGGGCGCCGTCACTGCGGCATAGCCAAGGGTAATGTTGGCGGTTTGCACGTTGGCCTTGGCCACGGCAACATCAGCTGCAGCCTGCTTTTGAGCGGCCACTGCGTTCGCATATTCCTGCTTGCTGATGGCATTCGCTTCAACCAGCGGCTTATAGCGGTCAGCGAGGGCTTTGGCCTGAGACAAATTGGCTTCAGCCCGCGACTGCCCGGCACGCGCACTGGCGGCAGCCGCAGCGTAAGGAGCCGAGTCAATGGTGAAGAGCGCCTGACCGGCTTTGACGTCGCTGCCTTCACGAAACAGGCGCTTTTGCAAAATGCCGGCTGCACGTGCCCTGACCTGGGCAACGCGGGAGGCCTCCAGACGGCCAGGCAATTCGGTCACCAGACCCACGTCACCCGGCGTGACCGTCACCACGCCGACTTGAGGCGACGGTGGTGCTCCGCCTGCCTTGGGCGCTGGCGCATTGTCCTTACCGCAGGCGGCCAAAAAAAGCGATAGAACGGCAGCCAGTATCAACGGCTGATGGGGCTTAAACCCAAGAGATAAAAAAGAAGGGGCAACGCGGGGCGTAGGCATATCTGTTCCTCAAATTTTTGGAATGAAAGCGCAAAAAAGTAGTGCGATACCGGGATTGAGTCAACCTGAACGCCGAAAGCAAAAGACCAGAAAGCAAGAATTTTCACCAGTGCTATAGTTTACATACATTTTTGAATGTATATAAGATCAAGATGAAATCGATTTCAGGAGACTCAAATGGCCCGTCGAACAAAAGAAGAAGCTTTGGAAACGCGTAACAAACTGCTTGATTCTGCAGAATATCTGTTTCAGTCAGAAGGCGTATCACGCACCACCTTGCAAGATATCGCCCAGCACGCAGGCGCGACGCGGGGTGCTGTGTATTGGCATTTCAAGGACAAGGCAGATTTGTTCGGTGCCATGATGGAGCGCGTCACACTTCCGCTGGAAAGCTTCTTCAACGACGAACAAACCGATCAAGAAGCCAGTGATGATTCAGGCGTGCAGGCGCTTGCCCACACGAAGAATGCCATTCTTAAAGCGCTGTACCAAATCGTCAATGATCCGCAGACGCGCCGCGTTCTTGAAATCGCCACGCAAAAAGTGGAATATCTGGAAGGAATCAAGAACATTCGCGTTCGGCATATGACTACATGCAATAGTTTTTTGTGTCGCGTCAAGCAAGGTCTGGACACCGCATCCCGGCAGGGCAATCGGACACTGCCTTTGTCCAGCATCCTTGCCGCCAGAGGATTGCACGCACTTATTGACGGACTGATACAAAACTGGCTGTTTGACCCGCAAGCTTTCGACTTGGTGGACGCTGGTGAGCGCACCATGAATGTTTACTTTGTAGGTTTGGGGTTTACGCCTGAAAACCCGCCACGCCCGGCTCTGCAGGAAGCCTAAAAATGGCAAAAACCGCGCGGATTGGTAAAGGTTAAACACTACCGTAGCTCACCGGATGACCAGCGCCTGACGGCAAATGTATTGCCAACTTCCTGAATAGGATTTTTTATTCCGCGATTCTTGACGCATAATAGGACGGTATGGATAGCAATATATCCAGACAGGTTAGGTGATAGGTCTGTTTCGCGCGCTACGGCGATACTTTTTGGGTTTGTTGTGCTTTCGGGACCCCATCGCTTTTTTTTTATGTGTTTTTGAGGAGTCCCCATGGGCAATAAACTTTACGTAGGCAACCTGCCTTACACCGTTCGTGACGAAGATCTGCAACAGTCTTTCGGCGAATTTGGTTCCATCACCAGCGCAAAAGTCATGATGGAACGCGACACCGGCCGTTCAAAAGGCTTCGGCTTTGTCGAAATGGGCAGCGATGCTGAAGCTCAAGCCGCAATCGCCGGCATGAACGGTCAGTCATTGGGTGGTCGTAGCATCACTGTGAACGAAGCCCGTCCGATGGAGGCACGTCCTCCGCGCACCGGCGGCTTCGGTGGCGGTGGCGGCTACGGCGGTGGTGGTGATCGCTCCGGCGGTGGCGGCTACGGCGGTGGTGGTGATCGCTCCGGCGGTGGCGGCTACGGCGGTGGCGGTGGTGGACGCGGCGGCTACTAAGCCCTGCAAAACCCAATTCACGACAGTGATGTCGTTGAAATAGCTAGCTCAGTCTTGTACTGAGAAAAGCAAAAAAAGGCTTCGAAACTCCAGTTTTGAAGCCTTTTTTATTAGGCAGATCGAAATATCGTTATCGAAATTGAGCTACGCGAATCGCAGCGCGCGAAATACTGCATCACAAGAAACCAAAGATTTTTTGCAGCACTTGTGCTTACTTTTAGAAAAAATCCTGGCTCGTCAATCATAGAAGAATGCCGTGACGATTAAACTTCTTGGGAACCGTACCAATAGGTCTTGATGAATGCAAAACCCCAGAAACTCATTTGCGCTGCACATGATCAGTGGCAACGACAGATTCATTTACGGTGAATGCTGAAAAATACAGCGATTCTTGCTCAAGCGCCATCGCAGACCACTCATATTTACTGGCGAAATCTATAGCTCCTTGTACCAGTTTTTTGCTGAGTTCTGGCTGAAAAAGAACACTTTCAAGTGCACGGCGCAAGCGAATGGCATCTTTAGGTGCTTCAAGCAGCAAAGCATTCACGCCATCTTGCAGCAGCCCTGCAATACCGCAGTAGGCAGACCCACTGACGACAACTGGCAAGCCATAAGACATGGCTTCGAGCACCACCATGGCAAAAGTATCTTCCAGCGTGGGATGAACCAGGCAATCAGCAGCTTCATAAGCAGGCGCAACCTCTTTCAGCGACCCCAAAAAGAACACGCGCTTGCCAAGACTTGCGATTTTCACTTGCTCGCGAAATACAGAAATCTGGCCAGGATTTCCCACGACGGTCAGAAAAACATCGTCTGGTAATTCTGACAAGGCTTCAAGCAAGGTTTTCAAGCCTTTTTTTCGGTAATCGTTCGCAACAAAAAGCAAACCTCTACCCACGGTCGGCAACCCCAACATGGCTCTCGCATTGCTTTTTTGCAGGGGTGTCACAGGTGCCGGCATCGTAATGCCCGGCGTAATCACCGAGATCATCTCCCGGCAAGCTGGATAACTGGAATCCATGATGCTGCGTAAGCTGTCAGAAGTTACAACCACCTGCCGTCCTGGCCGTTTGGCATAACGAAAACGCTCCAGGACCAGATAGGTCAGCAGGCGCGGGCTGCTCATCACCTTTATCCATCGCAATACGCGGCTCCAACCTTTACGCCCGTAAAAAAGGTTGTGCTTTACGGGTAATACGTGAACAGTCTGAACGTCACCGTGCCATGTGTTTTCATGCGAATGGACAACGTCAAAACCCTTTCGCGTCAACCACCAGGTGCGGGTAGCAAACCACAGCTGGTTGATCCAGCGGGGTTTAAGCATCGGTGCAGATACGGTGTGATAACTTACACCGGGCCATTGGTGATCAATATGCTGTGCATACACATGAATCTCATGCCTGGCAGCGAGTTGTTCGACTAACGCAATGGAGTAGCGTTCTGCACCGCCACCCGTGGTGGCAAAAGTCCGATTCAAGACCGCTATACGCAATCTTTTTTTTATCTGATTGACTGGCGAAACAGCGCTCAAGAGATGCACGCTCATTTTTTACGACGATCCTCATAACCAGTCGCAATTTTTAACCAGAAAATCGGCAAACTGGTAGAGCGCAGCACGGGCACACGTGGCAGTTGCAGCAAGTCCATCTGCGCACGGCAGCGACTGCGCACAGTTGTGGTGGCGGTCACGAACCCCAATTTGCCGGCAATGGCCGTGTGTCTTGGCTCATAGCGACCATACGGATAGCAAAAGTGGTCGACTGGCTGCTTAATTAACGCCTCAAGCTTCGTTTTGCCCACCCCCATTTCAGCGCGACACGTCTGATCGTCTACCGCTGTCAAATCAATATGCTGATGCGTGTGTGAGCCTATCTCTTGCCCTGCGGCCTTCCATTGAAGAATTTCGGATTCGTTCATTAAGGGGGTTTGCGCAATGCCTAAGCTCGCATCCCACACATTGGTCTTTCCGAGCAAGCCACTCACAGCGTAGCAAGTGGATGAAAAGCCCTTTTTTTCCAGTATCGGCAAGGCATGGACGAGGTTATTTTGATAACCGTCATCAAAAGTAATTCCCACCACTTTGCCGCTTTTCTCGCCAAGCAGATACGGTTGTAAAGCGCTCATCGATAAACCTGTGTAACCCAGCAGTTTGAGCCAGGCCATTTGCCTGGCAAAGGCTTCGGGCGCCACATACAAACTCCGAAAAGGGCTGCCCTTGGGCGGTGCAGCTTCAATCTGGTGATAAACCAGAATCGGAATAGGTCGGTGGTTGGCAGTGTGTGTGTTTGACATGGTGCGCAAATTGACCCGGGTCAGAGCAACACGATGTCGTATTGTTCTTGCGCCATGACGGCTTCAGCCTGCAGGGAAATCGGCTTGCCAATAAAGCCACTCAGGCTCGCCAAATGGTGGCTTTCTTCATCCAGAAACAACTCAATCACCTTGGGCGAGGCAACTACCCTGAATTCCCTTGGATTAAACTGCCGCGCTTCCCGCAAAATTTCACGCAAGATGTCGTAGGTTACGCTACGTGCCGTTTTAACGACGCCTTTGCCCACGCACGCGCTGCAAGGTTCACACAATTGATGCGCCAGCGACTCCCGGGTTCGCTTGCGTGTCATCTCAAGCAATCCCAGTGCAGAAAAACCATTCACGGCGGTCTTGATGCGATCACGCGCCAACTGTCTTTTGAACTCTGCCAATACCGCATCGCGGTGATTGTCCTTGGTCATATCAATGAAATCGACAATCACAATGCCACCCAAATTACGCAAACGAAGTTGCCGGGCAATCGCCTGCGCCGCTTCAAGATTGGTTTTATAAATGGTTTCATCAAAATTACGCGCACCGACAAAACCTCCGGTATTGACATCAACGGTGGTCAACGCTTCCGTCTGGTCAATGACCAGGTAACCTCCTGATTTGAGGTCTACACGGCGTCCCAGTGCTTTGGCAATTTCTTCGTCAATATTGAAGAGATCGAAAATCGGCCGTTCACCGCTATACAGCTGAAGTTTTGGCACTGTTGCGGGCATAAACTCCACGGCAAAGGCCTTCAATTTTTCAAACTGCTCCCGTGAATCAATGCGAATGGTTTGCGTGGTTTCCAGCACCATGTCACGCAATACGCGTTGCAGCAGGCTCAAGTCCTGGTGCAACGCCGAGGCTGCAGGCAAGCGCAATGCAGCATCCTTGATGCGTATCCAGGTTTTACGCAAATAGGCGATGTCTTCGGCCAGTTCTGGGTCGGTGGCATCCTCCCCATTAGTACGAAGAATAAATCCGCCGCCTGTTTCACCCGCCAAAGACTGCAGGCGCTGACGCAGGTCTTCACGCTGCCGGAGCGGGATTTTTTGCGACACGCCAATATGGTTGTCCTGCGGTAAAAACACCAGCAAGCGGCCAGCGATACTAATTTGCGCCGTCAGCCTTGCCCCCTTGGTGCCCATCGGATCCTTTAGCACTTGCACCATGACAGCCTGTCCTTCGAAAAGCTGCTTTTCAATCGGCTGAAGCGATGCGCCCGGCGACGACGCTGAAGTGCCATTGAGCAGCGGTTCGGGTTCCGCATGGCGACTGTTGATGCTGCTCATCAAGTCGGCGACATGCAGAAATGCGGCACGTTCCAATCCAATATCGATGAACGCGGACTGCATTCCCGGCAACACCCGTGCTACTTTTCCCAGATAAACATTACCCACCAGACCGCGTTCAAGCGTTCGCTCAACTTGCAACTCCTGCACAGCGGCGTGCTCCACCACGGCAACACGGGTTTCCTGCGGCGACCAGTTAATCAGGATTTCTTGTTGCATGGTTATCAGAAGTTAAGAGGGCTAGATTTTTATGCCGGCAGCTTGCAGGAGCGCGGCGGTTTCCCAAAGCGGGAGTCCCATGATGCCACTGTAGCTGCCATGAATACGCATGATGTGCATTGCCACCCTGCCCTGTATGCCATAGGCACCCGCTTTGCCCATCGGTTCGCCTGTGGCCACATAGGCGTGTATTTTTTCGGCAGTCATGGGCTCAAAGCTCACACGCGAAGTGCTCACAGCCTGAAAGCGCTGCGTGCCCTGCTGGACGGCAATGGCGGTCAAAACGCGGTGGGTTTTGCCCGCCAATTCGGACAACATGCGCTCGGCGTCACGCGCATTTTCCGGCTTGCCGTAGATGGTGCGGCCCAATGCGACGGTGGTGTCAGAACATAGAACAGGTGCAGGTGGCAGTTTGCGCCGAATCAGTCGCGCTACAGCGGCGTCAAGCTTGAGCGCAGTGACGCGTTTGACATAAGCGGCTGGTGCCTCATTTTTCAGCGCAAGCTCCAGCGCTTCAGCGTCCTCACTGGCATCTGCCAGCAGCAATTCATACTGCACGCCAAGCTGCTCCAGCAACTGGCGGCGCCGGGGGCTTTGCGACGCCAGATAAACAAAATTCACCATGCTCAAGACCTGAAAAAACTACTCGCGATGATACGGATGGTTGATCGTGATGCTCCACGCCCGGTACAGCTGCTCAATCAGCAGCACACGCACCATCGCATGTGGCAAGGTCAAGTCTGAAAGACGAATGCGCTCATGCGCTGATTGCTTGAAACCAGCGTCCAGCCCATCCGGCCCGCCAATTACGATGGCGACGTCGTCACCGGACAGCTGCCAGCCTTTGAGCTTTTCGGCAAGCGCCATGGTGGTGACATTCGTACCGCGCTCATCCAGTGCCACGACCCGGCAACCCCGGCTGATAGCCCCCTCAATGCGGGTACGCTCTGCCGCCAGCAGGTTTTCGAGGGTTTTAGAGGCACGCGGCTCGATTTTTACCGCCTTGAGTTCAACTTTCAGCTCGGGGGGAAACCGTTTGGCGTAGTCGTCATAAGCCGTCTGCGCCCAGTCGGGCACCTTTTGTCCGACTGCGACGATCGTCAGTCTCATTCGCTCCGGGGCGTGAGTTTCTTGGCCGCTGGCTTCTTGACGGAAGGCTTTTTAACGTCGGCTTTAGCGGCTGCTTTCTTGGCGGCAACTTTTTTGGCCGCTGGAATTTTCACAATCGGCGTTTTGGCGGGTGCTTTTTTAGCAGCGACCTTTTTCGCGGGTGGTGCGGCATCCGTCTTGGCTGCGCTGGCTGGCTTGCGCGCCTTGATGAGCTTTGCTTCAGGCTCGGTCACCGGTGTGACGGCATTGCGCTTGGCAGTCCAGTCGTTGGTCTTGCCGACGCGGCCTACGTAAGTGCCGTCATCGGTGCGCGCGATTTTCTGCGCGGCGGGCGCATCGTCTCCAGCGTCTTTTTCGGCCTTGGACGGCTTGGCGGCAGACTTGGACTTGCTGCCAGCGGCGGCGCGTGACTTGGCGGGCTTGATCTCTGCTTTCGGTTCTGGCTTGCTTGCTTTCACCAAAGGCGCAGGCGCACCCAGCTTGAGCTTGATGGGTTTTTCGCCCCAGAGTTCTTCGAGGTTGTAATACTGGCGAATCGTGGGCTGCATGATGTGCGCAACGGCGGCGCCGCAATCAACAATGATCCACTCACCGTTTTCTTCGCCTTCAATACGCGGCTTGGCAAAACCGGCGTCGCGCACGGCGTCGCGCACACTGGCGGCAAGTGCTTTGGTCTGGCGGTTGGAGGTTCCCGAAGCGACGATCACGCGCTCAAAAAGCGAGGTGATGTGCTCGGTGTCAAACACCTGGATGTTTTGCGCCTTGACATCTTCCAGCCCGTCAATAATGGCGCGCTGCAGTTTTTGGACATCTTTTTTGCCCTCGGTGCTGGGGGTTTTGACAATGTTAGAGGTCATGCAATGCTTTGCTTCAATAAGGTAAAAAATTAACGGGGTGCGTACAGTTGATGGAGTGCAATATAACGCGCAACCGGTTCGGGAACCAGCGTGGCGATATCGCAGGCAGCGCCAGAGGCTATCAATTGACGGACTTGGGTGGCGCTGACCAACATCCAGGGCAGCTTGAGCGCAAAAAAGCGGTGACTTTGTGCACCGTAAGCATCAAATTGAGTTTGAGTCGGCGTGGATTCAGCGCGATCAGCTATACAAATTATAGCAATTTCAAGAATCTCCTGCCATTGGTGCCATTGCCTGAAGGCGACAAACTGGTCAGTCCCCATAAACAGGTAAATCTGCGCCTGTGGGTTTTCGGTTTGCAGCGCCCTCAAGGTGTCGATTGTGAATGTCGGCCCCTCGCGCTGCAATTCGCGGTCATCGACCACCCCGCGGGCCACATCGTCAAAAGCCAGCCGCGTCATGGCCAAGCGATGCACGGGCGCACTCAACGCTCGGGATTTGTGCCAGGCCAGTCCGGTCGGCACCACATGGAGTGAGTCAAGTTGAAACTGATCCAGCGCCGACCTGGCCAAGGCGACATGGGCATTATGGGGAGGATCAAAAGACCCCCCAAACACGCCGATTCGTTGACCTCGGGGCAAGGCTTGGGCGTTCAAACCCATTCCCGGCGGACAAGAAAATCTTTGTAAAGACGTTCTTCAGGCGAGCCGACTTCATTTGGGCGCTGGTACGACCAGCTTGCCAGCGGCGGCATGGACAGCAAAATCGATTCCGTGCGTCCACCGGACTGAAGGCCAAAATGCGTTCCCCGGTCCCACACCAGGTTGAACTCCACATAGCGGCCACGGCGGTAGAGCTGGAAATCCCGCTCTTTCTCGCTGTAGGGCGTGTCCTGGCGGCGCTCGACAATCGGCAAATAAGCCTGCAAAAAGGAATCGCCCACGCTTTGCATCATGGCAAAACTCTGCGCCAGACCCAGCTCCTGGAAGTCATCAAAAAAGACCCCGCCGATTCCGCGCTGCTCCTGGCGGTGCTTGAGGTAAAAATACTCGTCGCACCATTGCTTGAAGCGCGGATATTTGTCCGCACCAAACGGCGTCAGCGTGTCTTTGCAGACCTGATGAAAATGCACGGCGTCTTCGTCAAACCCGTAAAAAGGCGTCAAGTCCATGCCGCCGCCAAACCAGCAAACCGGCTCAACATCCTGGCCCAGCGGGGTTGCCGCCAGCATGCGCACATTCATGTGGACTGTCGGCACATAAGGATTGCGGGGATGAAACACCAGCGAAACCCCCATCGCTTCAAACGGAGCCCCCGCCAGCTCAGGCCGATGCTGGGTGGCTGAAGGCGGCAGTCTGGGTCCCCGCACATGTGAAAAACCGCAACCGGCGCGCTCAAACACGCGGCCCTGCTCCAGAATTTTGGTAATGCCACTGCCCTGCAGTGTCTCGCCCGGCTCTTTTTGCCAGTGGTCGGCCACAAACGGCTGCCCGTCCAGCTCGGCAATCGCGCTGGTAATGCGCTCTTGCAACCCGAGCAAAAAAGTGCGAACGACTGAAAGGTCAATGCTGGACATGTGTTGGCCTCAAGACTTGATGGCGCGGTAGCCAATGTCTTTGCGGTACTGCGCGCCGTCGAAATCAATGCCGCGCGCGACTTCATAGGCGCGCTGCTGCGCCGCCTTTACCGTCTCGCCCAGCGCAGTGACGCACAGCACGCGGCCACCGGAAGTCACGGTCTCGCCTTCGCGCCGCTGGGTTCCGGCATGAAACACCATGGCATCTTCAGTCGCCGCAGGCAGGCCGCCAATAGCATCGCCTTTGCGCGGATGCAGCGGATAACCGTGCGCAGCCATCACCACGCCCAGCGCCGGGCGGCGATCCCATTCCAGCTCGATCTTGTCCAGCGCGCCCGAGGTGGCGGCCATCATCACGTCAAACAAATCGGTTTTCAGCCGCATCATGATGGGCTGGGTTTCCGGGTCACCCATGCGGCAATTGAACTCCAGCGTCTTGGGCTTGCCGTGCGTGTCAATCATCAGGCCGGCGTACAAAAATCCGGTGAAGGGAATGCCGTCTTTTTCCATGCCCTTGATCGTGGGCAAGATGATTTCGCGCATGGCGCGGGCATGCACCTCGGGCGTGACCACCGGGGCCGGTGAATACGCGCCCATTCCGCCGGTGTTTGGCCCCAGGTCGCCGTCGAGCAGGCGTTTGTGATCCTGGCTGGTGGCCATCGCCACCACGTTCTTGCCGTCGCACATGACGATGAAACTGGCTTCTTCGCCTTGCAGGAATTCCTCGATGACGACGCGTGCGCCGCCTTCGTTGTGCGTGACGCCCAAGGGGTTGAATTGCGGGTCGGGTGCCAGCATGAACTCGATGGCTTCGTGCGCCTCGTGCAGCGTCATCGCCACCACCACGCCTTTGCCTGCGGCCAGGCCGTCGGCCTTTACGACAATTGGCGCGCCTTTTTCGTCAATGTAGGCGTGTGCGGCGGCGGCATCGGTGAAGGTTTCGTAGTCTGCCGTCGGAATCTGGTGGCGCTTCATGAAGGCCTTTGAAAAGGCCTTGGAGCTTTCCAGCTGCGCCGCCGCTTGGGTCGGGCCAAACACCCGCAGGCCGTGCTGGCGAAACTCATCAACAATGCCGGCAGCCAGTGGCTGCTCGGGACCGACCACGGTCAGCGCTATCTTTTCAGTAGCTGCCCACGCCCGCAGCGCTTGCATATCACTGATATTTATGTTCTCAAATCGCGAATCCAGCGCCGTTCCGCCGTTGCCGGGTGCCACGTAAACCGCCTGCACTTTGGGTGACTGGGCCAGCTTCCAGGCCAGCGCATGTTCACGGCCACCGCCGCCCACTACTAAAACTTTCATGCTGCTGCTTTCATTGTTGTTGTTGTTGTGCTCATCGGGTCGGCTTATTCGGAAAACTCGGCGTTGTGAAAAACGTCTTGCGTGTCGTCAAGGTCTTCCAGCACATCGAGCAGCTTTTGCATCTTGCGGGCTTCTTCGCCCGACAGCTCAATCGGGTTGTCGGCGCGCATGGCGACTTCGGCCAGCTCGGGCGTCAAGCCGGCCGCCTCCAGGGCGTTCTTGACAGTCTCAAATGCGGTGTAGGGCGTCAGCACTTCAATGGCGCCATCGTCATGCGCAATCACGTCGTCGGCACCGGCTTCCAGCGCTACTTCCATGACTTTGTCTTCGCTCGTGCCGGGGGCAAAAATCAGCTGGCCGCAGTGCTTGAACTGGAAAACCACCGAGCCTTCCGTGCCCATGTTGCCGCCGTGCTTGGAAAATGCATGCCGAACCTCGGCCACGGTGCGCACCTTGTTGTCGGTCATGCAGTCAATCACAATCGCCGCGCCGCCAATGCCATAGCCTTCGTAGCGGACTTCTTCGTAGTGAACGCCTTCCAGACTGCCGGTGGCTTTGGCAATACCGTATTTGACGTTTTCAGACGGCATGTTGGCGGCCTTGCCTTTTTCGACCGCCAGGCGCAGGCGCGGGTTGGTTCCCAGGTCACCGCCGCCCATGCGCGCTGCCACCATGATCTCGCGCATGACGCGTGTCCAGACACGCTGGCGTTTTTCGTCCTGGCGACCCTTGCGGTGTTGAATATTCGCCCATTTACTATGACCAGCCACGGCAAATCCTTTTGCAATTGATTTAATCTATACGCTGCATTTTACTTTTCGCTTGTCTTTGCCTGACAAGTTTCATCAGGACACCTCAAAACCATGGCCGAGCCGCTCGTCATTGCAAAAAATTCGTCGATTCAATGTGCACTGCTGCCAGCCCTGGCCAACCGCCACGGCTTGATCACGGGTGCCACCGGTACCGGCAAGACCGTGACGCTGCAAACCCTGGCCGAGCGCTTCTCGACAATAGGTGTTCCGGTGTTCATGGCAGACGTCAAAGGCGATCTGACCGGCATCAGCCAGGCGGGCAGCATCGCGGGCAAGATGGCCGCCATCCTGAAAGAGTGCGACATCGACCTGCCCGAACCGCTGGCCTGCCCCACTACGCTGTGGGACGTGTTTGGCGAACAAGGCCATCCGGTGCGCGCCACGGTGTCTGACATGGGGCCGCTGCTGCTGGGGCGCATGCTTAACCTGAACGAAACCCAGTCGGGCGTTCTCAATCTGGTCTTCAAGATTGCTGACGACAACGCCATGCTGCTGCTCGACCTCAAGGACTTGCGCGCCATGCTGCAATACGTAGGCGAAAACGCCAGCGAATTCACGACGAAATACGGCAACGTCAGCGCGGCCAGTGTGGGTGCCATCCAGCGCGGGCTGCTGCAGATCGAGACGCAGGGCGGCACAAAGTTCTTCGGCGAGCCCATGCTCAATATCAACGACCTCATGCAGACCAACAGCGCCGGCCACGGCATGGTGAACATCCTGGCGGCCGACAAGCTGATGAATTCACCGCGCCTGTATGCGACTTTTTTGCTCTGGATGCTGTCTGAGCTGTTCGAGCAGTTGCCCGAGATTGGCGACCCGGAGAAACCGAAACTGGTGTTCTTCTTTGACGAGGCGCACTTGCTGTTCAACGAAGCGCCCAAGGCGCTGGTTGAGCGGATCGAACTGGTAGTGCGGCTGGTGCGCTCCAAAGGCGTCGGCGTTTACTTTGTCACGCAAAATCCGCTCGACATTCCCGATTCAGTGCTGGCTCAACTGGGCAACCGGGTGCAGCACGCTCTGCGCGCCTACACGCCGCGCGACCAGAAAGCCGTCAAGGCCACGGCGCAAACCATGCGCCAGAAACCCGGACTGGATATTGAGGCGGCCATTACCGAGCTGGCCGTGGGCGAAGCGCTGGTGAGTTTCCTCGACGACAAAGGCCGGCCTAGCGTGACAGAACGCGTCTATGTGCTGCCGCCCGGTAGCCAGATCGGCCCCATCACACCGCAGCAGCGCCAGCAATTGCTGCAAGACTCGCTGGTCGCCGGCGTGTATGAAAAAGAAATAGACCGCGCGTCCGCTTACGAAATGCTGCAAGAGCGTGTCGGCGCAACGGCTGCCCAGGCCAACACAGCCCCCAACGGCGGCGCGGCAGGCCCATCGGCTTTTGGCGGCATGCTGGGCGGCCTGAACGACATGCTGTTTGGCAGCACCGGGCCTCGCGGTGCCAAGCATGACGGATTGGCGCAAAGCATGGCCAAATCTGCCGTCCGCACGATGGGTTCTACCGTCGGGCGCGAAATCATTCGAGGCGTGCTGGGCAACCTGTTTGGCGGCAAAAAACGCTGATTTTTCCTCTCTCATCACTCCAAGAAAGCTTCCTGATCCATGAGCAACGTCCACCTGATTGATCACCCGCTGGTGCAGCACAAGCTGACGCTGATGCGCCGCAAAGACGCGTCCACCAACACCTTTCGCACGCTGCTCAATGAGCTGAGCAGCCTGATGGCGTATGAAGTCACACGCGACATGCCCCTGCAAGACGTGGAGGTCGAAACGCCGCTGGAAACCATGACCGGCAAAATGATTGACGGCAAAAAACTGGTGTTTGTGTCCATCCTGCGCGCCGGCAATGGCATTCTGGAAGGCATGCTCAGTGTGGTTCCGGGTGCCCGCGTCGGCCATGTCGGCCTGTACCGCGACCCTGAAACGCTGCAGCCTGTCGAGTATTACTTCAAGATGCCGCAAGAAATGGAAGAGCGCGACATCGTCATCGTTGACCCGATGCTGGCCACCGGCAACTCGGCCATTGCAGCGGTGGACAGGCTCAAGCAGCTCAAGCCAAAATCCATCAAGTTTGTCTGCCTGCTGACCTGCCCGGAAGGCGTGGCCGCACTGCAAAAAGCCCATCCTGACGTAGCCATCTACACCGCAGCCATTGACCGTCAGCTTAATGAGCACGGCTACATCCTGCCGGGCCTCGGGGATGCCGGTGATCGTATTTTTGGAACTAAATAAGGCTCTGGCGCAATGGATACGTGCGCTGGCAGCTATTTAATTGATAGCAATTTATTTGCTTATGAAATGACGTGACGTTCCAGGTTCATCTTCTTCATGCCCATGGTTAAGCAATCACATAGCCCCCCGACGCGGCCGCTGCCTTGGCTGGCACCCGGGCAGGTTTTTCCGCCGCTTGAAAGCGCCTGGGGCGGCGCAGACCCCGCGCCAGGCCTGCTGGCCGCTGGTGAAACGCTGGATGTGCCCACATTGGTTGAGGCTTACTCGCACGGAATTTTCCCCTGGTTCAGCCTGGGGCAGCCGGTGCTTTGGTGGAGCCCAGACCCTCGCATGGTGCTGGAGACGCGTCACTTCAAGCTGCATCGCTCCTTGCGTAAAAGCCTGGTTCATTTCATCAACGATACGAAATGCGAAATCAGGGTTGACAGCGCTTTTGAGCGTGTCATCAACGCCTGCGCCAGCCAGCCCAGAGCCGGCCAATCCGGCACCTGGATCGTGTCGGACATGCAGCGTGCCTACCTCGATTTACACCACGCGGGTCATGCGCACAGCGTGGAAACCTGGATCAATGGCGAGCTTGCCGGTGGCCTTTACTGCGTTAACCTGGGCCAGATGGTGTTTGGTGAATCCATGTTTGCGCATCAGACCGATGCGTCCAAAATCGCATTGGCTGCGCTGGTCGCGTTTTGCCGCGCAAATAGCATCACGATGATCGACTGCCAGCAAAACACTGGCCATCTCGCCTCATTGGGTGCGGCTGAAATCAGCCGTGCCGAATTTGCCATACATGTTGCGCAGAACGTAGCGGCAAGCGCGCCGGTCTGGCACTTCAGCCCGTCTTACTGGAATCAGCTTTTGGCGGCCACAGCCCCTGCAGCGCCGACAAGGCCAACAACGCCGTGACGCACCTCAAAGACCTGCCGCTGCACACGCTGCAGTTTTACGCCACAGCACCCTACCCGTGCAGCTATCTGCCGGGCAAGCAGGCCCGCTCGCAAGTCGCCACGCCCAGCCACCTGATCCACAACGATGCGTATTCAACGCTGGTCACTCAGGGCTTTCGGCGCAGCGGCATGTTCACCTACCGGCCTTACTGCGACGGTTGCCAGGCATGCGTGCCACTGCGGGTGCCAGTGAACACTTTCAAGCCAAACCGCAGCCAGCGCCGCGCCTGGACACATCACCAGTCGCTACAAGTCAGCATTTTGAAATTGTGTTTTCAGCCTGAGCATTACCAGCTCTATTTGCGCTACCAGAATAGCCGCCACGCGGGCGGCGGCATGGACCACGACAGCATCGATCAATACACGCAGTTCCTTTTACAAAGCCGTGTCAATTCACGGCTGGTGGAGTTTCGCGAAACCCTGCCCAACGGAGAGGCAGGCGCGCTGCGCATGGTCTCGATCCTGGATGTATTGGAGAACGGGCTGTCAGCGGTTTATACGTTTTATGAACCCGACGCACGGGCCGCCTACGGCAACTACAGCGTGCTGTGGCAAATCGAGCAAGCCCGGCACCTTGGCCTGCCCTATGTCTATCTGGGTTACTGGATAGCGCAAAGCCCGAAGATGAATTACAAGCTCGGGTTCAGCCCGTGCGAGCTTTTGATGAACGGCGAATGGCTGAAGGCAAGCGAAGCGCTTGCCGTAAAACAGGAAAGCCCGGCGGGTTGAATTGCCTGTCCCGAATGAAACGCCTGCAGCAACTTCACTAAATTTCACAAGGTAAAATTTAGCGCAGAAAGTCTGCACATGACAAAACACGAAAGCATCCTTCCCGTAAAGCCTACCGTTCAGGTTATTGAACGCATGTTCACCTTGCTGGAAATTCTGGCGACCCGTGAAGAGGCAGTTTCGCTCAAGGAAATCAGCGAAAAATCAGGGTTACATCCCTCTACAGCGCACCGTATTCTGAACGACCTGGCGACAGGCCGTTTCGTTGACCGGCCTGCTGCTGGAAATTACCGTTTGGGAATGCGCCTGCTCGAGTTAGGCAACTTGGTCAAAGCGCGCCTGAATGTACGCGACGCAGCCTTGCTTCCGATGCGTGAACTGCACAAACTGACCCAGCAGCCGGTCAATCTGAGCATGCGTCAGGGTGATGAAATTGTGTATGTCGAGCGCGCTTACAGCGAGCGTTCCGGCATGCAGGTCGTCAGAGCCATCGGCGGAAGAGCGCCACTGCACCTGACGTCGGTGGGTAAACTTTTTCTGGCGTCTGACGATCCGCAGCGCCTGAGCACCTACGCCACACGCACCGGACTGCCCGGCCACACCCGCAACAGCATCACCGAGCTGCCAGTCCTTGAGCGTGAGCTTTCAAAAGCCCGCCAGTACGGCATTGCCCGTGACAATGAAGAGTTGGAACTCGGCGTGCGCTGCATGGCTGTCGGCATTTACGACGACCAGAACACACTGGTGGCCGGCCTGTCGATTTCAGCACCTGCCGACAGGCTTGATGAAAGCTGGTTACCAAAACTGCAGGCCACGGCCAATGAAATATCGAAATCGCTGGGCGGCGTCCGGAAGGTTTGAAGGCGGGCAAGGCAGGGGAAATTTCCTCAATCCCGTGCTTTTCACAGGTGGATGCCCGAAAAAACTTCAGGCTTGAAGGTTTCTGCTTCAAGCCTGTTGTCTAACCGTGGATCTTCAACTTAGCCGCTGATTTGCTTGCTGGAGGCACTAAGCTTGAGTTTTTGCTCTGTCACAGGGTTGGCTTCCACCCAGCGACGCACACGTTCTGCATCGCCCAGACGACTCATTTTTCCTGCGGAGTCCAAAAACACCATGATCAGCTTGCGTCCTGCAATCCTGGTCTGCATGACCAGGCACTGACCCGCTTCATTGATGTACCCGGTTTTTTGCAACCCAATATCCCAGTCCGGATTTTTCACCAAGCGATTGGTATTGTTGTACTGCAAGGTTCGGTTACCCACCGCAACCTGATAACCCGGCGATGTCGTCAACTCACGCAGCATCGGATCACCATGCGCTGCATTGACCAATGCGGCTAAGTCCTGCGCGCTTGACTGGTTACGGCTGGAAAGACCCGTCGGCTCTGCATAACTGGTGTCATGCATACCAAGCATTTTTGCCTTGGCGTTCATCAGGCTGACAAAGGTAGCCATGCCGCCCGGATAGGTTCGCCCCAAGGCATGGGCGGCACGGTTCTCGCTCGACATCAGGGCCAGATGCAGCAACTCGCCGCGCGACAGCGTAGCGCCTACGCTGAGCCGTGAACGGCTGTGTTTTTCAGTATCCACGTCATCTTGCGTGACGGTGATCATTTCATCCATGGGAAGCCTGGCGCCGCTGATGATGACACCCGTCATCAATTTGGTCAGGGACGCGATAGGTAAAACAGCATGGTCATTTTTACTGAACAGCACTTCACGCGTGTCCTGGTCAATTACCAGGGCAACACTGGACTTCAAGTCCAGCGGATCAATAGCACCGTGCAGGCCGGCCAGCTGACCAAACGAGGGAATGGCTGGAACCAGCGCCTGAATGATGGACGGACGTTTTGATCTGGCGGTCTTGACGCTTGCTTCAAAGCGAACACTCTTGCGGGTCGAAGCGACTTTTTTGGAAGCGGTTGCTTTTGCAAAGTGCGGCTTCTTGACAATCGCGCGCTTGGCAGAAGACTTGGCGGGCGCCGCATTGACCGAAGGAACAACCAGAGCCACCGATAAAGCAAGGAGTCCGACGATTTTTAATGCGCGACTCAAAAGCTGATTAGACATGGTGAATATCGCCTGTTTTGGTTGCGAAAAAGAGAAAGGCTGAAGTGTATAGAAATAAAAAAAGTCACGCAATATCATGAGCTTGCGTGACTTTCTTGATTGTGCCAAAAAGTTATATATCTACTCTTTGCATAAGAGACAGATTATGACCCCAAGCGATTGAATATAAAGGATATTCTTAAAAAAACTCCGAAATTATCCTTGGGCAGCAACCCTGTCAGCTTTACTTTGCAGTTTATTCAAGGCGCTCAAATAAGCCTTGGCTGAAGCCACCACAATGTCCGGATCAGACCCAACACCATTGACGACGCGCCCACTGTTTTGCAACCGCACCGTTACTTCACCTTGGCTTTCGGTCGAACCGCTGATGGCATTCACAGAATAAAGCACCATCTCGGCACCGCTTTTAACGTGTTTTTCAATTGCCTTGAGCGATGCATCCACCGGCCCATTGCCGTCTGATTCGCCTTTGACTTCCTTGCCCTCCACGGTAAATACTACGCAGGCCTGAGGACGCTCGCCAGTTTCACTGTGCTGGGACAAGGACACAAAACCGTACTGCTCTTTGCCGTGGGTTGCGCTCTCGTCGCTGACCAAGGCAAGAATATCTTCATCAAAAATTTCGCTTTTGCGGTCTGCCAGGTCTTTGAACTTGATAAAAGCATTGTTGATATCGGTTTCACTTTCCATCGCAACACCAAGTTCCTGCAGGCGCTGCTTGAACGCATTGCGGCCACTCAACTTGCCCAGCACAATTTTATTGGCCGACCAGCCCACATCTTCAGCGCGCATGATTTCATAGGTGTCACGGGCTTTAAGCACGCCGTCCTGATGGATGCCCGAGGCATGCGCAAAAGCATTGGCACCCACCACGGCCTTGTTGGGTTGCACCACAAAACCCGTCGTCTGGCTGACCAAGCGGCTGGCTGCCAGAATCTGCTGCGTGTCAATGCCCACGTCAAGGCCGAAATAGTCCTTACGGGTTTTCAGCGCCATGACGACTTCTTCAAGTGAACAATTGCCTGCACGCTCGCCCAAGCCATTGATGGTGCATTCCACCTGCCGGGCACCGCCGATTTTCACACCTGCGAGTGAATTGGCAACCGCCATGCCCAGGTCGTTATGGCAATGAACCGACCAGACGGCCTTGTCGCTATTGGGAATTCGTTCACGCAAGCTCTTGATGAAGTTGCCGTAGAGCTCTGGAATCGCATAGCCCACCGTGTCGGGAACGTTGATGGTGGTGGCACCTTCGTTGATAACAGCTTCAATAACCCGGCACAAAAAGTCCGGGTCAGAACGGTAACCATCTTCGGGGCTGAACTCGACATCGGCCATCAGGTTACGCGCAAAGCGCACCGACATTTTTGCCTGCTCAAACACCTGGTCGGGCGTCATGCGAAGCTTTTTTTCCATGTGCAGCGCACTGGTTGCCAAAAAGAGATGCAAACGGCCTGAGTTCGCCGGTTTGAGCGCTTCAGCGGCCCTGGAAATATCACGGTCGTTGGCGCGGGCCAGCGAACAGATGGTGGAATCCTTGATGACTTCGGCAATCGCCTTGACACATTCGAAGTCGCCATTCGAGCTGGCGGCAAAACCAGCTTCAATCACATCAACCTTCAGCCGTTCCAGTTGACGGGCAATGCGCAGTTTTTCATCACGTGTCATTGAAGCGCCTGGGGACTGTTCGCCGTCGCGCAATGTGGTGTCGAAAATAATGAGTTTGTCAGTCATGGAAGGTCTTTCGGTTTAAAGGATTTTCATAATCCGCAATAGGCGGAAAAAAGAGAGGTATCTGGCTGCAGGCTGGTTTTAAATTGGTTCTAAATGGATTGAACTTTCCTGTTTTCAAAAACCAGCAACCAAAAAAAACGGCCCGTTGCTGGTGCAAACGGGCCGTCGAATCTGGTGTACGCGTACGCTACCGTCTCCGCCCGTTGGCAGATAGCAGTAGTGCTAGCGAAATTTTTTTCATCGAAACAATGTACCACAAATTTATTTGTGAAGCCCGCGCTCGTCCGGCTCATCGGTCGAAGTTGAAATTACGCTGGTCTGCTGACCTTTTGCTTTTCTCCACCCATAAAGCGCATAACCTGAGAAACCATAAATGACAAACAGACCAAAGATAACGGTCGGCGGATGAATATTGATAATGGCAATACCCAGCGCGATCAATACGATAACGGCAAAGGGAACGCTGCGCTTCATATTAATATCCTTGAAGCTATAAAAAGGCACGTTGGTCACCATGGTCAATCCGGCATACAGCATCAACCCAAAAGTAATCCAGCGTACTTCCAATCCTTCAAAACCCAGGTCGTTCATCAGCCAGATAAAGCCCGCCACAAGAGCAGCAGCGGCAGGCGAAGGCAGGCCCTGGAAAAATCGCTTGTCAACCACCGCTGTATTTACATTGAAGCGGGCCAAGCGCAAAGCCGCGCAAGCACAATAAACAAAAGCGCCAATCCAGCCCCATCGACCCAGGCTAGTCAGCGCCCATACGTAGGCGATCAGCGCAGGCGCAGCCCCAAAAGACACCATGTCTGACAATGAATCCATCTGTTCGCCAAAAGCGCTCTGGGTATTGGTTAGGCGTGCTACGCGGCCATCCAGGCTGTCTAGCACCATAGCGCAAAATACGCCGATCGCGGCTTGGTCAAAGCGTCCGTTCATCGCCATGACGATGGCATAAAAACCACCGAACAGTGCCGCCAGCGTGAAGAGATTGGGCAATATGTAGATACCCTTGCGCCGCTTGCGTGGCAGGATATCTTGCGTTATGGAAGCGGAGTCCTCACCATCATGCATAAAAAGTACTCCTTTAGCACGGTTGGCGCGCGCAAATAGCTATTAAATTAATAGCACATGGTTAATCTGTTGCCATGTGCAAAGGTGGTCGTGCATGCAGCGGGGTAAGCATAACAAGTTGGCTGACGGCGGTGGCACGGCGTAAAACAGTCAATGATTTTGCCAGCGCCATTGAAAAAGCCGCGCAAAAACATGCGCGGCTTTTTTGCAGACCAAGGCCTGCGCTAATCAAAAGATCAGTTACGTGTCTGGTCAACCAGCTTGTTCTTGGCAATCCAAGGCATCATGGCGCGGAGTTTTCCGCCCACTTGTTCAATCTGGTGCTCGGCATTCAGACGACGACGGCTGATCAACGTTGGTGCGCCAGCGATGTTTTCCAGCAGGAAGCTCTTGGCGTATTCGCCGGTCTGGATGTCTTTGAGGACAGCGCGCATGGCGTTCTTGGTGTCTTCGGTCACGATGCGCGGGCCGGTCACGTACTCGCCATACTCGGCGTTGTTCGAGATCGAGTAGTTCATGTTGGCAATGCCGCCTTCGTAGATCAGGTCAACGATCAGCTTGAGCTCGTGCAGGCATTCAAAGTAGGCCATTTCAGGCGCGTAGCCGGCTTCCACCAGCGTCTCGAAACCCGCCTTGATGAGTTCAACCGCACCGCCGCACAAAACAGCCTGTTCGCCGAACAGGTCGGTTTCGGTTTCTTCGCGGAAATTGGTTTCAATAATGCCGGCCTTGCCGCCGCCATTGGCCATGGCATAGCTCAGCGCCAGGTCACGCGCTTTGCCGGATTTGTCCTGATGCACGGCAACCAGGTGAGGAACGCCGCCACCCTGGGTGTAGGTGTTGCGAACGGTGTGGCCAGGCGCCTTGGGGGCGACCATCCAGACATCCAGGTCGTCGCGCGGAATCACGGCACCGTAATGCACGTTGAAGCCGTGGGCGAACACCAGCGATGCGCCTTGCTTGATGTTGGGCGCCACATCGTTCTTGTAGACGGCACCGATTTGCTCATCAGGCAACAAAATCATGACCACATCGGCAGATTTGACCGCATCAGCCACTTCGGCCACTTGCAGGCCGGCTTTTTCAACCTTGGGCCACGAAGCGCCGCCTTTGCGAAGACCGACAACGACCTTGACGCCACTGTCGTTCAAATTTTGGGCGTGTGCATGGCCTTGACTGCCGTAGCCAATGATGGCCACTGTCTTGCCCTTGATCAGGCTCAAATCGCAATCTTTGTCGTAAAAAACTTTCATCTGTCGCTCCTAAATAATCAGCAAAAAAATAAAACTGCCAGATCCGATACCCGGATTCCAGCCGTATCAGACTCTCAGAATTCGCTCGCCACGGCCTATGCCGCTTGAACCGGTTCTCACCGTCTCCAGGATGGCGCTGCGGTCGATGGCTTCCAGGAACGCATCGTTCTTGGTTTGGTCGCCCGTCAGTTCAATCGTGTAACTTTTCTCGGTCACGTCAATAATTCGCCCGCGAAATATATCAGCCATGCGCTTCATCTCTTCGCGCTCCTTGCCGACCGCCCGCACCTTGACCATCATGAGTTCGCGCTCGGTATAAGCGCCTTCGGTCAGGTCGACCACCTTGACCACTTCGATCAGGCGGTTCAGGTGCTTGGTGATTTGCTCGATCACGTCATCCGAGCCCGAGGTCTGGATCGTCATGCGCGACAGCGTCGGGTCTTCCGTCGGCGCGACGGTCAAACTCTCGATGTTGTAGCCACGGGCCGAAAAAAGGCCGACGACACGGGAAAGAGCGCCGGGCTCGTTTTCGAGCAAAACTGCAATGATGTGTTTCATATAGATAGATTCCTCTTTTCGCTGCCCTCCTCTGCGCACGGTAATGCGCAGACTCGGCAGTCAATAGATTCGTCAATTGACGGGGTAAATGAATGGAACGGCGATGCGGTTACAGGTCTTCCGACCCCAGCAGCATTTCAGTGATGCCCTTGCCGGCCTTGACCATCGGAAACACGTTTTCCGTCGGATCGGTCCGGAAGTCCATGAATACGGTGCGGTCTTTGAGCTTGCGCGCTTCGCGCAGCGCTGGCTCCACATCCTGCGGCTTTTCAATCAGCATACCAACATGGCCATAAGCCTCGGCGAGCTTGACGAAGTTGGGCAGCGCATCCATGTAGCTGCTGCTGTAACGGCCGGAATATTCGATTTCCTGCCACTGGCGCACCATGCCCAGATAGCGGTTGTTGAGCGACACGATCTTGATCGGCGTGTTGTACTGCAGGCAGGTGGAAAGCTCCTGGATGCACATCTGCACCGAGCCTTCGCCGGTGATACAGAAAACTTCCGAATCCGGCTTGGCCAGCTTGATGCCCATGGCGTACGGAATGCCGACGCCCATCGTGCCCAGGCCGCCGGAGTTGATCCAGCGGCGCGGCTCGTCAAACTTGTAATACTGGGCAGCCCACATCTGATGCTGTCCGACATCGGACGTGATGTAGGTGTCGGCATCCTTGGTCATGTTCCAGAGCGTCTCCACCACATACTGCGGCTTGATGACATCGCCGCTGCCCATGCTGTACTTCATGCAATCCCGTGAGCGCCAAGCCTCAATGGTGCTCCACCAGCCGCCCAGCGCATCGGCGTCAGGCTTGAGGCCTGATTCACGGATCATGCCGATCAGTTCTGTCAGTACATCCTTGACGTCACCCACGATGGGAACGTCCACCTTGACGCGTTTTGAAATGCTCGAAGGGTCGATATCGATATGAATGATCTTGCGTTCGTTCTGGGCAAAGTGCTTGGGGTTGCCAATCACACGGTCATCAAAACGCGCGCCGACGGCCAGCAGCACGTCACAGTTCTGCATCGCATTGTTGGCTTCAAGCGTGCCGTGCATGCCCAGCATGCCGAGAAATTTTCGGTCGCTCGCCGGATAGGCACCCAGTCCCATCAACGTGTTGGTGCACGGATACCCCAGCATGTCCACCAGCGTGCGCAACTCCTGCGATGCATTGCTGAGCAGCACACCGCCACCGGTGTAAATATAGGGGCGCTTTGCCGCCATCAGCAAATGCAGCGCCTTGCGAATCTGGCCGGCGTGGCCTTTGCGAACCGGGTTGTAAGAACGCATTTCGACGGTTTTTGGATAGCCGGTATAAAGCGTCTTGTTGAACGAAATATCCTTGGGTACATCCACCACCACGGGGCCAGGACGGCCGGTGCGGGCAATATGAAAAGCCTTTTTCATGGTCTCGGCCATGTCACGCACATCCTTGACCAGGAAATTGTGCTTGACGATGGGACGGGTAATGCCCACGGTGTCACATTCCTGGAAAGCATCCAGGCCAATCGCAGCCGTCGGCACCTGCCCGCTGATGATGACCATGGGAATGCTGTCCATGTAGGCAGTCGCAATGCCGGTCACGGCGTTGGTCAGGCCTGGACCGGAAGTGACCAGGGCCACGCCGACATCGCCAGTGGCGCGCGCATAGCCATCGGCCGCATGCACGGCAGCCTGCTCGTGGCGCACCAGCACATGCTGAATTGAATCCTGCTTGTAGAAAGCGTCGTAGATATGCAGAACTGCGCCGCCTGGATAGCCCCAGATGTACTTGACACCTTCGGCCTGAAGCGACTTGACGAGGATTTCAGCGCCCCGGAGTTCTTGAGAATTTGTGTTGGCAGAAGCTGCCGCTGCGGAAGCAATTTCCGCTTTTGTGATTTCCATGATGAACCTTTGTGAATTTCTCTAACGAAATACCTAGGGTGCCTCTTGGCTCGCTCTTGTGAAGCCGCGTCGAGACTTGAGGCCAAAACCATAAGCAGAAACATAATCCGCCGAGCCATGACCCGTTTGCCTTTTTATGTGCAGGCAGCATTATGACATTGCGCCCAACAGGGCTTGCCTTGAGGCGCTCGCCAGAAAAACAAAACGTCCTTGGTTGTGGTGGACTAAATGCGATAATTTTCAGGCTGAATATTCATCTGCCTGACACGCAATTGGGGATGCAAACTGAACCCCGAAATAACGATAACGCTGGACAACCCGGAATTACACCGTTGGCAACTGAACAAGAACTTTCCGACTTTCTGAAAAGCGTCGAAAAACGGGCTTTCAAGCGCAGTATTTATCACGTGCGGGACGAAGAAGCGGCACTCGATATCGTGCAGGACAGCATGATGAAACTGGCGCAGCACTACGGCGACAAGCCGGCTGCAGAGCTGCCCATGCTGTTTCAGCGGATTTTGTCCAACACCACGCTCGACTGGTTTCGTCGCCGCAAGACCCGCAACGCCCTTTTTTCCAATATGAGCGACTTCGCGTCTTCGGGAGAAGATGGAGATTTTGATCTTCTTGAAACTTTGGAGAGCCTGACCAACTCAGAAGGAACTGAAAGCGCTCAAGACGCTACGGAACGGGCAGAGATATTGCATGCCATCGAACTGCAGATAAAGGAACTGCCAGAGCGTCAACGGGAAGCCTTTCTGATGCGTTACTGGGAGGAAATGGATGTGGCTGAAACGGCTGCAGCCATGGGTTGCTCGGAGGGCAGCGTCAAAACTCATTGCTCCCGTGCAGTTCACGCCCTGAGCAAAGCACTAAGCGCCAAAGGCATAAAACTATGATCAATTCACCACAAAAAAGAGCGGCAGTCCTGGAAGAGCGTTTTGCGCTCAAAACCGTCTCTCACCTGTCAGCCGGAGCGGCCGACCTGCCCTACGACATCTCGGAGCGGTTGCGGGCGGCGCGCGCACAAGCCGTTTCCCAGCGCAAGATTGCAAAACCGCTCACGGTCAGCACAGTGGTCAACACGGGCAGCAGTGCCGCGCTGACCTGGGGCGCTGACGAGGGCCTTGGCTGGTGGGGCCGGATTGGCTCGGTGCTACCGCTGATTGCACTGGTGGTGGGCTTGCTTGCCATCAATAATTTTCAAAGTGACAACCGCGCCTACGAACTTGCCGAAGTCGACTCGGCGCTGCTGACCGATGAATTGCCGCCGGCCGCATTTGCCGACGCCGGTTTTGTGCAGTTCCTGAAAAACACCCGCCAAGCTGCAGTCACGCAATGAACCAGCAAGCAGTGTTTGATCCAGGCTTGCCGCCATCGCATCGTCTGCATTTGACGGCCAAGGCGCTAGGCGCACCGGCCCTGAAACTGCGGGTACTGAGTGCCGGACTGGTCGCGGTCGGTTTGCTGGTTTTTTCCTCCCCTGGATTTTCACAGGCCCCTAACTCGTTCGCATCTGCCAGTGCGCCAGCAAGCGCAAAACCGGTTGCATCAGGGCCGTCCTGGTCTGAACTTACGCCGGTACAGCAGCGAGCGCTTGCGCCGCTTGCATCCAGCTGGAACACGGGTATGAGCGAGGCGCAAAAACGCAAATGGCTCGAAATTTCCAGAAATTACAGCGCTCTGTCGCCAGAAGGCCAGGCGACCTTGAACAGCCGCATGAACGACTGGGCGTCCCTGAGCCCTCAGCAACGTGCGCAGGCCCGGCTGAACTTTGGCAAGACCAAAGAGCTGTCCAGGCAACTGACACCCGAAGAAAAAAAGGCTAAGTGGGAGGCTTACCAGGCTTTGAGCCCGGAAGAAAAGCTCAAGCTTGCAGCCAAGAGCCCGAAGCCCACAGGTGCCGCTACGGCGATCAAACCGGTCGCGCCGCAAAAGCTAACCACACTCCCCGCCCACACGGGCATCAAGCCTGCCTCTAAAATCGTGCCTTCGCCTCCGGCGACAGTCACCCCACCTGCAGCCCCGGCTGCGGGCCAGGCCGCTACTGTCGACACCGGCCCTGCACCTCTGCGATAAATCCCGCCGGTGCTTTGCCGGCCGGAATTATTGCTGAATCAGTGCTTCAGCGCTTAGGTAGCGCTCATTACGAGCTATTAAATTGACAGTAAAAAACTCTCAAGTCCCGTCGATCCCGCGACGCATGGCCTGCTGGATGTATGAAGGCCTGCTGATGTTTGGCGTGGTCTTCATCGCCGGTTATCTTTTCAGCACCCTGAGCCAGACCCGCAATGCACTGGACAACCGGCATGCGCTGCAAGCCTTTGTGTTTGTCGTTTTTGGCGTTTACTTTGTCTGGTTCTGGTCTAAAGGCCAGACGCTGGCGATGAAAACCTGGCATATCCGCGTTGTCGATGTGCACGGTGCCGCCCTGACCCAGCAACGCGCCTTGCTGCGCTATGCGCTCAGCTGGCTGTGGTTTTTGCCGCCGCTGGGCATGAGCTGGCTGCTTGATCTTCCCGCGCGTGAAGGTGCCGTCATTACGCTGGGCTGGGTCGCCATCTGGGCTATTTTGGCGCGCTTTCATCCCCAGCGGCAGTTTTGGCACGATGCATGGGCAGGCACCCGCCTGATCACCTGGATCATCCCGGCAAAACCCAAAGACCTTGTGCGCGCAAAAAAAGTGGTCGCTAAAAAGCCCTGAACAGAAGGCCGTTACACCGCTGCGACACAATGCCATCCATGCCTGAAAAAGCCGCGTTTTCTGCCGTCGTCAATCCCCAAAAAAATCGCCGGGGACTGAACCGTGTCTGGCATGCCACGGGCTATTCGCTGGCGGGCCTGCGCGCAGGCTGGAACGAAACTGCTTTTCGCCAGGAAGCGCTCGCGTCCCTCATGCTGATTCCCGCCGCGTTCTGGGTGGGCCAAAGCTGGATGGAAACCGTTCTGTTGGCGGGCAGCGTCATTCTGGTGCTGATTGTCGAGCTGCTCAACACCGGCATTGAAGCGGCCATCGACCGCATCGGCCCCGAATGGCACGATCTTTCCAAACGCGCCAAAGACATGGGCAGCGCGGCTGTGCTGCTCAGTCTGCTGCTGTGCGCAGGCACCTGGGCTCTAGCGCTACTTCACCGTTTTATCTTATGAATCACGAACAACTATCCATGACAAAACCCGCCTTTTCCTTGTGTGTTTACTGCGGCTCGCGTCCGGGCAACAGTCCGGAGTTTGCAACGATGGCGCGTGACGTCGGCACCTGGATTGGCCAACACGGCGGCCAGCTGGTCTATGGCGGCGGCCACAGCGGACTGATGGGCATCATGGCCGATGCGGCATTGGCCGCAGGTGCGCGGGTGGTGGGTGTGATACCAACGGCGCTGGTCGAAAAAGAATGGGCCCATACCGGTTGCACTGAATTGCATATTGTTGAAAACATGCACGATCGCAAACGCATCATGGCCGAGCATGCCGACGCATTTCTGGCGTTGCCTGGCGGCATTGGCACGATGGAAGAGTTCTTTGAAGTCTGGACCTGGCGCCAGTTGGGCTACCACAACAAGCCGGTCGGCCTGCTGAACATGGACGGCTTTTACGACAGCCTGCTGACGTTCCTCAATTCAGCGGTCAACAGCGGTTTTATGAATGAATGGCAGATGGACTTAATCCGCACCGGCACCGACGCACCTTCGCTGATGAAAGAGCTGGTGCAAGCGGCGGGCAGCAAGGCACCTACTCTGCTGCTTGATCAGATTTAACCCGGTTTAAATCGCCGAGTCGTCTTCTTCGCCGGTGCGGATACGCACCACGCGCTCGACGCTGGTGATGAAAATCTTGCCGTCGCCAATCTTTCCGGTGCGTGCCGCGCGCACGATGGCCTCGACACAGCGGTCAACGTCGTCGGTCTTGACGACCACTTCGACCTTCACCTTGGGCAAAAAATCGACCACATATTCGGCGCCCCGGTACAGCTCGGTATGGCCTTTCTGGCGGCCAAAACCCTTGACTTCCGTCACGGTCAAGCCGGTGACGCCACATTCAGCCAAGGCTTCGCGGACTTCTTCCAGCTTGAAGGGTTTGAGGACGGCGGTAATTTGTTTCACTGAAAGTTCTCCGTTATCGAGGGGTCTGAATAGTTAATGATGGCTACGGTCTGCAACCTAGCGCGTATGGCAGGCTACAGACTGGTTTATTCGCCAAATTTGCTGGTAATAGGATAACGCCAATCCTTGCCGAAGCTCCTGTGGCTGACACGGATGCCGACCGGTGCCTGGCGGCGCTTGTATTCGTTGATGCGGATAAGCCGGGCCACGCGATTGACCACGGCGCGCTCGAACCCGGCCGCCACCACGGTATCAATACTCTGGTCATTTTCCATGTAGCGTTTGAGGATGGCATCCAGCACTTCATAAGGCGGCAAGCTGTCCTGGTCGGTCTGGTCTGGACGCAGCTCGGCGCTGGGCGGACGCGTGATGATGCGTTCCGGAATCGGGCTGCTGCCGGTGCCGTACGGGTCGTTTTCATTGCGCCAGCGGGCCAGCTTGAACACGGTGGTTTTCAGCAAGTCCTTGATGACCGCAAAGCCGCCGGCCATGTCGCCGTAGAGCGTGCAATAACCCGTCGCCATTTCGCTTTTGTTACCCGTCGTCAACACGATGGAGCCGAACTTGTTCGACAGCGCCATCAGGAACACACCTCGAATGCGCGCCTGGATGTTTTCTTCGGTAGTGTCTTCTGCCCGCCCCTTGAACTCGCCGGCCAGCGATGATTTAAAAGCTTCAAACTCCGGAATGATCGAAATCTCGTCGTAGCGAACCTGCATGCGCTCGGCCATTTCACGCGCGTCCGTCAATGAAATGTCCGCCGTATAAGGCGAAGGCATCATCACGGTGCGCACTTTGCTAGAGCCCAGCGCATCGACCGCAATCGCCAGCACCAGCGCCGAATCAATGCCGCCCGACAAGCCCAGCAGCGCACCCGGAAAGCCGTTTTTCCCCAGATAGTCACGCACGCCCAGCACCAGCGCGTCCCACAAGTCGGCTTCAGGGCTGCGCAACGGCACGGTATCCGCTACCAATTCAATAGCTGCTTGCACCCGTACTGCCTGCACATCAAACAGATTTTCCTTAAAACTCTCGGCCCGACCGGCCAGTGCGCCGTCGGCCTGCAGGGCAAACGAGTGGCCTTCAAAAACAATTTCGTCCTGGCCGCCCACCAGATGCGCATAGACCAGCGGCAAGCCGGTCGCCAGGCAGCGCTCGCGCATCATCACTTCACGCTCGCCGCCCTTGCCGACATGAAATGGCGACGCATTGATAACCACCAGCAGTTCAGCGCCGGCCTGCCGGCTCAGGCGCGCGGGTTCTTCAAACCAGGCATCCTCGCAAATCAAGAGGCCTACGCTGATGGCGTCGTCGCCTTCGCCAGCCTGAAAAACGCAGGTGCCCTGCCCCGGTGCGAAATACCGGCGCTCGTCAAACACCTGGTAATTGGGCAACTCGCGTTTGGCATAGGTTTCAATGACGCGGCCTTCGCGCAGCACGCGGGCGGCATTGTGGCGCTGCTGCACCTGCACGCTTTTGGTGTGCAGACCCAGGCCGCTGTCGCCGTGGGTCGGCGTGCCCACCACCACGCTCAGCCCCTTTAACCCGGCCAGCGCATGGGCCACCTCATTCACGGCATCATCACAGGCCTGAATGAACGCGGGCCGCAAAAACAGGTCTTCAGCCGCATAACCGCAAATTGCCATCTCGGGCGTCAGCACCAGCCGCGCGCCGCCTTGGTAGGCGGTGCGCGCTGCAGCGATAATTTTTTGCGCATTGCCGGGCATGTCGCCCACGCAATAGTTCAATTGGGCGACACAGATTTTGAGTGACATTAGAAAATTGAATCCCGAAAAAAACACGTGAAAAACAACGCAAACGATTATGTCATCCGCCTTCTGGATTCGCCGCTGAAGGTGCGAGCCGCCGAATGGAACGCCTTGCTGGCAGCGCAAAGCCTTGACGGCATCGTCAACCCGTTCATGCGCCACGAATACCTGGCTGCCCTGCACACCAGCGGCAGCGCCACGCCAGAAACCGGCTGGACGCCGTGCTTTGTCACGCTCTGGCAAGGCGACACGCTGGCCGGCGGCTGCGCCCTGTACCTCAAGGCGCATTCGTACGGCGAATACGTGTTCGACTGGGCCTGGGCCAATGCTTATCAGCAACACGGCCTGGACTATTACCCCAAAGCCGTGGTCGCGGTGCCGTTTACACCGGTCCCCGGCGCACGTTTGCTGGCGCGCAACGCGGCAGAACGCGCGCTGCTGGTGAAGGCGTTGATCGCCTGGTGCGAAGCGGAAAAACTCTCGTCGCTGCATTTGCTGTTTGCCAGCGATGACGACGTGGCCGCTTGCGAGGAAGCCGGCCTGCTGCTGCGGCACACGGTGCAGTTTCATTGGACCAATAGAGCCCCCACGCTTGTCGCTGCGCGTACTGCGCTGCCCCCCGAGGGGGCCGCTGCGCCTATGGCCCGGCAAAGCCGGTTCCACGGCCCTGACTTGCTGGACGTTGCCCCCACGCTTGTCGCTTCGCGTACTGCGCTGCCCCCCGGGGGGGCCGCTGCGCCTGTGGCCCGGCATAGCCGGTTCCACGGCCCTGACTTGGCCGGAGTTGACTCTTCCGCGCTGGTCGCTTCTTCGCCTTCGGGCTACCGCGATTTCGACGATTTTTTGATGTCGTTGAGTCAGGAAAAGCGCAAGAAAATCCGCCAGGAGCGCCGCAAGGTGCTGGATGCGGGCATCACCTTTCGCTGGGCGCTGGGCAAAAACATCAGCCAGGCGGATTGGGATTTTTTCTACCGCTGCTATGAACGCACTTATCTGGAACACGGCAACGCCCCCTACCTGAGCCGGGATTTCTTTCGCTGCATGGCGCGCGACATGCCGGAGAACTGGCTGCTGTTTGTGGCAGAGCATGAAGGCCAGCCCATTGCTACGAGTTTGATAGCTGTCAGCGCACGTCCTGATTGCACAAGCGGCCTGAATGATGATCAAAATCCGCTTTCAGCGCAATATCTGCCGCCCCAAGGCTTGACGGTTTATGGGCGCTACTGGGGCGCGCTGGCGCGGGTCGATTGCCTACACTTTGAAGCCTGCTATTACCAGCCTTTGCAGTGGTGCATTGAACACGACTTTGAGCGTTTCGAGGGCGGCGCGCAGGGCGAGCACAAAATGGCGCGCGCCCTGCTGCCCGTCAAAACCACCAGCGCGCACTGGCTGGCGCATCCTTCGTTTGCCGATGCGATTGAACGCTTTCTGGAACGCGAAGGCGCGGGCATCGACCATTACATGGACGATCTGGAGCGGCGCAGCCCCTTCAAGACCCCATCACCGCCACAACAACCTGACCCGACAAACCTTTCATGAGCGAAAAACCCTCTTCCTACACCGTGAAAATGGTCAACGCCACCGGCCTGAGCGCAGCCGAGCGCAGTGCCGCAGAGTTGCGTTTTCGCATGGCGCTTGAATTTGGCGTCGGTGGCCGCGACGATGTGGTGCCCACGCTGCAGGCCTGCATGCTGGCGCGCTCGCTGATGGCGCATTTGTCTGCAGAGGAAGCCGCCAGTGCCGACCATGCCGCCGAGCGCGAAGTGATTGCACTCTGGGAAAAGGCCGAAGACAAAGCCGTGTTGACCGCCCTCAAGCCCCTGAACCGCGACATGGGCGACGCGCAATTTGAGATCAATACCTGAAAAACTGGCGCGGCACAGGCGGCAGCCAAGCCTTCAATTCACTTCTTTTTTAATAGCTGCTTGCGCCCGCAGCTATTGCGCCAGCGGCCTATTTCATCATTAATTTGAACGGAACGATGCGGGAAGCCATGAATTGAATGCCCAGCTCGCTGGAAGGGTGTGCGCCCACAGGCACTTGCGCGACAGAGCGCCCCGGCAAACCCCCGTGCAAAAATTTTCCCGCTCGGTTAATGTGGCCGTACGGAGACCCGAAAAATGCACACCCTGACCGGACTGGACGCCAGTTTTCTTTACCTTGAAACTCCTGAAATGCCCATGCATGTGGGCTCTTTCAACCTGTGCGAGCTGCCTGCGGGGTTCAAGGGGAGCTTTCACAAGGCGGTGCAAAAGCATGTCCGCCAGCGCCTGCACCTGGCGCCGGTGTTCACGCGCAAGCTGATGTTGATGCCGCTGAATCTGGGGCATCCGGCCTGGATTGACGCGCCAGCGGTGGACATTGACTTTCATGTCCGGCGCGCTGATAAGGCCAGAAAAGGCGCGCGGGCCATGACGCTGGCCGAGGCGCACCAGCGCTGCGCGCAATTGCACAGCGAACTGCTGGACCGGCGGTTTGCGCTCTGGGAGTTCCATGTTTTTGACCGCATCGCGCTGCCAGATGGCCGCATCGTCGCCGGCGTCCTGTCCAAGATTCACCATGCCGCACTCGATGGCAAAGGCGCTGTCCTGCTGGCCCATGCCACGCTGGACACCAGCCCGCTGCCCCGAAAAGTGCCGCCGCCTGACCCGGCGCACCGGCACCCGACCGACAGCGAAGCCGATTTGGGCACCCGCACGCTGATCGCTTCGGTGCTTGCAACGTCGCTCGGCCAGTTTTCCAGACTGGCCAAAGCGCTGCCTTCGTCCCTGCGCGCGATTGGAAGCACGCTGATCGAACAATCGGCCGCCGACCCGTCCACCGGCCAGCGCAACCGCATGCCGATGAAGCTGGCACCGCATACGCCGTTCAACATCGGTATCGGCACGGAGCGAGTGTTTGCGGCGGCTACGCTGCCGCTGCAGGAATGCAAGGCGCTGGGCAAGGCGGCCGGCGGCTCGCTCAACGACATGCTGCTGTGGATTTGCGCGACTGCGCTGCGCGATTATTTGTCGCACCATTTCAGCCTTCCGCACAAATCCCTGGTCGCGGCCATGCCGGTCTCGCTGCGTAATGACGCTGCGGATTCGGGCGACGCAGGCAACCAGGTCGGCATGACGCTGGTCGAGCTGGGCACCCAGATTGCCAACCCGCGCCAGCGCATGAAGGCCATCATCGCCTCCACGGCCAAGGTCAAGTCGTCGATGCAAAGCCTCAAGGGCGTGCTGCCGACCGATTACCCTTCGCTGCTGGCACCCTGGCTGGTCGGCGGCATCGGCAAACAGGCGCTCAATGCCTACGGCAAAAGCGGCCTGGCCCGCCACCTGCCGGTGGTGACCAACCTGGCTATTTCCAATGTGCCGGGCTCGCCGGTGCCGCTGTACCTGGCGGGCGCGCGGGTTTTGGGGTTTCATCCGCTGTCGATCATCACGCACGGCGTGGCGCTCAACATCACCATCCAGACCTATGACGAAAAGATCGATTTCGGCATGGTTGCCGACAGCCAGGCGCTGCCGCATGCCGACGATTTGGCCCGTGCCATTGAAGCGGCTTTTACCCAAGCGCAGTCGCTGATGGGTGAAGCGGCAGCCTCTGAAAAAGCAATGCCTGCCGCGCCCACGCCTGCGGCAAAAGCCAAGCCCAGAACCCGCAAGCCAGCCAGCCCAAAGGCGCCAGCCAGTGTCAGGTTAGAGAGTTCACCCTCTTCAAAACGCCGCCAACGCCCCGATACTGGCCGTGTTTCTACAGAAAAAAAGTGACATTCTTCACTTGACCCCACACTATGACCCGATCGTCAAAACTACCGCTTGCGCAAAGTCTGGCCGGCGTGCCCCTGACCGGACAATCTGAAAAAACCCCGCTGCACGACACTCCGCCCAGCGCCTGGCTGATGACGCTGGAAGTGCGCGCCATCTGGGAATTCAGCGCGCTGCTGCCCGCCTGGCCGCTGCTGAACCGCGCGCCACGGGGCGACAACCATCCGGTGGTGGTGTTTCCGGGTCTTTCGGCCAACGACATCTCGACGGTACCGCTGCGCCGCTATTTGCAACTGCTCAACTATTCAGCTTGCGGCTGGGACCAGGGCTTTAACTTTGGCCCGCGTCCAGGGGTGCTGCAGGAAGCCAGAAACCAGGTGATTCGCACCTTTGCCCGCACCGGCCGCAAGGTGAGTCTGATTGGCTGGAGCCTGGGCGGCATTTATGCGCGCGAGCTGGCCAAGGAACTGCCGGAGATGGTGCGCGGCGTCATCACGCTGGGAACGCCGTTTGCAGGCTCGCACAAGGCCACCAACGCCTGGCGGCTTTATGAGCTGGCCAGCGGACGCAGCGTGACGCGTGAAAGCGCCAGCTATAACCTGCCGGTTGCGCCGCCTGTGCCGACCACCAGCATTTTTTCACGCACCGATGGCGTGGTCGCCTGGCAAGGCAGCATCCAGTCGCCCAGCCCGCAAAACCCGCACACGGAAAACATTGAAGTCGTGGCCAGCCATGTGGGGTTGGGCTTTAACCCGAGCGCCTGGTGGGCCATCGCCGACCGACTGGCGCAGCCCGAAGGCGAATGGCAGCCTTTTTTACGGCAAAAACGCGGCCGCATTCACGGCCTGATTTACCCTGACCCGAGCCGTCCGGCCTGAGCCGCAAGCGTCGAAAAAAACAGTTTCTTGCGCATCTGCGACGCACCACAAAAACGATTGCACACTAAAAAAAAGCGCTTGCCGTAGTACAGCAAGCGCTTTTTTCGTTAAAAACCTGAAATTTTGCTATTTTATAAATAGCAAAGAAGCACCGCCCCTATTGTGCAATGCCTGTTAATCGCTCAATAGCTTCGATTATTTGGCGCTGTCCGACTCGGCTTTGAGGTAATTGGCGATGCCGTCGGCAATTTCCTTCTTGGCCGCGTCCGGGCCTTCCCAGCCATCGACCTTGACCCACTTGCCCTCTTCCAGGTCTTTGTAGTGTTCAAAGAAATGGGCGATGGTTTTCAGGCGCAGCGGATTCATGTCTTCCGGCTTTTTCCAGTGGCTGTACAGCGAGCATTTTTTGTCGATGGGCACGGCCAGCACTTTGCCGTCTTCGCCGGCTTCGTCGGTCATTTTCAGAATGCCGATGACGCGGCAGGTCACCACCACGCCTGAAATCAGCGGCACCGGCGTGATCACCAGCACGTCGACCGGATCGCCGTCGCCGCTCAGGGTTTGGGGCACGTAGCCATAGTTGCACGGGTAGTGCATGGAAGTGCTCATGAAGCGGTCAACAAACAGCGCGCCGGATTCCTTGTCCACTTCGTACTTCACCGGGTCGGCGTTCATCGGAATTTCGATGATCACGTTGAAGGCGTCAGGTGCGTTTTTGCCGGGTGTAACTTTATCTAGGGACATGGTCGCTTTGCGTTGTTGGAAAGGCGTTGATAAAAAAGGAAACGGGTTGCCAGATCGCCGCAGCCGGCTTGCCTGTTCAGGGCTTGTTTTGCAATCCGCCGAGGCGTCAAAACAGCACTGTATTTATCCTCATTTTACTGATCCTGACCTTACGGGTTGCCAACGGCGCCTGTTTTGGCGTTTAATTTCTCCAGTTGGCCAATCGCCCATCGCCGTCCAGCGAGCCCCGAGGAAGCAACGCAGCGGGGTCCGCTTGCGTGGCACCCTTCAAAGCAAAAAATAACGGAGGAGGTCGTTATGACCGGTCATTCAACCGCGCTCATTCTTGCGCTGGTCTGTGGATTGATTGCCGTGGGGTACGGCTTTTGGGCTAGAGCCTGGATTCTTTCGCAGGACGCAGGCAATGCGCGAATGCAGGAAATCTCGGCCGCCATCCAGACGGGGGCCGCTGCTTATCTGGCGCGGCAGTACAAAACCATCGCTATCGTGGGCGTCATTCTGGCGGTACTGATTGGCGTTTTTCTGGACGGCAAAACAGCCATTGGATTTGTCGTAGGGGCACTTTTGTCAGGCGCTTGCGGCTTTATCGGCATGAACATTTCCGTGCGTGCCAATGTGCGCACCGCGCAGGCGGCCACGCGCGGCATTGGCCCGGCGCTCGATGTGGCGTTTCGTGGCGGCGCGATCACCGGCATGCTGGTGGTGGGGTTGGGCCTGCTCGGCGTGAGCGGCTTTTTCTGGTTTCTGGTGGGCAACGGCAATTATTTGCCCACCAGCAAACTGGCCGATTTGCTCAATCCGCTGATCGGTTTTGCCTTTGGCTCTTCCTTGATTTCGATTTTTGCGCGGCTGGGCGGTGGCATTTTTACCAAAGGCGCGGACGTGGGCGCTGACCTGGTCGGCAAGGTCGAAGCCGGCATTCCCGAGGACGACCCGCGCAACCCGGCGGTCATTGCCGACAACGTCGGCGACAACGTGGGCGACTGCGCCGGCATGGCGGCTGATCTGTTTGAAACCTACGCCGTCACGCTCATTGCCACCATGGTGCTGGGCGCGTTGCTGGTGGCCGCCAGCCCGATTAACGCGGTGCTGTATCCGCTGGCGCTGGGCGCGGTGTCGATCATTGCGTCCATCATCGGCTGCTTTTTCGTCAAGGCCTCGCCGGGCATGACCAACGTGATGCCGGCGCTGTACAAGGGCCTGGCGGTGGCGGGCGTGCTGTCGTTGATTGCGTTTTATTTCGTCACGATGTGGCTGATGCCCGACAACGCGATCTATGCGACTGGCAGCCAGATGAAACTGTTCGGTGCCTGCGCCGTCGGCCTGGTGCTGACAGCCGCGCTGGTCTGGGTGACCGAGTACTACACCGGCACGCAATACGCGCCGGTCCAGCACATTGCACAAGCGTCCACCACCGGCCACGGCACCAACATCATTGCTGGCCTGGGCGTGTCGATGCGTTCGACCGCGTGGCCCGTGGTGTTTGTCTGCATCGCGATTCTGGTGTCCTACCACCTGGCCGGGCTGTACGGCATTGCGATTGCCGCCACGTCCATGCTCAGCATGGCCGGCATTGTGGTGGCGCTCGATGCCTACGGCCCCATCACCGACAACGCCGGCGGCATTGCCGAAATGGCCGACATGCCGCCCGCAGTGCGCGCCGTCACAGACCCGCTGGACGCCGTCGGCAACACCACCAAGGCCGTCACCAAAGGCTACGCGATTGGCTCTGCCGGCCTGGCGTCGCTGGTGCTGTTTGCCGATTACACCCACAAGCTGGAAGGCTATGGCCGCGCCATCAGTTTCGATTTGAGCGACCCGATGGTCATCGTCGGCCTCTTCATCGGCGGCTTGATTCCCTACCTGTTTGGCGCGATGGCGATGGAAGCTGTGGGCCGCGCTGCCGGGGCCGTGGTGGTCGAAGTGCGCCGCCAGTTCAAGGAAATCCCCGGCATCATGCTGGGCACCGCCAAGCCCGAATATGGCCGCGCGGTGGACATGCTGACGACGGCGGCGATCAAGGAAATGGTGATTCCTTCGCTGCTGCCGGTCATCGTGCCGATTCTGGTCGGGCTGTTGCTCGGCCCCAAAGCACTGGGCGGTTTGCTGATGGGCACCATCGTCACCGGCATCTTTCTGGCGATTTCGATGTGTACCGGCGGCGGGGCCTGGGACAACGCCAAAAAGTACATTGAAGACGGCCACCATGGCGGCAAGGGAAGCGAAGCGCACAAGGCGGCGGTGACCGGCGACACCGTGGGCGACCCGTACAAGGACACCGCAGGCCCGGCCATCAACCCGCTGATCAAGATCATCAACATCGTGGCGCTGCTGATCGTGCCGCTGATGATGAAGTTCCACGGCGGCACGTTGCAAGCCGCGCCGCTGGTGCCAGTGGCCGCCCCCACCGCCATCAGCGCGCCCGCCGTCACACCGATGGCACCCGCCCTGCCGGCCCCAGCGCCTATTCAGGCGCCGGACGCCGCCGGATTGACAACACCTGCTGCTGCCGTCAGCGCCCCGGCTGCGGCGGCATCGCCATAACGCGCCCCGACGTGTCAGCCCGTCGCCCCCGCTGGTGCCGAACGATGCCTTCGTGAAACACGCGCCCGGACAAACCCTGAGCCGCTATTGAATAAATAGCTGGCAGCGTATGGGGGGCATGCGCTACGGCCCTATTTCGTTGTCAAGTCGACAGCCGTGACGGGTTAAACAGTTTCAAGCAAAATCACTTCCATGCAGCTCAACTACATCGCCAACGCCTCCGTTCCTTCTTCTTCCGGTAAAACCATTCCCATGCTGGACCCGTCAGACGGCCAGGTCTTTGACGAGATTCAGCGCAGCAATACGCACGACATTGACGTGGCGGTGCGCAGCGCCCGCGACTGCCTGGATCTGGTCTGGAGCCGGCTCAGCGCAGCTGAACGCGGCCGGTTGCTGATGCGGCTGTCAGTCAAAGTCGCGCAGCATGCCGAAGAACTGGCCATGATCGAGCAGCGCGACTGCGGCAAGCCGACCCAACAAGCCCGGGCCGATGCGCTGGCGCTGGCCCGCTATTTCGAGTTTTATGCCGGCGCTTGCGACAAGCTGCACGGCGACACCATTCCCTACCTCGACGGCTACAGCGTGATGACCTGGCGCGAGCCGCACGGCGTGACCGGCCACGTCATTCCGTGGAACTACCCGATGCAGATTTTTGGCCGCAGCGTGGGCGGCGCGCTGGCGGCGGGCAATGTCTGCGTCGTCAAACCGGCGGAAGACGCTTGTTTGTCGCTGCTACGCGTAGCAGAACTGGCGACAGAAGTCGGCTTTCCGGCGGGCGCGCTCAATATCGTCACCGGCTACGGCCATGAAGTCGGCGATGCGCTGGCCCGCCATCCGGGCATTGACCACATCAGCTTTACCGGCAGCCCCAGCATCGGCACGCTCATTCAGCAAGTGGCCGCCGAGCGGCATTGCCCGGTCACGCTGGAGCTGGGCGGAAAAAGCCCGCAAATCATATTTGCCGATGCCGACCTTGACGCCGCCCTTCCGGCCATCGTCAACGCCATTGTGCAAAACGCCGGGCAAACCTGCTCGGCCGGCTCCCGGCTACTGGTGGCGCAATCGATTTACGACCCGCTGATTGCGCGGCTGGGCGAGGCGTTTGAAAACCTGCGCGTCGGCCCCGCCTCGATGGACCTGGACGTCGGCCCGCTGATTCGCCAGAGCCAGCAGCAACGCGTCTGGGACTTTTTAAGCGATGCGCATGTGGCGGGCATCCCCATCGTGGCGCAAGGCCAAATCGTCGATGAAGCGCCCGACGGCGGCTTTTACCAAGCCCCGACCTTGCTCTGCGACGTGCCGCCCGACCACCGGCTGGCACAAGAAGAAATCTTCGGCCCGGTGCTGTGCGCCATGAGTTTCCAGGACGAAGACCATGCCGTCGAACTGGCCAACGCCACGCAGTTCGGGCTGGCCGCCGGCATCTGGACGGCCGACGGCGCGCGCCAGTTCCGCATGGCCAAACGCGTCAAAAGCGGCCAGGTGTTCATCAACAATTACGGCGCCGGTGGCGGCGTGGAACTGCCCTTTGGCGGCGTGAAATCGTCAGGTTATGGCCGCGAAAAAGGCTTTGAGGCGCTGTATGGCTTCACCACGCTCAAGACCGTGGCCGTGCGCCACGGCTGATGGGGTAGCCTGCACCACACCGTGCGCGAAGGGCTGAAACCCGCCGCAAGCGCAACGGTTTGAGGCAGAACAGCGCATCAAACGACAGCATTGCCGCGCTGGCAGCTTCAATTTATCCATTTGCTGCGCCCAAAAGCCGTTTTATGAATGAAACAGGCCGCTTGCGCACAACAGGCGGGCGCAACGCGCTATTAAATCAGTAGTAAAAAACCCACTCAGGAGACAAACCCATGCGAGTCAAAGACAAATCCATCATCGTGACCGGTTCCGGCGGCGGCATCGGCGAAGGCATTGCCATGCGGCTGGCCGCTGAAGGCGCCAAAGTCATCGTCAACGACATCAACGTCGCGCTGGGTGAAAAAGTGGTGGCAGCCATCACCCAGGCCGGCGGCACGGCGTCATTTTTTGCCGCTGATGTCACGAAATCCGATGACGTCAAGGCCTTGGTCGATTCCGCCGTGCAGCGCTACGGCAAGCTCGACGCGATGGTCAACAATGCCGGCTGGACGCACCGCAACCAGCCTGCCCTGGATGTCAGTGAAGACGATTTCGACAAGTGCTACGCCATCAATGTCAAAAGCATTTACCTCGCCACCATTCACGCCACGCCGGTTTTCCGGGCGCACGGCGGCGGCAGTTTCATCAATATTGCCTCGACCGCCGGGGTGCGGCCGCGTCCGGGTTTGACCTGGTACAACGGCTCCAAGGGCGCGGTCATCACCACGTCCAAGTCGCTCGCGGCTGAACTGGGCCCTGACAACATCCGGGTCAACTGCATCAATCCGGTGTTCAACCCCGACACCGGCCTGTCCGCCGAATTTGCCGGCGGCCCGCTCGATGAAGAACGCAAGGCGCGCTTTCGGGCCAGCATTCCGCTGGGCCGCTTTTCGACGGCGCTGGACGTGGCCAACGCGGTGCTGTACCTGGCCAGCGACGAGGCCGACTTCATCAGCGGCGTGTGCATTGAAGTGGACGGCGCGCGCTGCGTTTGAAAAAAGACGCCGTCCTTTGACCTGCGTCACCCAGATCACGCGTATCTGCAGAGGGTAAAGCCGACAATGTGGTGGCTGGGCGGGCCAATGGGGTAAATTCACCGCAAGGCCCATCACCATGACAGACATACCACGCAAA
This sequence comes from Polaromonas sp. CG_9.5, assembly GCF_035984465.1. NCBI lineage: Bacteria > Pseudomonadati > Pseudomonadota > Betaproteobacteria > Burkholderiales > Comamonadaceae > Polaromonas > Polaromonas sp. CG_9.5. Next base: position 58,922 of record NZ_JAXCHR010000001.1, read on the forward strand.
ATCATTCCCCTGGCAGACCTGCGTTATGCCAGCCGCATTCCCGCCGTTCCCGCTCACTTGACCGCGCCAACCGGCCTGCTCAGCGACACGCTGGGCCGGCCGCTGCGCGACCTGCGCATCAGCGTCACGGATCGCTGCAACTTTCGCTGCAACTACTGCATGCCGAGCGAGATTTTCGACAAGGACTATGCGTTTTTGCCGCAATCTTCACTCCTGAGTTTCGAAGAAATCACCCGTCTGGCAACCATTTTTGTCGCTCATGGCGTCGAAAAAATCAGGCTCACGGGCGGCGAGCCTTTGCTGCGCAAAAACCTTGAAGTGCTGATTGGCATGCTGTCGCGGCTGCAAACGCCGCAAGGCAAGCCGCTCGACATCACCTTGACGACCAACGGTTCACTGCTGGCCCGCAAAGCCCAGGCGCTGAAAGACGCCGGTTTGCGGCGCGTCACGGTCAGCCTCGATGCGCTGGACGACGTGATTTTTCGCGGCATGAACGATGTGGATTTTCCGGTGGCCGACGTGCTCAAGGGCATTGAAGTAGCGCAAAAAGTGGGGCTGGCACCGATCAAGGTCAACATGGTCGTCAAGCGCGGCACCAACGACAGCCAGATTTTGCCGCTGGCCCGGCATTTCCGGCACACCGGCGCGGTGCTGCGCTTTATCGAATACATGGACGTGGGCGCGACCAACGGCTGGCGCATGGACGAAGTGTTGCCGTCAGCGCAGGTCATTGACCATTTGCAGACCGAATTTCCGCTGGTTGCCATCGACCCCAACTACCCTGGCGAAACCGCCGAACGCTGGCGCTACCTGGACGGCGGCGGCGAAATCGGCGTGATCAGCAGCGTGACGCAAGCATTTTGCGGTGAATGCAACCGGGCCCGGCTGTCGACTGAAGGCAAGCTGTTCTTGTGCCTGTTCGCGAGTCAGGGCCATGATTTGCGCGCGCTGCTGCGCGGCAACTATACGGACGATCAGATTGCAGCGGCAGTAGGGCCAATCTGGCAGGCGCGCTCAGACCGTTATTCGGAACTACGCGCTGCACTGCCGCCCGACGCCAGCCCGCAAGGCAGCGCCAAGCGGGTTGAGATGAGCTACATCGGCGGCTGAGGATGGCCCCCACGCTTGTCGCTTCGCGTACTGCGCTGCCCCCCGAGGGGGCTGCTGCGCCTACGGCCCGGCGAAGCCGGTTCCGTGGCCCCGGCTGGTGGGGACGTGGCGACTCCAACGCTTGTCGCTTCGCGTACTGCGCTGCCGCTCGAAGGGGCGCTGCGCCTACGGCCCGGCGAAGCCGGATCTTTGGTCCCGGCTGGTGGGGATGTGTCGACTCCGACGCTTGTAGCTTCACTTCACTTGTTAAGAATTTTTAGGAACACTGGATGACGATGACTATAAAAACTCCCTTGCATGCTGAAGCCATTACCGGCGTGATTCTGGCGGGTGGGCGCGGCTCGCGCATGGGTGGGGTGGACAAGGGGCTGCAAAACTTCAATGGCGTGCCGCTGGCCTTGCACACCTTGATGCGCTTGTTGCCGCAGGTGGGCGAAATCATGGTCAATGCCAACCGCAATCTGGCCGCTTACGAAGCCTTTGGCGCGCCGGTCTGGCCCGATAGCACCAGCCTGGGCGACTATGCCGGGCCGCTGGCCGGGTTTATCACCGGGCTGGAGCGCTGCGAAACGCCGTATTTACTGACCGTGCCGTGCGACACGCCGCTGTTCCCGTCTGACCTGGTGGCGCGCATGGCCGACGCGATGGCACGCGAAAACGCCGACTTTGCCGTGGCGGCCGCCCGCGAAGAAGATGGGCAGCTACGGCCGCAGCCGGTGTTTTGCCTGATGGGCGTTGACATGCTCGAAAGCCTGGCGCGCTTTACGCAATCGGGTGGCCGCAAGATTGACGCCTGGACAGCGCAGCACAAAACCGTCATCGTGCCTTTTAATCAGCCGGGCGACGACACGCACAGCTTTTTCAATGCCAACACGCTGGCCGAGTTGCACCAGCTCGAATCGCATCAGCCATGAAGACGTTGGCGCAAATTGCAGCCGAACTGCAGGGCTACGACCCGCAGGCGATGACCGCCGAAGGTGTGCAGCACTTTTTGTCGCAACTGGTGACGCCGGTGCAGCAGACGCTTGAACTGCCGCTTTTTGAAGCACTGGGCCGCGTGCTGGCCGCTGACGTGATTTCGCCGTTTGATGTGCCGCCGCATGACAACTCGGCAATGGACGGTTATGCGTTTTTCGGCCAGGAACTGGTTCCCACCGAAGCCGCTTCGCCGGCTGCGCTCAACTTGCAGGTGGTGGGCACGGCGCTGGCCGGCAAGGCCTGGCAAGGCAGCGTGCAGCCCGGCCAGTGCGTGCGCATCATGACCGGCGCGGTCATGCCGGCCGGTCTGGACACCGTCGTGCCGCAAGAGTTCGTGCAATTGCAGCGCTCTGGCGACGTTGAAACCATCACGATTCCACCCGGCATTTTGCGCACCGGCGACAACCGCCGGCTGCGCGGCGAAGACCTGATGCAAGGCAAGTCAGCACTACAAAAAGGCGAGCTGCTTACGCCCGCCCGGCTTGGACTGGCGGCCTCTTTGGGCCTTAAAACACTGACCACATGGCGGCCTTTGCGCGTCGCCTACTTTTCTACCGGCAACGAAATTTTGTCGCTCGGCGAAGCACCGCGTGAAGGCGCGGTGTACGACAGCAACCGCTACACCGTTTTTGGCCTGCTCAGCCGTCTGGGCTGCCAGGTGATCGACATGGGCGTGGTGCGCGACGAACCGCATCTGCTGGAGGCCGCCTTCACCGAAGCGGCCTTGCAAGCCGATGCCATCATCACGTCGGGCGGCGTCAGCGTGGGCGAGGCCGACTACACCAAAGCGATGATGAAGAAGCTCGGCGACGTGGCTTTCTGGCGCATTGCCATGCGGCCGGGCCGCCCGATGGCCGTGGGACGAATATTACCGCTCAAATCAGCCGCCTGCGCAAGCAGCACGGGCGCAAGCAGCTATGAAAAAAATAGCACTTCTGCGGGTGCCGTGATGTTCGGCTTGCCAGGCAACCCGGTGGCAGTGATGGTGACTTTTCTGGCCTTTGTTCGCCCTGCCCTGCTGCAGATGATGGGTGCCATTACCGAACCCCTACCGCTGCTCAAGGCGCACAGCAGCGAGGCCATCCGCAAAAAGCCGGGCCGGACCGAATACCAGCGCGGCCGCGTGTCGACCGCGCCCGACGGCGCATTGCAGGTCAAGACCACCGGCAGCCAGGGCTCGGGCGTACTGCGTTCGATGGCCGAGGCCAATGGACTCATCGTCTTGCATCACACCCAGGGCAATGTCGCCGTAGGCGATGAAGTGGATGTGCTGATGTTTGAAGGCGCGGTCTAGCTTTCCATGGGCTCAGGAGGGTTCACGACGGTTTCTCCAAAACTGCCGGCGCGATGTCGTCTGCAGACGTGGTCTGCGCATCAGCAGGTAGACGGCCGGGATCACGAACATGGACAGCAGCGGCGCGGTAATCATGCCGCCCACCATAGGCGCGGCAATGCGCTGCATCACCTCTGAGCCAGTGCCCGCGCCCCACATGATCGGAAGCAGGCCGCCCAGGATCACTGCCACCGTCATGGCCTTGGGCCGAACGCGCAGCACGGCGCCTTCCCGAATGGCATCCAGCAGATCGTCGGCAGTGGTCTTGCCGCTCTTAATACGTTCGTTCCACGCTGTTTTCAAATACAGCAGCATGATCACGCCGAATTCCGCTGACACCCCTGCCAGTGCGATGAACCCGACAGCGCCCGCCACCGAGAAGTTGTAGTTGAGTAAATACAGCAGCCAGATACCCCCCACCATGGCGAAGGGCAGTGTCGCCATGATCAGCAACGCTTCCCCGAAAGAGCCAAAGCACAGGTAGAGCAGCACAAAGATGATGAGCAGCGTGAACGGCACCACCACCTTGAGCTTGGCCGTGGCGCGCTCCAGAAACTCGAACTGACCTGACCAGGAAATCGAATAACCTGGCGGCAAATTAACCTGTTTGGCCACCGCCTCTTGCATGTCTTTCACAGCAGAGCGCAAGTCCCGGTCGCGTATATCCACATAAACATAGCCTGTCAGCCGGGCGTTTTCGCTGCGAAGCATGGGGGGGCCGTCTGTGACTTTTACATCCGACACGTCGGACAGCACCAGACGCTGGCCACGCCCGGTGATGATGGGCAGATTTCGAAGTTTTTGCAAAGAATCCCGCATCTCTCGGGGATAGCGCATATTGATTGGAAAACGCTGCAGTCCCTCGACGGTTTCCCCGATATTTTCACCCCCGATCGCAGACGAGATGACCGACTGCACGTCTGAGATATTCAGCCCGAAGCGCGCGGCGTCGTCGCGCCGGATGTTGATGTCCACGTAACGTCCACCCGTCAGACGTTCGGCAAGCGCGCTGCTCACACCCGGGACATCTTTGAGCGCCAGCTCGATCTCGCCGGTAATCCGGTCAATCGTGGCAAGGTCGGCACCCGCCACTTTCACCCCCACCGGGCTCTTGATGCCCGTGGCCAGCATGTCAATGCGGTTGCGGATCGGCGGCACCCAGATGTTGGACAGGCCCGGCACCTTGACGATGCGGTCAAGTTCCTCGACCAGCTTGTCGGCGGTCATGCCGGCACGCCACTGGTCCTTGGGTTTGAACTGGATGGTGGTTTCAAACATTTCCATCGGTGCCGGGTCGGTGGCAGTTTCGGCGCGGCCCGCCTTGCCATAGACGCTGGCCACCTCAGGAACGGTTTTGATCAGGCGATCGGTCTGCTGCAGCAGTTCGGCCGCCTTGCCCGCCGAAAGACCCGGCAAAGCCGTGGGCATGTAAAGCAGGTCGCCTTCGTCAAGTCGCGGCATGAACTCGCTGCCGATGTGCTGCAACGGCCAAAGGCTGAGCACCAACGCCACGCCAGCCACCACCAACGTTAGCTTGGGCGCACGCAGCACCACTTCCAGCAAGGGGCGATACACAGCGATGAGCAGACGGTTGAGCGGATTGCTCTTTTCATCGGGAATACGGCCCCGAATCAGGTAGCCCATCAGGACCGGAATCAAGGTGATCGACAAGCCGGCGGCGGCGGCCATGGCGTAGGTTTTGGTGAACGCCAGCGGCGAGAACAGGCGACCCTCCTGGCCTTCCAGGGTGAACACCGGAATGAACGACAGCGTGATGATCAGCAGCGAGAAAAACAGCGCTGGTCCCACCTCGGCAGCCGCCTCGCCAATGACATGCCAACGGGCATTCCCTTCCAGCTTTTCGCCCGGGTGCTTGTGGTTCCAGTGTTCGAGGTGTTTGTGCGCGTTCTCGATCATCACCACCGCCGCATCGACCATGGCGCCAATGGCAATCGCAATGCCGCCCAGCGACATGATGTTGGCGTTGACGCCCTGGTAGCGCATCACGATGAACGCGGTCAGGATACCCAGCGGCAGAGAAATGATCGCGACCAAGGCCGAGCGCATGTGAAACAGGAAAATAAAACACACCACCGCCACCACCAAAAACTCTTCCAGCAGCTTGTACGTCAGGTTATCCACCGCCCGCTCGATCAGGCCCGAACGGTCGTACACCGGCACGATTTCCACGCCCTGGGGCAGGCTGGCCTGCAGCGTCTTGAGTTTTTTCTTGACCGCGGCAATGGTCTCCAGCGCATTTTTGCCGGAACGCATCACGATCACGCCGCCGGTGGCTTCGCCTTCACCGTCCAGCTCGCCGATGCCGCGCCGCATTTCAGGCCCTATCTGGATACGTGCCACATCGCCCAGGCGAACCGAGACACCGGCGTCGGTGGTCATGAGCGGTATTTTCCGGAAGTCGTCCAGGCCTTGCAGATAGCCTGATGCCCGCACCATGTATTCAGCTTCACCCATCTCGAGCACCGAGCCGCCGGCTTCCTGGTTGGCGTTCTGAACCGCTTCAACCACCTTGGTATGCGGGATGCCGTAAGCCGCCAGCTTGTCGGGGTCGAGCACGATCTGGTACTGGCGCACCATGCCGCCCACCGAAGCAACCTCGGCCACATTGGGAATGGTCTTCAATTCATACTTCAAAAACCAGTCCTGCAAGGCCCGAAGCTGCCCGGCATCCTGCGTGCCGCTGCGGTCGACCAGCGCATACTGGTAAATCCAGCCGACACCCGTCGCATCCGGCCCAAGCGTGGCCTTGGCACTTGCGGGCAAGCGCGACTGCACCTGGTTCAGGTACTCCAATACCCGCGAGCGCGCCCAGTACAGGTCGGTGCCATCCTCGAACAGCACATAGACATAGGAATCGCCGAAGAAGGAGTAACCGCGCACCGTCTTGGCGCCGGGCACCGAGAGCATCGTCGTCGTCATCGGGTAGGTGATCTGGTTCTCGACAATGCGCGGCGCCTGGCCCGGGTACGTGGTCCGGATAATCACCTGGACATCGGACAGATCCGGCAAGGCATCGAGCGATATTTTGAGCACCGAATACACGCCCCAGGCGCCCAGCATCACGGTCGCCAGCAGCACCAGAAAGCGGTTGACGATTGACCAGCGAATGAGTTTGGCAATCACTTAACGCCTCCGGCGGCTTGAGGCGCGGGAGCCAGCGGGGACACGCGGGTGAGTTGCGGCAATCCCTCGGCATCCATGTAAAACTCAAAACTCACCCGGTCGCCAGCTTGCAGATTGGGCGGCAGTTTCCCGGCAAGCGGGCGCTTGAAATCCATGGTCATCGGGCCCCACTTCAGCGCCGCAATGGCACCATGGGACAGGGTCAATGCATCAGGACCCATGGCATCGAGCTTGGCTTCACTTTCATAACGCGGTGATGTGCTCGCAGCCGCTGGCTTGGGCGCCTCGTTAAGACGGGCCTCGACCCCTTTGAGGCTGGCTTCGGAATCGATCAGGAATTGTGAAGACACCACCACACGCTGGCCGGCCTGCAGACCACGCTTGATCTCGGTCTGTCCGCCGCTTTCAATCCCGGCCTCGACATCGACCGGGCGGAACCTGCCATTGTCCTCAGCCAGTATCACTACCATGCGCTTGCCGGTCTGGATCACCGCTTCGGTCGGAATCAGCAAGGCTTTTTCGGCGCGCATGTCCTTGAACTCCATCTGAACGAACATGCCAGGAACCAGGCGACCGCCAGGATTGGCCAGTTCCAGCCGGGCTTTCAATGTTCGGGTGGCCGCGTTCACTTCCGGCAGGATGGCCTGCACCTTGCCCTCAAACGTCGTTCCCGGCGCGGCCGGACTACTGGCTTGCACCTTGGCCCCCACGCGTACCAGCGCGGCCTGGCCCTCAGGTACCTCGGCATTGGCCCAGACCGTGGACAAGCCGTTGATGCGGAACAAGGTGGCCCCTGGCATCACGGTCATGCCCTCGCGGGCCATTAATTCCACCAGCACTCCGGCGATGGGTGCCACGACGGTGAAGCGCGCTTGGGTTTTTCCAGAGGTTTCCACCCCCCGGATCTGCGCGTCGCTCATGCCGGCCTGGCGCATGCGCTGGCGGGCACCGTCGACCAGCGCGGCCAGGTCAGTGCCTTGCATGCGACGCACCGAAAGGAATTCCTCTTGAGCGGCCACCCAGTCCGGCACATAGAGATCGGCCAGTGGCTGGCCCTTGGCCACCCGATCGAGCGTGGCACGCACATGCAGGCGTTCCACGTAACCGGTCGCACGGGCCTGGACGATGGCTTGGTCGCGCTCGTTGAAGGCGATGCTGCCGACTGCGGACACCCGTGGCGACAGTGTGCCTTCGGTGACCTGTGCGGTTCGGACGCCCAGGTTTTGCTGGACGCGGGCACTCACGGTCACCTTGCCCTGGTCACCATCACTGCCGGCATAGACAGGCACCAGCATCATGTCCATAAAGGGGGATTTGGCCGGGTTGTCGAACTTGTTGCCAGGCACCATCGGATCCTGGTAATACAGGACTTTCTTGCCAACGACGGGGTCCATATCGCCCGCCTTGATGCCCGCGCTGATATGCCGGCGGGTGGCATCTTCGCCTTCGGCGATGCTTTGGGGAACCGTACCGGTCGCAGCAATGGGGCCCTGAGGGATGGAAACGGCACCGGTGCCCTTACCCGTACTCATGCCCATGCCGCGCTGCATCCCGACCATGTACAAGCCGTAGCCGGCTGCACCAAGAAAGCTGGCCATGACCAGAGCGATAACGAGGGGTTTGAGTTTCATGTTCTTTTTTGTTGGCGTGTTCATGGGCGTGCTTCAAAAGTTGCGTCTTTGGCCGATGGAATCAAATAGTTGATCTGGGCCCACAGGCGCGCGGTCTCCATCTCCAGGCGGAGTCGTTCCATTTGCATGTCGACTTCCCCACGCCGTGCTTCCAGCACGGCAGTGAGCGACCCCGCCGCACCGCGATAGGCTGCGATGGCAGCGCGCGTTCGTTCAGAGGTCAGCGGCAACAGCGAAGCGTCATAGCGGCCCAGGCGTTCACGGTTGCTTCGCCACGCCTGCAACATCGCCAGCGTCTGCGCGACTTGCATGCGCGTGCCTTCTTCGCGTTCGGCGCGCACCTGCTCCAGCAAAGCCAGCTTGGCCCCGAGTTCCCGGTCCTGGCGGTTTTTTTGACTCCATTGCAGCGGAATTGACATATTCAGCGAAAGCATGTTGGAAAAAGCCGGCCCGCGCTGGCTATACATCAGCTCGACACTCACGTCGGTTTTTTTGTTCGCCTGCGCCACCTCGACATCGGCTTGTGCCGTGGCCTCCTTGCTCATCAAGACCTCAATTTCGGGCTGGTTGACAAGGTGGGTTTCAAGATTTTCGGAATGCAAGCTGACCGTATCCAGGGCGGGTGGCGTACCCAGCGGCTTGACAGCCTCGGCACCGACCCATCGGGCCAGTTGGGTGGTTGCCGTTTCAATTTGCCGTTCCGCCTGCGCCAGACGGTCGTCAAGTTGCGCCACCGCAGAACGCGCCGCAAAAAGGTCAGCCTGCGACCCACGTCCACCACGGTAGGCCGCGTCTGCCGCTTCGATCTGCAGCTTGGCTTCGTCGCGCTGGGTAAGCAGCAACCCGCGCATCCGTTCCTGGTAAAAACGGTCCAGCCAGGCGATGGCGGTCTCGCGCTGCAAGCTGGCAAGCGCCACCCGGCGCCCCGCCTCGGCCGTTTCGGCTTCTCGCTCAAAACGGGCAGACCGCGCCTGTCGCTTGTCACTGCGGGTAATTTCCTGCATGACGCCCACCGAGCGCATCGTCATGAAGTCACGCGTCAGGCTGAATTGGTCCGGGCCATCGGCCGGCAGGTTGGTCACGCCGAGTTTGAGGACAGGATCAGGCAGCTGGCCGGCCGACACCGCCATTTCCCGCGCTGCTTTCGCGGTGGCATCCTGGGCCACCAATTGCTGGGACCGGGCAGCAGCCAGCTGCTGCGCTTGCGGCAAAGACAGGGATTCGGTCGCCCACAGCGGCACCGAGAAATGAGCCAGCAGCGCAGCCGCTGCGACCCGTCGAATCAGACGAACGAAACAAAGAGAAAACATAAAACCTCCAGACAACAAAACAAGCTGCCGAAGCACATGGCGTGCTCAGGCAGTGGCTAGGGGTTGGAGGGTTTAAATACGGAAGCAGCAGTTGCGCACGGTCAGAGGCGGCACCGTGGTGCGCCTGAGAAGCGGGGCCTGCAGGGCGGCACCCATAGGTGCGGGGGCAACGCGGGGCAGCGGGAAGTCAGTCCCCAGATCAGCCAGGGTCGCGAATCCAGGCACCTGGTATTTATCGGCGCTCTGCTGGCCGTCCTGGCAGTGCGCATGGCACAGACTGGGCTGCTCGTTGTCCATGGTGAACACCACGGATTCGGCGCACGGCATGTCGGCCTGTGCCATCAGGGTCATCTCAGCCGACTTGACCACCGTTGCAAGACCGCCAGTGCAGGAATAAGCAGCGACGGCAAATTGCATGAACAGCAGACTCACCAGCGCTAACAGCACTGTAGCGAGACGGTTGCGGCGGTTCCAGGTCATGAGAAGTGATTGGTAGGCGTGGCAAAAAATTGGAGGGATGGCTATAGGGCAGTGTAAATGCATCAAGGCAACTTGCCGGAAAACTCTGCCACGTGAAATTGATACTTCAAAAAAAATTAATGCTCGTTCCTGCAAATCCATCCGGGCCTGCGAATAGACGACCTCTGAAGACCTGCGTCCGGCTGCTTATCTCGCTGCAAACTCCGGCTGCTCTTTGGCCACCGTCGTATTGGCGCCCGGCACGGCCTTGCGGGCAAGCAAAGCGTACATGGTCGGCACCACAAACACGGTCAGCAACGTGCCCAGCGACATGCCGCCCACAATCACCCAGCCAATCTGGATGCGGCTTTCAGCGCCCGCGCCGTGCGCCAGCGCCAGCGGCAAAGCGCCCAGCACCATCGCGCCGGTGGTCATCAAAATTGGCCGCAGCCGCTGCGACGACGCCTTGACCAAGGCATCAATCATCTCCATGCCTTGAGCGCGCAACTGGTTGGTGAACTCGACAATCAAAATGCCATGCTTGGTGATCAGGCCCACCAGCGTGATCAGGCCGATTTGTGAATAGACGTTGAGCGAGCCGCCGCTCCATTTCAGCGCCAGCAAAGCGCCAATCATCGACAGCGGCACCGACAGCATGATGACCAGCGGGTCGATAAAACTTTCAAACTGCGCGGCCAGCACCAGGAAAATAAACACCAACGCCAGCACAAACACAATGACCAGCGCGCCCTGCGAATTTCTGAACTCTCTGGACGTGCCGTTCAGGTCAGTGCTGTAACCGGTCTTGAGCACCTTGGCCGCCGCCTGGTCCATGAAGCGCAGCGCCTCGCCCAGCGAGTAGTCGGGCGCCAGGCTGGCCGTGATGGACACCGAGCGGCGCTGCCCGAAGTGGTTCAGCTCGCGCGGCGACACGCTTTCACTCACCTTGACCAAGGCCGACAGCGGGATCATGGCCTCATTGCGGCCGCGCACATAAATGCGTTCGATGTCTTCGGGTGTGCTGCGGCCGCTGGCCTGGGTTTGCACCACCACATCGTATTGTTCGGCATCGCGTTTGTAGCGCGTCACATTGCGGCCGCCGAGCAGCGTTTCGATGGCTTTGGCGACCACTTCGACGCTGACGCCCAGGTCAGCCGCCTTGTCGCGCTCTACTTCGATACGCAGCTCGGGCTTGTTCAGCCGCAAGTCCACATCGGGCGAGAGAATGCCGGGGTTTTTCGCCATCTCGTCCAGCATCTGGCGCGCCACGGCGCTGAGGTTCTGGTAGCTGTCCGAGGTCTGGATGACGAAGTTGAGCGGCCGCTCGCGAAAGCCCTGGCCGAGTGACGGCGGTGTGATCGAGAACGCCGTGACGCCCGGCAGCGCGTTGAATTTGGGTTGCAGTTCGCGCGCCATGTCCATCGTCGAACGCGTGCGTTCGTCCCAGTCCACGGTTCGGTAAACCACGCTGGCCTGGGCCACGGTCGGGTTGCCGACGTTGGCAAAAATGCGGTCAAATTCCTTGAAGGGCTGGCCCATTTTTTCAAGGGCTTGCGCGTACCGGTTGGTGTAGTCAAGAGTCGACCCGTCGGGCGCATTGACGCTGGCCAGAATCACGCCCCGGTCTTCCATCGGCGAGAGTTCTTGCTTCATGGTCGGAAAAATCAGCAAAATAGCCGCGCCGCTGACCGCCATCACCGCCAGCACCAGCCAGCGCGCCTGCAACACCCCCGCTTTGGCGCGCTGGCCCAGACCGCGCGCGCCAGCCGGAGCCTGGTAACGCGTCGTCACGATCCAGCGCAGCAGCGCGCCGTAGCGGTCCGAAATACGCGTCAGCACGCGCTCCATCGTGCTGTCGAAGCGGTTCGGCGCGGGGTTGTGCTTGAGCAGCAAGGTACACAGCATGGGCGTGAGCGTCAGCGCCACCACGCCGGACACCACCACGGCACCGGCCAGCGCCAGCGCAAATTCAACGAATAGCCGGCCAGTACGCCCCGGTGTGAAGGCCAGCGGCGCATACACCGCCACCAAGGTAGCGGTCATGGTGATGATGGCAAAACCAATTTCACGCGCGCCCTTGATGCCGGCTGAAAACGGGTCCATGCCTTCTTCGATGTGGCGAAAGATGTTTTCCAGCATCACGATGGCGTCATCGACCACCAGCCCGATGGCCAGCACCAGCGCCAGCAGCGTCAGGGTGTTGATGGTGAAGCCGGCCAGGGCCATCAGCGCAAACGTGCCAATCAGGCTGACCGGAATCGTGATGATCGGAATGATGGACGCACGCAAGGTGCGCAAAAACACAAAAATCACCAGCGCCACCAGCAGCACGGCTTCAAAAATCGTGCGGTAGACATTCTTGACCGAGCGGTCGATGAACACCGAGTTGTCGTTGGCAATATCAATCAGCACATCGGGCGGCAAGTCGGCCTTGAGCTTCGGGATGGCCTCTTGCACGCCCCGGGACAAGTCCAGCGGGTTGGCCGTGGCCTGGCGGATCACGCCCACGCCGACCGCTGGCCTGCCATTCAGCCGAACCACCGTGCGCTCGTCGGCAGCGCCCTCCTCGACCCGCGCCACATCGCGAACCCTGACCGAAAACCCGTTCACAGTTTTAATCACGATGTCGCCAAACTGGGCTGGCTTGAGCAGGTCGGTTTGCGAGGTCACGCTGAATTCGCGCTGCTGCGACTCGATGCGCCCGGCGGGCAGCTCCAGATTGCTGCGGCGAATGGCGTCTTCGACATCCTGCGTGGTCAGCCGGTAGGAAGCCAGCTTGTCGGTATCCAGCCAGACGCGCATGGCGTATTTGCGCTCGCCAAAAATACGCACGTCGGCCACGCCGGTCACGGTTTGCAGGCGCGGCTTGACGATGCGGTTGACCAGGTCGTTGATCTGCAGCGGCGTCATGGATTCGCTGGAAAACGCCAGCTGGATGACCGGAAAGGCATCAGCCTCGACCTTGGCGATGACAGGCTCTTCAATCGCTTGCGGCAGTTTGTTGCGCACGCGCGACGTGCGGTCGCGCACCTCGGCAGCGGCTGAATCGGCGTCTTTTTCCAGGCGAAAGCGCACGCTGATCTGGCCCTGGTCGGCACGGCTGATTGAGGTGATGACGTCCACGCCGTCAATGCCGGCAATCGAGTCTTCAAGCGGCTTGGTCACCTGCGTTTCGATGACCTCGGCTGAAGCGCCGGCATAGCGCACGCTCACGGTCACAACCGGCTCGTCAATCTTGGGGTACTCGCGCACCGTGAGCCGGTTGAAGCTGACAGCGCCAATCAGGACGATGAGCAGCGACAAGACGGTGGCAAATACCGGGCGGCGGATGGAGATTTCAGCAAGTTGCATAAGAGGCGGTGACGGCAGTCACTCAAGGTATGGCGTGTTGCAGAAATCAGGCGGGATGACGCAGGGCCGGGCCAGCCGGTTGTTTTTCCGGCAGCTCAGCGCTGCGGGCAGGCATAGAGTCCGAGGCTGGCGCTGTGGAAATGACCGTGCCGCAAGGATTCGGGCCTGAAGCAGCCGCAGGTTTTGTACCGGTAAGCGCGCCTGCTGCTGACGACGCAGAAGACCGGGATGCTGCACTGGCAGGTCCGCTGGCCGGCCTGGCTGCCGGCGCATTGGCCAGCTCCACCACCGTCACCACCGTGCCGTCTTTTTGCACGCGTTGCTGGCCGGTTCGGACTACGGTATCGCCCGGGGCCAGGCCCTGCAGAATTTCCACCTTGCCAGGGCTTCGCAAACCGACCTTGACCTCGACGCGCTGCGTGGTGCGGGTCTGCTGGCCGAGGCCGTCCAGCAGCTTGATGACAAACTGTTTGCCGCCCTGCGGAATGAGGGCCTCTTCGGGAATGACGCTGGCGTTTTCACGCACGCCAAACACCGTGTTCACGCGCGCAAACATGCCGGGCCGCAATTGCAATGCCCGGTTGTCAATACAGCCGCGAATGCCGACCGAGCGCCCATTCGCATCAATCAGCGGATCAATCGCCTGAATCTGCGCGGTGTAGGCTTGTCCGGGCAGCGCGTCTATGTCGAGCAGCGCCGTCTGGCCGCGCCTGACTTTGGCCTGAAAGCGCTCGGGCAGCCTGAAATCAACATAAATGGCGTCAATGTCTTCAATATTCACAATGTCAGCGCCATCCTTCAGGTAGTCGCCGACATTGACCTGGCGAATGCCCACGATGCCATCGAACGGCGCAATGATCTTGAGGCGTGCGGCAGTGGCTTTGGCCAGCGCCAGTTTGGCCTGTGCCACCTGCAGGTTGGCAGCGCTTTCGTCCAGCGAACGCTGGCTGATGAAGCTTTGCGCGACCAGTTCCTGGTTGCGTTTCTGGTTGGCTACGGCAATCGAGAGTTCTGCCTGGCTTTGCTGGACTTGCGCCTGCGGCAACTGGTCATCAAACTGCACCAGCACTTGCCCCTTGCGCACCCGCTGTCCATCGGTGAAGTTGAGCCGGGTAATGCGGCCGCTGATTTCAGGGCGCAACATCACGCCCCGGCGCGAACGCAGACTGCCAACGGCGCGGGTGTCGTCGACAAGCTGCGCCAGTTCTACCCGAGCCACCTCCACCGAAGGCGGCTTGCCGGCAGCCGCGCCATTGGGTGCTTTTTGGGCGGAGGCTGCTGCGTTGACAACAGCATCGCCCGACTTTGGTTTTTGATGCCACCATGCCGCGCCTGAAGCCGCTGCAATGCCCACCACGGCGACCACGGTATAAATTACTCTTGATGCCATGAGGTGACTGAAAAATAATTTGTTATGAGAAGAAACAATCTTTCAATGTAGCAGGATGACCCTGAAAACGCAGAATTTGCCTTGGCATTCAGAAGCCGAGACGCCTGCTCTACAAAACCTTCACCCGCTTGGCTGTCAGCGCGTCTGCTGCCAGATTGGCAATGCAGGGCAATTCATTCTTTGGCGTTGTCAGATACGGCCCAGGGCACGCTCAACGCCCTTGTTGGCCAGCGCATCGGCCCGCTCATTTCCGGGGTCGCCGTTATGGCCCCTGACCCAGCGCCAGTCGATGGTGTGACCACTCGAAACCAGCAACGCATCGAGTTTTTGCCACAAGTCAACGTTCTTGACGGGAGCTTTGGCCGCCGTGCGCCAGCCCCGGGCTTTCCAGCCGTGAATCCATTCAGTAATGCCCTTGAGCACATACTGACTGTCGATGTAGAGCGTGACGCTGCAGGGCCGTTTCAGTGCGGCCAGCGCTTCGATGACGGCCATCATTTCCATGCGGTTATTGGTGGTGCCCAGCTCGCCGCCGAACAATTCTTTTTCAATGCCGCCCATGGCGAGCAATGCACCCCAGCCTCCGGGGCCGGGATTGCCTTTGCAGGCGCCGTCGGTATGAATCACGACATGTTGTGAGGAAAGGCCGGGCTCGGCAGCTGAATCGGTCATGGGTTGCTTGTGGTTTCAGGCGAACCTGGAGGTTAAAAAATCAAAAACTCAGCGTTGCGGTGTGGCGCGGCTGGCCGGCTCTTTATTGGCGACAGCGACGGCGGCGGGGGCTGGCGCTTTACGCCCTTTCCAGCCGGGCTCCAGCAGGCGCATGCCGCGCACACGCTTGACGGCCACCAGAAAATAAACCGCGCCGAAAATGGGCCACCAGCGCTCACCCGCCTTGTCCATCCAGTCAAACCGGTCCAGCCAGGGCTGGCTGGCCAGCGCGGGGCGGTAGCAGCCAAAATGCGCTGACTCTACCTCAAAGTTGAGCAGCCTGAGCCAGTCCCTGATCCGCCAGTAGCCGATGTATTCGCCGGCCTCGGGCAAAAAGGGTTCACCGTACCCAAACCGCTGGTAAAGATGCGCCCGTCGCTGGCGCAAGCCCCACAAACTGGCGGGGTTGAATCCGCTGATGACCACGCGGCCCTCGGGAACCAGCACGCGCGCGACTTCGCTCAGGGCAGAATGCGGGTCACGCCCAAGCTCCAGGGCGTGCGGCAATATCACCAAGTCCAGACTGCCTTCAGGAAAGGGCAACGCCGCCGAATCAGCCAGCAGGTCTGCGCGTGGGGAACTTATGAAATCGGCCCCCATCCCATTGACCGGGTATCCTTGCGCAGCAAGCAAAGTGGCACGCCCCGGCAAACCCGTCTGGGCCAGCCATTTGTGCGGCATGCGATTGGTTTGAAGCGCATCGAGCTCTGGCAGGCCCAGTTGCAAGGCATGGTAGCCAAAGATATCGCTCACGGCCTGGTCAAAATGTGTCTGCTCCCATGCCAGCAGGTAAGTGCCTGGCGGAGTTTTCAGCCAGTCTGTCAAACCTATAATTTCCGAGTTCATCGAGACCACTGCATGTATTTGATTCCCATTCCCGCCTTTGCCGACAATTACCTCTGGTTGTTGCATGACGGCAAACGCGCGCTGATAGTCGATCCTGGCGACGCCGAGCCGGTCTTGCGCACGCTGGCGCAATACGATCTGCAACTGGAATCAATTCTAGTCACGCACCACCATGCAGACCACACTGGCGGCGTGGCTGCGCTGCGCCAAGCGACTGGCGCCAAAGTCTATGGCCCGGCGACCGAACGCATTCCAGAACCTTTCGCACCCTTGCGGGAAGGCGACACGGTGCGTGCGCTGGGACTTGACTTCCAGGTGCTGGATGTACCGGGCCACACGGCGGGTCATATTGCGTTTTACACCCCTCACATGGACGGCAAACCACTGCTGTTTTGCGGCGATACGCTTTTTTCAGGGGGCTGCGGTCGCCTGTTTGAAGGCACGCCGGCGCAAATGCTGGCATCACTTGACAAGCTGGCGGCCCTGCCGGGTAACACCCGGGTCTGCTGCGCCCATGAGTACACGATGGCCAATCTGCGCTTTGCAATGGCCGTCGAGCCCGACAATGCAGAGCTGGCAGCCTACCAAGCGCATTGCCAGGAACTGCGCGCGCAAGGCCAGCCCACTTTGCCCAGCTCGATTCGCCAGGAAATCCAGATCAACCCCTTTTTGCGTACACGGCAAGCCAGCGTTCTGGCCGCCGTTCACCGTTTCGATGCGTCAACCCATGACGAAACCACCGTATTTGCCGCCCTGCGGCAATGGAAAAACCAATTCAAATGATGCCTCACTCCCGAATCGCCAGTTTTTCCCCTTCTTTTTCTTTTCCCAACGTTCGTCTTGTTTCGCTGTCACTGCTGCTGGTGATGTCGGTGCTGGCCGGTTGCGCCACAAAGCCGGGCCTGCCCGATGACCCCGTGCTTGCAACCGGTCCCGGCTCCGTTGCCGGGCAACACGTTCCGAAGGGGCCATTGCGCACCATTACGCCGGGCCAGATAGGTTCGCATTCGATTGCGTCCACCGAGCCGCCGAAAGAGTTATGGGATCGCATTCGCCGGGGCTTTGCCATGCCCGACCTGCAAAACGAACTGGTCACTGACCGCGAGCAGTGGTATGCCAGCCGCCCGGACTACATCCAGCGCATGACCGAGCGTTCGAGCAAATACCTGTTCCACATCGTCGAAGAGCTGGAGCGCCGGCAAATGCCGACCGAACTGGCGCTGCTGCCCTTCATTGAAAGCGCTTTCAACCCGCAAGCCGTTTCCAGTGCCAAAGCGGCCGGCATGTGGCAATTCATGCCCGCTACCGGAAAATATTTTGAGCTGAAGCAAAACGTCTTTCGGGATGACCGCCGCGACGTGCTGGCCTCGACCCGCGCTGCGCTGGATTACCTGCAAAAACTGTATGGCATGTTTGGCGACTGGCACTTGGCTCTGGCGGCCTACAACTGGGGCGAAGGAAGCGTCGGACGCGCGATTGCAAAAAACCAGAAAGCCGGTCTGGGAACCAGTTACGAAGAGCTGAAC
The DNA here is from genome assembly GCF_035984465.1 of Polaromonas sp. CG_9.5. NCBI lineage: Bacteria > Pseudomonadati > Pseudomonadota > Betaproteobacteria > Burkholderiales > Comamonadaceae > Polaromonas > Polaromonas sp. CG_9.5. The sequence goes on from NZ_JAXCHR010000001.1 coordinate 76,711, forward strand.
ATGCCGGCAGAAACGCGGCTTTACGTGCCCAAACTGCAGGCCGTGAAAAACATTGTGGCCCATCCGGAAGCCTTCAGCGCCGAGTTGCCGCTGATTGAGAACCATCCCTATTTCCAGCAGGTTCAGATCTCGCGTGACATTGATGTGGCGCTCGCAGCGCGGCTGGCCGATGTACAAATTGAAGACTTCAAGGCGCTGAACCCGTCAGCCCGCCGCCCCGTTATCTTGGCCGCCGGCACGCCGCAAATTTTGCTGCCCTGGGACAACGCCCTGGTTTTTCAACGCAATTTTGCGGCCTACAGCCAGGGGCAATATGCTAGCTGGACGGCCTGGACAGCGCCAAGCACCATGAACGCGACAGAGGCGGCAAGGCACACCGGAATGAATGAATCCGAATTGCGCAGCATGAACAACATTCCACCCCGCATGCTCATCAAGGCCGGCTCCACACTGCTGGTGCCGCGCACTGCACTGATGGCAAACGACGTGAGCAGCCAGGTGGCCGATAACGCGCAGGTGTCACTGGCGCCTGAAATCGTGACACGCCGCACGACAGTCAAGGCACGCAAAGGCGAATCCGTCACCAGCATTGCCAGTCGTTATGGCGTGGCCGCCGCCAGCGTTGCTGGATGGAACAACGTCAGCGTCAATTCAAGCTTCAAAAAAGGCCATCAAATCGTGTTGCATCTGCCTTTTTCAGCGCGTTCAGCCGGTTCAGCACGGCCTGCACGGTCAGCGGTCAGGTCAGTGCATCAGCCCGCTTCCTCAGGCCGCACGGCGATCAAAGCGGAAAAACGAAGTGCCAGCAAAACGATTGTCAAGAGCAAAAAACGCTGAGTACTGCTACACACCAGAAACGCATCAAGCCGGGACTCGCTGCCGGGTTAAATCCGCAGCGAACCGGCTCCCAGCAGCCCGATCAGTCCGATAACGATCAGGTACACCGCCACGATAGAGTTCAAAAGTCGGGGAATCATCAAAATCAGGATGCCGGCCATAAGAGAGACGATGGGGCCGAGGCTGACTGAAACATTCATGAAGCATTCCTTGTTGTTGACTGTCAGTTTTTGGGCGGTGTTGCTCGCAGCCACACCGCCCAAAAAGTATTCAGACTGTAGGGACGCGGGCAGCTTGATACTGTAGGACAGCAGGAAGAGTTTTGAAAAGCGCTTGGTGATGCGCAGTAACAAGCCCCCGCTCAGGCCTTGAACCGTTCCTTGGCCCGCTGCGCAAAATTGTTGGTATAGGTCTTGGCAAGGTCGATCCTGTCGGGCTTGATGCTGGCATCACAACTGACCAGCGCTTTCAACGCAGTACGCGGCCCGTCTTCGGGAATGATGCCGTCAAGCGATAGGGACTCGCGAACCTTGCTGAATGACGCCAGGTAAAGCGCACGGTCATCCAGAAAATAACTTTCCGGGACGGTTTTGATGATGTCTCCGGGCCCTGCCGTTTGCAGCCACTTGAGGCCGCGAACAATGGCATGGGCAAGGGCCTGGCAGGTGTTGGGGTTTTTGCGAATGAATTCCATAGGCGCATACAGACAGGCCGCCGGCATCGGGCCGCCAAACACCTCCGCCGTGCCCTTGAGCGTACGCGTGTCGGTGATGATCCTGACATCGCCTTTTTGCTCCAGTATGGTCATCACAGGGTCAATATTGCTTAACGCGTCAATCTGGCCGAAACGCAAGGCGTCAAGCGCGCCATAAGAGGTTCCTACGCCGACGAAGCTGACATCGCCAGCACTCAGTCCGCCGCGCGACAAAGCCAGGGTGGCGATCATGTGGGTGGACGAGCCCGGTGCAGAGACACCGATTCTGCTGCCCTTCAGATCGGCAATGGACTTGTAGTTCGGCAGCGTTCTGGCAGAGACACCAAATGCAATTTGCGGTGCCCTGCCCTGCAAAACAAACGACTGGAAGAACTGGTTTTTGGACTGCAGATTGAGGGTGTGCTCAAAAGCGCCTGAACACACATCAGCCGAACCCGCCACCACGGCCTGCAAGGCTTTGGCGCCGCCGGGAAAATCATGAATCTCCACCTCCAGACCTTCGGCCTTGAAATAGCCGAGTTGCTCGGAAATGGTGAGCGGCAAATAGTAAAAAGAAGCTTTTCCCCCTACGGCAATGGTGATTTTCCGGGCTTCAGGCTGCGGCTGGGCGCGCAAATCGGGCAAGGCAAGCGCGGCTGCAGCCAGAATCGTGCTGCTGGTAAAGACACGGCGGGAAATAGGAAGCAGCCGACTCATGGAGTTTCCTCCTCCTCTCTTTTTTGTATTCCACCCAGCTTATAGGGGCGCAAAAAAACCCGCATCGGGGTCATCCCGTGCGGGTTATTACCAGCGCCTATCCCGTCGTAATGCGCCGTAACGCACCGTTACTTTAAAACCGCCAAGACTTCAGCGCCAGCCCGAAAAAAGAATGCCGATATTGACGAAAAGACCCAGCGCCCAAACGATTGACCGTGCGCTGGCATGGTTGCCCACATACATCACGATGTAGAGCCCGCGCAATGCAATGAACGCCACCGCCAAAATGTCCAGCCGCATCTGGCTGGCTTGCAACTGGTGTGCAATGACGACGGCGGCAAAGAAAAAAGGCAGCGCCTCAAAGGTATTGGCCTGGGCTGCGTTGGCCCGGGCGCGCCAGTCAGTCTGCAGGGCCAGCCAGGCACGCGGATTGTTGTTGTCGTAACCCCCTTCATGCGGGGACGTGCGCATCGTGCCGTACTTGGCAATGCCCGCGCAGACGATAGGCAGCAAGGCGGCGACCAGCACGCACCAATAAGCCACAGTGAAATGAATAGATTGCATGAGAAGCCTTAATTTTTGCTGATTCGGTGCAAAAACACCTTAACGCGCGGCCAGCGTGTGGCCAGCTTAACGCCGGTCGATCAAGGCGTGCGCAATCGTGCCAAGGTCAACATATTCCAACTCGCTGCCCACCGGCACGCCGCGCGCCAGACGCGTCACCTGCATGCCACGGCTTTTCAAGGCCTGGCCAATCACATGCGCCGTGGCCTCGCCTTCTGCCGTGAAATTGGTCGCCAGAATGACTTCCTGCACTTCGCGCGAAGCCGCCGGCAAAGGCTGGCCGGCATCGTTTTTTGGAATAACCCGGTCAAACAATTTTTGCAGGCCGATGTCGTTGGGGCCCACGCCGTCGAGCGGACTGAGCTTGCCCATCAGCACAAAATAAAGGCCCTGGTAAGCCAGCGTGCGCTCCAGCGCGGCCTGGTCGGCAGGGGTTTCAACGACGCACAGCTTGCTGCGGTCGCGCTGAGGGTTGGCGCAGGTCACGCACAACGCCTGCTCGGTCAGCGTGTTGCACAGGGCGCAGTGCTGGATGCTCTGAACCGCATGGTCGAGCGCACGCGCAATCTGCAGCGCGCCCGGCCGGTCGTGCTGCAGCAGGTGAAAAGCCATGCGTGCAGCCGATTTCGCGCCTACGCCCGGCAGTTTGCGAAAGGCCTGCGTCAGCCCTTCAAGTGCATTGGAATCTGCCATAACGCGTGCTGAAAACGAACGCTGTGGACTAGAAAGGGAACTTCATGCCGCCGGGGAGCGCCGGCATTTTGGCCGAAAGATTGCCCATTTTTTCCTGGCTGACTTCCTCGGCCTTGCGCACAGCCGCATTGAAGGCGGCCGCCACCAGGTCTTCGAGCATGTCTTTGTCTTCGGCGAGCAGGCTGGGGTCGATTTCAATGCGCTTGACATCGTGCTTGCAGGTCATTGTGACTTTTACCAGGCCGTTGCCCGCGTCTGCCGTGACTTCGACAAAAGCCAGGTCGTCCTGGGCTTTTTTGACGCTGTCCTGCATCGCTTGCGCTTGTTTCATGAGACCGGCGAGTTGTCCTTTGTTGAACATGTTTTTTCCTTTGAAAGAGAGGTTGTTAATAACTGTCGATGATCATATCGGCCCGGACAGAAGCCCGGCCCGTCTAGGGCGAAACGCTCTTGATGCTGCCCGGAACAATTTTTGCACCCCAGTTGCGCATCATGTCCTGCACAAACGGGTCATTGTGAATCAGGGCTTCGGCGTCGCGCTGGCGCTCGGCCAATGCGGCGCTGTTGCGGCGTGCTGGCGTGTCGCTGACGACTCCGGTTTCCACGCTCAGCGTCAGCGCCGTGTCGTTCAATGCGGCTTGCAAGGCGGCCTGCAACTTTTCACGCGCCGCAGGTTGGCTCAATGATTCGCGCTCTACCCGCAAAACCCAGACGGCGCCGACCCGGCTGCACAGCTCGGACTGCAAGGCAAGTTCACGCGTCAGGGCCGCAATGGTTTCGGCGGCAACCAGCTGGTTCACGATCTGGCTCCAGCCATCGCCCAGCGAAGCCTCCTGAAGGGAAATATCGGGGGATGGCGCCGCAGGCACGGCGGCTTGCGCTGCTAGAGCTTCAACAGTCGCTTCTGAATTAATAGCAGTTTGCGCATATCCAGCCTGCACAATTGGCTTATTTGGCTGATAATTTTCCTGCAAAACAGGCGCTGGCGTCGCTTGCGCAACGACGGGCAACGCGGCGGCGCTGCCCTGCGGCGAAAGGGCTTGAGGCTGCGCAGCGGGCTCAGACAGCGGCTTTTTTCCAGGCTCGGCGGCACTCCCTGGCGCTGTGGCCGGTCGTGCAGACGCCGGCGGCACAATCGCCGCGCCAGCATCGGCGGGTTTGAAGGCCAGCAAGCGCAGCAGCACCATCGTCAGGGCCGCATATTCGTCGGGCGCCAGCCCCAGCTCGCCGCGTCCGTGCAGGCAAAGGCTGTAGAGCAACTGGGTTTCGTCGGCCGGCATAAACTGCGCCAGCCGGGCCGTCTCGGCGATCTCGGGGTCATTGTCATCGTCGCCCGCGCCCATGCCCGGAACCGCCTGGAGCACCGCCATGCGCTGCAGCACGGTGGCCATTTCTTCCAGCGTGGAGGCGGCGCTCAGGCCGTTCAGGCGCAGCACTTCGGACGTTTCAACGATGGTGCGGCCATCGCCGCGCGCCAGCGCATCAAGCAGGCGAAACACATAACTGCGGTCCACGCTGCCCAGCATGACGCGTACGCTGGCTTCGTCGAGCCGGCCCGAGCCAAAGGCAATCGCCTGGTCGGTCAGCGACAGCGCATCGCGCATTGAGCCACGCGCGGCGCGTGACAGCAGGCGCAGCGCTTGCGGCTCGGCTTCCACGTTCTCAAGCGCCAGCACCTGAACCAGGTGTTCGCGCACGGTTTCGGGGGCCATCGGCCGCAGGTTGAACTGCAGGCAGCGCGACAGCACGGTGGCGGGCACTTTTTGCGGATCGGTCGTGGCCAGCACGAACTTGAGGTAGTCGGGCGGCTCCTCCAGCGTCTTGAGCATGGCGTTGAAAGCCGTGTTCGTCAGCATGTGAACCTCGTCGATCATGAAGACCTTGAAGCGGCCCACCACGGGTTTGTAAACCGCCTGCTCCAGCAACTGGGCAATTTCATCAACCCCCCGGTTGGACGCAGCGTCGAGTTCGGTGTAGTCAACAAAGCGGCCGCTGTCAATGTCCCGGCACGCGTCGCAAACATTGCACGGCTCAGCGGTGATACCGCCCTGCCCGTCAATGCCTGTGCAGTTGAGCGACTTGGCCAGGATGCGGGAAACGGTGGTTTTGCCCACGCCGCGCGTGCCGGTGAACAGATAGGCATGGTGCAGCCGTCCGGTGCCAAGGGCATTGCCCAGCGCCTGCACGACGTGCGACTGGCCGACCATTTCAGAAAAATTCTTGGGACGGTATTTGCGGGCGAGCACTAGATAGGACATGGACGCATTCTAAATTGGCTGTGGCCGGGCATTGCAGTCGCGGGATGGCGGGCGTGTCGCTGGCCGATGAAACCGTGGCGGCGGGTTTCGAGGCAGCGGATGCCTGAAAATCCGGCCCTCAGGCAGCTTGCAAATGCCATTTTCAGATAAAAACAGCCTCTGGTGCATGAAGAACGGGCGCAATCAGCTATTATTTTTATAGCATATCGTTTTTGGCGCGTCGTGGCCCGCAAGCCCGCCAGAACGGCGGTGCGCCTGCACGCCTGTCGGTGTGAGGGCTTGCGGTTTTCAGGAGAGGGTTTCGGCTGACAGGTCAGCGTGGCAGCGCGGCATGCAGCGCCACGAACGCCTGCGTCAGCTTGTGGCCGGGGTCCAGGTAGATCATGGGCAAAGACTGCTGGTGGGATTCGCGCACCCTGATGGAGGATGGCAGGTAAGGCTTGAGCACGGGCAACCCTTCGGCAATCAGTTCGTCAACGATGCGCTGCGGCAGGTTGGCGCGCGACTGGAACTGGTTGACCACAATGCCTTCAACCACCAGATCGGGGTTGTGGTCGGCCTGGATTTCCTGCACGTTTTCCAGCAGCGTGTAGAGCGCCTTGCGCGAAAAATCGTCGCAATCAAACGGAATCAGGCAGCCGCGCGCGCCAATCAGCGCCGAGCGGGTGTAGAAATTCAGGGCGGGCGGCGTGTCGATGTAAATGCGGTCGTAGCCTGCGGCCAGTTGCTCCAGCGCTTCCCGCAGCTTGAGGATTTTGTGGCGCGACTCCAGCTTGGCCTGCAATTCGTCGAGCCGGGGGCTCGAAGGCATCAGGTCCAGATTCTCGTGCGGTGTGGCCACGATGAATTCTGAAGGCAAGACCTTGTGCAGGCTGAAGCTCAAGGTGTTTTCAAAAAAATCCGCGACGCTCGGCAGCCCTTTAGCGACATGCCCGCCCATCAGGTAGGCGCTGGAATTGCCTTGCGGGTCCAGGTCAATGACCAGGGTGCGCAGGCCCTGGCTGGCGCTGATGGCGGCCAGATTGCAGGTGATGGTGGACTTGCCCACCCCGCCTTTTTGGTTGAATACGACGCGTGGCATAGGCGATTCCTTGTGCAGCAAACTTGAAACCGTGATTGTGCCTTTTTGCGCTGGCAAAACCTTCCCCTATAATCAGCGGCGACGGGCCTTCCCGCATGGTAAAGCGGCCAACCGGGTCAGATGGGGAACCAAGCAGCCCTAACTGCGGAGCCAGTGCCGGGGTCAAGGCTCGTCACCTTATTTACTGGAGCGTCTTGTCAGCTCTCCTCCTTTACTGGACATTCTGAGGCATCATCAGGAGGCAGCAATCTGCTGGATTCTGGACATGCCCATGACAACGCCTCCCAACCCGCCCGCCTCCGTTCTGGCGGCGGAAGATGATGAACATATCGCGTATTTGCTCAACTTCATGTTGACGCGGGAAAAGTACACCGTTCATCTGGCGGCCAATGGCAAAGAAGCCAAACGGTTCATCGAAAACAATCCGCCACCCTCCATCGCGCTGCTGGACGTGATGCTGCCCTTCTTTGATGGTTTTGCGCTGCTTGGAATCTTGCGCGGGCAAGCCGGCTGGAAAGCCACTCCTGTCATCATGCTGACGGCCAAGACGCAAGAGCAAGACATCGTCAGGGCGCTCAGCGCGGGCGCCAACGACTATATTGTCAAGCCATTTCAGCCAGCTGACCTGCTGGCCCGCATCAAACGACTTTCACTGCCCCGCTCATGAAAAAATTGGCTTTGTCTTTTTTAATGCTGGCGCTTTCGACCGCTTCTTTTGCCGATGTTGCCATTGCAAAGACCGTGGTCGGGGTAAGCGCTGAAACCAGCCAGTTAAGCAACAACAGCCCGGACTGGCATTCCGAATCGTTGCGCGTGGCGCGCAAGCTTGGGCAGCGCGATGTCAAGGAACTGACATTGACGCAAACACGCCGTTTTGACCTGACCGACCAGCAAATCAGCGGTTTGTATGTCACGCCGCTGTCTGACAAACTGACGGCAAGCGTTGAAGCGAACATCAGCCCTTCGCACCGGGTACTGGCCAAACACGGCATTGATGCCACCCTGCAGTATGAGTTTGCGCCGGCATGGCTGGTGCATGCCGGCCTGGGCAACAAGCGCTATGACAGCGTCAATGTCAACCAGGCCAGCCTGACGCTGGAGCACTACTTTTCATCCTTCAGCGTAGCAGCGACATGGCGGCCCGTGCGGGCATTGGGCACCCACGCCAGCGGCACGGAATTACGCGGCAGCTACTACTATGGCAATGCCAATTCCGTCGGCTTTATTGCCAGCAGCGGCCAGGAAGCGACAACCGTGAATGCAGGCACCGTGTTGCTTGCAGATGTTCGCGCAACCGCGCTCCTGGGCCGCCACTGGCTCGGCCCGCAATGGGCGGTCAATTACGCACTGTCCCACACCCGTCAAGGCAATTTCTACAACCGAAACAGCGTTTATCTCGGTGCCGAATACGTTTTCTGATCCGTATCTGACGCTAGCGTTCATGATCGGAGTGTCGGCTATCGTGTTGACGATAGTGATGATTCTGGTCATCGTCTACCTCCGTCTGAGCCTGCGAAAGAGCCTGAAGCGGGAAGCACAATTCATCGCTCTGTGGCGCCCCATCCTTCTCGAAGCCATCAGTGCCGACACGCCCCAAACCGTCCCCGAGTTCGACAGCCGGGACCAGTTGCTTTTTTTGAAGCTCTGGAGTTACCTGCAGGAATCTCTGCGCGGCACGGCCAACGACCGGCTCAATGCGCTGGCCCGGCAGGTGCATTGTGCTGTTGCAGCAAGAAATTTTTTGGCGCATGGAAACCGCTCTGAACGACTGCTGGCCATCCTGACGCTGGGCCACCTGCGGGACCAGCTTTCCTGGGAAAGCCTAGCCCTTCAGGCCACCCAACCCGACCGGCTGGCCTCGATTCATGCCGCACGCGCATTGATCAGAATCGACCCCTTGCGCGGCACCGAATGGCTGCTTCCCCTGATGCTGGCGCGGCGCGACTGGGACATTAGCCAAATTGCCAATTTTCTGGATGAAGCCCGGCAGGCATTCTGGCTGCAACTGGCGACAAAAATCCTGACCATTGACCAGAGCCAATGGACGCGCGCGCTGCAATTGGCCGATGCACTCCAGCTTCAGCTCCCGTTGAAAGCCATGCGTTTCATACTGGCTCACTGCAAATCGGTCACGACGCTGGTCGCAGCCCTGCACCTGGCCTCTGATGCCAAACTGCTGCCGTTCGTACGGCATTGCGGGCAGCATTCCGACTGGCGCGTAAGGGTTGAAGTCGCGCGCTTTCTGGGTGATTTTGGCGAGGCAGACGACATTCCCCTGCTTCAGCAGTCTTTACATGACGCGCATTGGTGGGTGCGCTACCAAGCCGCCCGGTCACTGGCCAGCCTTCCATTTTTTGGCTATGAACAGCTTCAGGCGCTGAGCAAGAAAACGGCTGATGTGCTGGTTCTTAAAATGCTGAGCCACGTCCTGGCCGAACAGCGCAGTCCAGCGACCTGAGGCCGCATGAAGACTCTATCCCGATGATCGAATTCACGACCTGGTTCATATTCGCGTATTTCATCCTGCTCAATGCAGGCTATCTGGGCCTTAATTTTTTGTCGATTTTTGCGCTTCAGAAAACCCGGCAGGAAAAGCTTCTGGACGATCTGCCCCAGGCATTCAGTGGCCTTGAGCCCGGCATCAGCATTCTGGTTCCGGCCTACAACGAAGAAGCCACGATCACGGCATCGATTCGTTCGATGTTTCAGCTGACGTATTCGGATTTCGAAATCATCGTCATCAACGATGGCTCCAAAGACCAGACCCTGGAAGTGCTCAAGCGGGAGTTTTCCCTGCTGCCGTTTCCGGATGCCGAGCGCGACGGCTTGACGACCCAGCCGATCCGGGGCGTCTACCGTTCGATCATCCATCCCAACCTGCGTGTCATTGACAAGGAAAACGGCGGCAAGGCCGACTCCCTGAATGCGGGCATCAATGCCGCCCGCCATCCGCTGTTTTGCGGCGTCGATGCCGACTCCATCCTGTCGCGCAACAGCCTGCAGCGGGTCGCAAAACCCTTCCTGAATGACCCCGACATGGTGGCTACCGGCGGCACGGTGCGGGTGGCCAACGGCTGCGAAGTCAGCGAAGGCTTCCTGACCAAGGTGGGGCTTCCGACCAATATCTGGGCCTTGTTTCAGGTCGTCGAATACCTGCGGGCTTTCCTGTTTGGCCGACTGGGCTGGTCCCAGATCAATGCCATGCTGATCATTTCAGGCGCTTTCGGCCTGTTCAAAACAGAAGTCGTGGTGGCGGCAGGCGGCTACCGCAGCAACACCATTGGCGAAGACATGGAACTGGTAGTGCGCATCCACCGCATGCTCAGGGAACAAGGAAAGCGCTACCGGATCACATTTGTCGCGGAGCCGGTTTGCTGGACGGAAGCGCCCGAGAACCGAGTCACCCTCAGAAACCAGCGCATCCGCTGGCAGCGTGGCCTTTCTGAAAGCCTGAGCAGCAACTGGGGGCTGATGTTCAGCCGCAATGGAGGCGCGCCCGGCTGGGTGGCTTTTCCGTTCATGATTCTTTTTGAATGGCTGGGGCCGCTGGTCGAGCTGGGCGGCTACCTTTTCATGCTTTATGCCTACGTCTTTGGGCTGATTTCCTGGCAGGCGTTTTCGGTGTTCCTGTTCATGGCCATCGGTCTGGGCATCCTGCTTTCGGCATCGGGTTTGCTGCTGGAGGAAATCTCGTTTCACATCTATCCCAAATTCCGTCAACTGGCGTTGCTCGCACTGGTCGTGGTGCTTGAAAACCTCGGCTACCGCCAACTCAACACCTGGTGGCGGCTGATCGGCCTTTACCGCTGGGCGCTCCAGCAGGAATCGAGCTGGGGCGAAATGAAACGCAAGGGCGTGGGGCAGCAGCCCCGGGTGCCCTGAAACGGCCTTTTTGTCAAAGGTTGCGCGCCCTGCATCAGCCAGGCGTTGCCAGCGGCAAATCAAAATAAAACTCGGATCCTTTGCCGGCTTCGCTGACGAAATCAATTTGGCCCTCATGCGCTTCGATGATGCTTTTGCAGATACTCAGACCCAGACCGGTGCCGCCCTTTTGCCGCTGGTCCGAAGCGTCTGCCTGCGCAAAGCGGTCAAAGACACGGCTGCGAAAACTTTCAGGAATGCCGCAGCCTGAATCGGTCACACTGACGCGCGCAAAGCCGGGCAGGCGCTGCAGGCGAACCGTCACTTCAGCACCGCCCGCTGGCGAAAATTTGGCCGCGTTGGACAGCAAGTTGACCACCACCTGGATCACACGGTCGGCATCCACCTTGGCCTGGGCGTCTTGGCCACTTTCACAAACCAGTTCAAACCGCACCTGATACTGGTCAGCATAAGCCTGGGTTGCCCGTATCGACTGCTCAAGCAGCGGCAATACAGGCTGAACCACCCGCTCGTAAGTCATGCTGCGCGACTCTATCTTTTCCACATCCAGAATATCGTTGAGCAGGCGCACCAGCCGCTCTGCACTCCGGTAGGAAATCCCGATCAACTCTTTGGCATCGGGTGACAATTCCCCAACCAAGCCCGAATTCACCAGACTCAGAGCGCCATAAATTGCCGTTAAAGGGGTGCGGAGTTCATGCGAGGCGGTTGAAATGAACTCATTTTTCATGCGTTCGACCTGTTTTCGCTCTGAAATATCATGCAAAAAAGCGCTGAAAAATTTCAGCTTCGGCGTGTTGATCAGGCCAATCCTGATCTCCACCGGCAGTTCCCGGCCATCGTTCGTCAGCACCAGTCGCTCCAGGTGGGTATTGATGAAGTTTGCGGAACCCGTGTTTGCAAAAACCTGCATCGTCTTGCTGATAGTGGCCTTGAATCGCTCGGGCACAAGCGTGTCGAGCGGTTGGCCCAGAATGTCTTCACGACGCCAACCCAGCATTTTTTCTGCCTGCGTGTTCCAGTCGGTAATACGACCCTCGAAATTCACGCCGATAAACGCACCCTGGGCTGTTTCAATGATGGTGTTGATGCGGTTTTCATTGTCGCGCACGCTCTCCAGCGCCTGCTTCAATTCAACCGTCCGTTGGTCTACCCGGTTTTCCAGCGTGGCATTGAGGTCTTTCAAATCAGCTTCTTTTTGCTGCAAATTGCCGATCAGGGAATTGAGCGAACCGCTCAATGTATTGACCTCTGTATAAGCGGCCTTGATGACATCGATTTTCACCGGCTGCCCTGCTTCGAGCTGCTGCGCCGAGCGCGACAGCACCTTCAAAGGTCGCGTCACGATACGTGCAACCCGCCAGCCCAGCAGCGAAAACAACGAGGCCACGGCGATGCCGATCCAGAGCACCTGCATCTGAAGGTGCTTGACTGGCAAATAGGCGTCTTCAAGGCGTTCCCTGACCAGCACTTTCCAGCCCAGTCCAGGATAGGAGTCATACCCATTGCCTCGGCTGATGCCCACCAGATACTCGTGATCATCCAGCAAACGTTCGGTATTGAAGCTATTGGTACCCAGCTGTAATTTTTTCAGGCTGTCCAGCTCCAGTTTCTGACCCTGCAGACCAGGCGGCCCCAGCAGGACGATGTTGTCAGCTGACAGGATCAGGGCATCGAGCTTGCGCGCAGCATCCACAGGCTCCATGATGGAGCGCTGGATGTCAAGCGCCCATACCCAGGAAAGGTGGGCTGCCAAAACCCCCCTTGTCGTGCCGTCAAGTCCGCCATAAGGAAAAGCGATGTCCACGAAACGCAGCGGCTCACCTGTGTTGTTGGACAAGAGTTTGGCCAGCATTTTGGCTTCATGGACGTCGCCCACATGCAGATTGTTTTTCGCATTCTGAAACCAGGGCCTGGCGGACACATCCGCATTTTCAAGCACGCCACGAGTCGCCACCAGCACCTTGCCTTGCTCGTCCGTGGCGCCTATCCATGCGTAATTGGGGTACGTTCGCTGAAGCGCATCCAGCATCCTGCGGTTTTCCGGCCCGCTGACAGGTTTGCCGTCCCGCCCGATCCGGTCGGCCATCAGCTGGACTTCACGGTAACGCTCAAACATGGCCCGGTCCAGCCGGTAGCTCATCTGGTGGGCCAACTCGGCCAGGTTGCCACCAATGCTGGCCTTGGCCTGTTTGGTGACGGTGACGTCAATCACCACCAGCAAGATGAGGGTCAGCAAAACTGACAGCAGCGAAAAACAAACCGCCAGGTAAAGACCCAAACTTTTGGCGCTGATCTGCGTGGAAGATTTCATGGCATGGGGTGGGAATATGGCAAGACTGAGGGCGTTCCGGGAATTTTCATCGGGTTTGGCGCGCCGCATCGATCGACCCGCATCGTGGCCACAAGGCTGCGGCGAAAAATCTTTCGGATGGGCACCCTACGCCAAAAGACCTACAGGAGAACCTCCTCGACAGCCAGCGTGGTCTGCAACGCATGGTCAGCAATTTGCGCCGTCATCAGCGCCAGCGACGCCAGTGGATAAGTGCCGCTGAGGATTCCTTTGTACGAGATTTCGGCGGCCACTGCCTCCTGGTCCAGCCCCTCGGTAGCGGCCACGATGCAGTCTTCCATGCTGCCCAGGCCCACATCGGCATACAGCGTCTCGCCTTCGTAGCTGACGCTGTACTCAAACAGATCTTGCTCCATCGGATCAATGTGGAAACGAACAATCATGCAATCCTCTTTTCTTCAATAGCGGGGGTGGGCCAGCATTCAGAAGATGCCAGCCGGGTTTAACCGAATCGGGTTAACGCAGGATAACCGAATAGGATATGCAATTTTTACTATCAAATTAATAGCTGCTTACGCCCGCTGATATTGCGCAAGATGCCGTTTGAATGACTATTCAAGCAGTTTTCCTGCTTTGAGGACGGACGGCCAAGGTGATGCGCCCGCTGATCTTGTTTGGCCACGCTATCAATCGCCATGTCCAGAGAAGGCTGGATGATGAATGAAATCTGTCACCTGGATTGCGGCGGCACGATTTTTCAGCTCGCAGAACCTAAAAGCTCTGTTTTTGATAGCTGTCAGTGCTTGCACAGTATGTACAGAACTCGTATTGAGACACTAAATCGACCAGACAAGAAAAAACCCTGCTACCAGATTGATAACAGGGTTTCTTTGTAAATAGTGGGGTGGCTGATGGGGCTCGAACCCACGACAACAGGAATCACAATCCTGGACTCTACCAACTGAGCTACAGCCACCGCAGCCGCTAATTATAGCGATAAAGTGACCATAAATTATGGCGTTACGCTTCCTTCTGCATTTAGCTTGCTTGGCACAGGCTTGGCAACCAAAATTTCAGCCTTTACACCTTGCTTCAAGCCGTTGTAGTAAGCCAGTGTTTCAGCCGACGTCCACCATTGGGTGTACTGGCTGCGCTCCTGCTTGGCCACAGCTTCAGCAGGCGCATCGCGCACTGCGACTTTATCGACCTTGACGATCGCATAGCCTTGAGGGCCCAGGTCAACTCCCGCAAAAACCGGCAAAGCGCTGGAATCTGCGCGCAATGCGGCATCCACAATCTGGACTGGCAGTTGCTGCGTCTGTTCACGCGATACCAAAACGGGTGCGTTCAACGTAGCATGGGCTGGTGTGGTTTTCCAGTCAGCCAGTTTGGCTGTGCCGTCCTTGCGCGCTTCTTCAGCGCTGCGCTGCGCCAGCCAGCGCTGACGCACGTTGTCCTTGACATCCGCCAACGGCTGGGTGCGCGCCGGGGTGTACTGCAGAACACGGGCCGATACCAGCTGGTTGGGCCCCACTTCAACGGCTTCCGTATTGCGTTTTTTCTCGATTGCATCAGGCGAAAAAAGGGCATTGAGAAATTTTGGATTGGCCAGCACGCCTGTCACGCCAGCGGCAGGCTGACGGGTGACGTTGGCTGCCGTTTTGATGTCGAGCTTCAAGCGCTCAGCAATAGGCTTGAGGCTGTCTGACTGTTCATACACACCGTTGGAAAACACTTCCGCCGCTTCAGAAAACTTCTTCTGGGCTTGCTGCTTTTTCAGGTCATCCTCAAGCGTTGGCTTCATTTCTTCAAAGCTGCGCTGCTTAGGCGACCGGATATCGGTCAGCATGATGATGTGATAGCCAAAATCAGACGCCACTACACCGCTGATGTCGCCTTTTTTCATGGAAAAAGCAGCATCTTCAAACGGTTTGACCATAGCGCCCCGGGCAAAAAAATCAAGATCGCCGCCATTGGGGGCAGAGCCTGGATCCTGCGAGTTTTTCCGGGCTACATCGGCAAAGGTATCAGATGACTTTTTAACGATTGCAAGCAACTCATCGGCCTTGGCCTTGGCTTTTTCACGTTCGGCAGCTGACGCAGTCTGCGAAACAGGAATCAGGATGTGGCTGGCGCGACGCTCCTCGGCACTGCTGAGTTGCTTGGCATTTTGCTCGTAGTAGGTTTTGAGGTCTGCTTCGTTGACAGTGATTCCCTTCTTGACCGTGTCGAGATCAAGCAAAACATATTCGATGTTGGCCTGCTCGGGAGCCTGAAAAAGCTTCTCGTTGGCTTTGTAGAACTGCTCAAGGTCAGCATCCGTGGGATTGAGCTTGGCGGCGTAATCGGCGGCATTGAAACGGGCAAGTTGAATCTCGCGCTTTTCAAAATAAGCATTAAGTGCCATATCCGCAGCAGGGGCAGAAGCGAAACCGCTGTTGGCCACGCCAGCCAGTACCTGACGGTTTGACAGATCAGCGCGTATGTTTGACTCGAACATTTCAGGACTCATGCCCTGAGCACCCAGCAACTGCCGGTAGCGATCCATATCAAGCGTGCCGTCTGGCTTGCGCAAGGCAGCAATCTCGGGACTGTCACGCAATTCCCGCGCCAGGCGCTGGTCACTGGTGGCAAGGTTCAGCTTGGTTGCAGTGGCGGCAACTACCCGGTCACGTACCATGCGCTCCAGCGTTGCATAGCGGGCTTCAGGCGTATCCAGCAGCTTGACATCAAGTGTCGGCATTGACGCCCGAAGACGATCCACCTCTTGCAGATGCGCGCGGTCCCATTCCGGCTGGGTGATTTCGGTTCCATTGACCTTGGCGACCACACTTCCTTTTTCAGCAGAACGATTGCTGTTCATTCCGACCAATATGAAGGACGGCACGATCAGTAAAAACAGCAGTGCCATGGTCCACTTGGTGTGCTTGCGAATGAAATCAAACATCTCGAATTTCCTGTACAACAGCCCGAACTGGGCGCAATAACAAAAAAGGCGAACCTTGGTTCGCCTTTTGTTTGAGTGGGTGGTGGGTGCTGACGGACTCGAACCGCCGACCTACGCCGTGTAAAGGCGCTGCTCTACCAACTGAGCTAAGCACCCCACTGTAAAAATTCTCTTTCAGTTCAATGCGTCCTTGAGCGCTTTGCCCGGACGAAACTTTGGAACTTTGGCTGCCTTGATCTTAATCGCATCGCCGGTGCGTGGATTGCGACCGGTACGCGCAGCACGCTTGCCGACTGCAAAAGTGCCGAAACCCACCAGAGACACAGAGCCTCCTTTTTTTAACGTGGCTTTGACCGCACCAATGGTGGAATCCAGAGCGCGCGTAGCTGCGGCTTTGGAAATATCGGCATTTTTGGCAATGTGCTCAATCAATTCAGTCTTGTTCACAAGAAGCACCTCGTTATCGGATCAATTAATCTGTTCAGCTTTAAAACGCATTTCCTGCAAGACGGCATGCGCGGTGTTCGCAGGGGCGGCATGTACGGCTTGGGAAGTGGATCCATTAAAGACATGGACTTCCGGGCTGTCAATACGGCGCAAGTTTTTAAAGCTGTGGAGCGGGATTCTAGCTTTTTTTTGGCTGACTCCGGCCCTGTTGCCAAGCGCCAAGGTTAATTTTCATGCTTGACAACATCGCGTTTCACAGTTCGACCAACGCCTGGGCAATGGCTTTACCCACGTCAGCTGTGCTGGCCTGGCCACCCAGATCAGGGGTGCGTGGTCCGCCGTTCTCGGGTTTCAAAATATGTTCAATAGCGGCAACGATGCCGTCATGCGCGTCCTTGTGGCCCAGGAACTCCAGCATCATGGCGCCGCACCAGATTTGACCGATAGGATTGGCAATATTGCGTCCGGCAATGTCCGGAGCCGAGCCATGAACCGGCTCAAAAAGTGAAGGGAACTTGCGCTCGGGGTTGAGGTTGGCACTGGGGGCAATGCCGATGGTTCCGGTGCAGGCCGGCCCCAGATCACTCAAAATGTCGCCAAACAAATTACTGGCCACCACCACATCAAAAAAGTCTGGCCGCTGGACAAAATGCGCCGTCAGGATGTCGATGTGAAACTTGTCCAGCTGAATTGCCGGATAGTTTTTCGCCATCTCGGCCACGCGTTCATCCCAGTACGGCATGGAGATTGAAATGCCGTTCGATTTGGTCGCGCTGGTCAGGTGTTTTTTAGGCCGCGTCTGGGCCAGCTCGAAGGCAAACTTCAGCACCCGGTCAACGCCGATGCGTGTGAACACCGACTCCTGCAGCACAAACTCCCGTTCGGTTCCAGGAAATGCCCTGCCGCCGATGCTGGAATATTCACCTTCGGTATTTTCCCGAACAATATAAAAATCAATTTCACCGGGCTGGCGCGGACTGCCGTCGCGCCTGACCACCGGCGCAACGATGCCCGGCATCAGCCGTGCAGGCCGCAAATTGATGTACTGGTCAAATTCGCGCCGGAACAGCAGCAGCGAACCCCAGAGCGACACATGGTCGGCAATTTTGTCGGGCCATCCCACAGCGCCAAAGTAGATGGCATCGTGCCCGCCAATCTGGTCTTTCCAGTCGTCGGGCAGCATCTTGCCGTGCTTTTCAAAATAATCCCAGCTTGAAAAATCGAAATGATCGAACTGCAGCTCAATGCCGTATTTGACGGCAGCCGCCTCCAGCACGCGAATGCCTTCGGGCATCACTTCCTTGCCAATGCCATCGCCGGCGATCACGGCGATTCTTTTTTTACCGGTTAGCTTGCTCATTACTTTTTGTCCTTGGGTTCAGGGTTTGAAAAATTGAAATGCCTCGGCCAGCAGCAGCGCCGGCGCTTCTTCGGCAATGTAGTGTCCGCACGGCAGGCGGGCACCCGACACATCATGGGCGCGCGCATGCCAGAGCTGCAGCACGTCAAAACACCGGCCAACCGCGCCATGCTCGGCCCACAAAACGCGCAGCGGCTGCGGCAATTTCATGCCGGTGGCCACGTCTGCACGGTCGTGCACCAGGTCAATCGTCGCTGAAGCGCGGTAGTCCTCGCAGATGCTCATGGCAGTGCCCGGAATTTGCGCGCAACGCTCGTACTCGGCCAGCGCAGCCGGCGCAAATGCCGCCAGCCCCGCATGTCGCGCGCCCATCACGCTGTGCAGATAGCGCACCGGATCAGACTCGATCAGGGCTTCAGGCAGAGGTGAAGGCTGGATCAGAAAGAACCAGTGCCAGTAAGCCCGGGCAAACGCATCTGACGTGTGGTCGTACATGGCCAGCGTCGGTGCGATGTCCAACAACATCAGCCGCTGAACCGCCTCGGGATGGTCAGCCGCCAGGCGATGCGCCACCCGCGCGCCCCGATCGTGAGCCAGTACCTGAAACTGCGAAAACCCGTGGTGATGCATCACGGCCATCGCATCAAGCGCCATCGCCCGCTTGGAATACGCATGGTGGCCAACGTCTGATGGCACCCGCACCGAATCGCCATAGCCGCGCAAATCCAGCATTACCACGGTGAACAGGGTGGCCAGCTCATCGGCCACGGCATGCCACATCACATGCGTTTGCGGATGGCCGTGCAGCAGCAAAAGGGGGGCGCCCTGCCCGCCCCGCAACGTGCGCAAGCGTCCGGCCGGCCCTTCAATATCGGACGCGATAAAGTTTTTAAACATCTGCAGGCCTTGATACCTCGGGCCGCAGCCATCGGGCGACGGCTTGCCGCAAGATGCCCGCAGAAGAGCGTCTCAGTGAACGCCCGCCCTGATCAGGACAGCGAATGGATGGCATGCAAAGTCTCCGTGCGTATGGTTGCTGACAGCTGATTCTGCACAAGCTGCAAACTTTATTCAATCAATAATCAGGCAATCAATTATTTCCGTATGGGCAAGAATGGAACGCAGCGATCTGGAATTGGTAGTGGCCGTACGTGATCACGGCAGTCTGGCGGCGGCGGCGCGCAGTCTGGATGTAGCCGCACCAGTGGTCACCAAACGACTGGCCGCGCTGGAAGCACGGCTGGGCCAGCGTCTGTTTCAGCGCACCACGCGGCGCGTCAGCCCGACAGCAGAGGGCGAGACGATTTGCGCGCGCGCAGTGGTGTTGCTGCAGGGTTTTGCCGCACTGGAGGCCGAGCTGCAGGAGCGCAAGGCAGAACCGACCGGCTTGATTCGGCTGGCCGCCACTTTTGGCTTTGGCCGCCTGTGGCTGGGGCCGGCGTTGGCCAGATTTCAGGAGCGCTATCCGCGCATCGACATTCAGCTGCAACTCACCGAGCAATTACCTGATCTGGCTGCTGAAGGATTTGATGGTGCCATCTGGCTCTGGTCGGTACAGGGCCGGCAAGCGGCGCAATGGGTGTCGCGGCGGCTGGCGTGCAACCAGCGGGTTCTGGTCGCCACGCCCGGCTACCTGCAGCAGCACGGCGCACCGATTCGTCTGGAAGACCTTGGCAGCCATGCCTGCCTGATCGTTCGGGAAAACGGTAATGCCCAAAACCAGCAATTCAACACCTGGACGCTGCACAAAGGCGGCAACAAGCTCCCTGAGCGCGTCAAGGTTCAGGGCCCGCTGGCGAGCAATTCAGGCGAACTGGTGCGTGACTGGTGCCTGGACGGGCGCGGCATCATGCTGCGCAGCTTGTGGGACATTGCGCCGTGGCTGGCTTCAGGCCAACTGGTGCGGGTGCTGGCCGACTACGCCATGCCTGACGCCGACATTCACTGGCTGGCGCCTTATCGCACCGATTCGCCCCGGCGTATCCGGCTGCTGATCGATTTTCTGGTCGCCCAATTTCAGGATTCGCCCTGGAAAACTAGGCGGCCTGCGGCTTCGCAGGACGCACCACCAGGCTCACACCTAATGCCGTAATCGCCGTACCAATCACGGTCGCCAGCGTGATGGCTTCACCAAACAGCAGCCACGCCATCACGACGGTAGTGGGCGGCACCAGGTACAGCAAGCTGGTGACCGAAGTCGCTGCGCCGCGCTGGATCAGCAAGTAAAGCAGCGAGCTGCCGCCCAGCGTCAGCGCCAGCACTGACCAGGCCATAGACCCCATGAACTCGGCATTCCAGACAATGGCTTCGCTTTCCATCAAGGCGAACGGCAAGGTCACCAGCAAGGCCGCCGCCAGCTGGATGGCATTGGCGCTGCGTACATCGGTCGGTTGCACAAAATGCTTCTGGTACAGCGTTCCGACCGTGATGCTGAACAGCGCAAATACCGCACAGCCCAGCGTCAACGCAGTGACTTCACTGCCGCTGCCAAATTTTCGGGCCACCACCAGCAGCAAGCCACCCAGCCCCAACGCCAGCCCCGTCCATTGGCGCGGCGTGACCTGGGTTTGCGACGAATTCAGCTCCGCCGGCGCTGCGGCCCAAGACAGCCAAAGCGCTGTCAGCACCGGCTGCAGGCCGACGATCAGCGCCGTCAGGCCCGACCCCATGCCGCCTTTGACGGCAACCCAGACACCGCCCAGATAACCGGCATGCATCAGCACGCCGGTTACGGCCAGATGCTGCCATTGCTCGCGACCTTGCGGCCAACGCGCACGGGCAAACCGGATCCAGATCAGAAAACAAACAATGGAAAAGGCATAGCGCAGCACCAGAAAAGTCAGCGGCGGCGCGTACGGCAGGCCGAATTTGGCCACGATGAAACCGGTGCTCCAGATCAGCACGAACACGGCCGGCATGGCCCGGATCAGACGATTGGAAGAGGTAGCGGCGCTCAAAACCAGGCCGCTTCAGCAAGCGTGAGTGCGCGTCATTTGGCCCGCTTGCGGATTTCAGGAATCGCTTTTTGCAGGTAATACACCATCGACCAAACGGTCAGGATGGCTGAAATCCAGATCAGCCAGGTGCCCCAGATCGGCGTGTTGATGACACCGAACAGGCGTCCGTCATACAGCAGGAAAGGAATCGCAATCATCTGCACGGTGGTCTTGACCTTGCCGAGCATATGAACGGCCACGCTGCGCGACGCGCCAATCTGCGCCATCCATTCGCGCAGCGCCGAAATGGCGATTTCGCGGCCAATGATGATGAGCGCTACAAACACATCGGCGCGCTGCAAATGCACCAGCACCAGCAAGGAAGCACAAACCAGAAACTTGTCCGCCACCGGGTCCAAAAATGCACCGAAAGAAGACGCCTGGTTCAGCTTGCGGGCCAGATAGCCGTCCAGCCAGTCGGTGGCGGCAAACACCACGAACATCACGGTAGCAATCAAGTTGCGTTCGGCAAAAGGGATGTTCAGGTAAAAAACTCCCACGATCAGCGGAATCGCGACGATGCGCGTCCAGGTCATTAAAGTGGGGATGGTCCAAAACATAGTGCCGATTTTGGCATGCGCCGATGACTGGCCGCACAAGCCGGTGCAAGCCGCCGTGTTTATCAGTGCAAGGCGCGGTAAATCTCTTCGGCCAGTTCGGTGGAAATGCCGTCCACCATCGCAATGTCCTCGACGCTGGCCGATGCAATGCCGCGCACGCCGCCAAAGCGTTGTAGCAGGCTGGCGCGTTTTTTCGGGCCAATGCCGGGAATATCTTCCAGCCGGCTGCCGCCGACCCGCACCTTGGCCCGCTTGGCGCGCATGCCGGTGATGGCGAAGCGGTGCGCTTCGTCGCGAATCTGTGCAATCAGCATTAGCGCCGCCGAATCCCGGCCCAGATAAACTTTCTCGCGCCCGTCGGCAAACACCAGCTCTTCCAGCCCCACCTTGCGGCCCTCGCCTTTTTCAACACCGGCAATCAGCCCCAGGTCCAGCCCCAGCTCGACAAACACTTCACGCGCCATCGACACCTGGCCCTTGCCGCCATCGACCAGCACCAAATCCGGCAGCGTGGCTTCGCCATTGCGCGCCGCCTCGGCCAGCCGGGTGTAACGGCGTGTCAGCACCTGGCGTATGGCCGCGTAGTCGTCACCGGGCGTGATGCCTTCGATGTTGTAACGCCGGTATTCGCTGTTTTGCATCTTGTGCTCCTTGAACACCACACAAGACGCCTGCGTCGATTCACCGGCGGTGTGCGAGATGTCGAAACACTCGATGTGCAAGTCGTCCAGGTTGTCCATCGGCAACTCCAGCGCTTCGGCCAGCGCCCGGGTGCGGGCTTGCTGCGAGCCCTGCTCGGCCAGCAGCCGCGCGAGCTGCAAGCTGGCATTTTTCTGCGCCATTTCCAGCCAGACGCGGCGCTGCTCGCGCGGCTGGTGAACCGCCGCCACGCGGTGGCCGATCTGCTCGACCAGCGCCGCCATCAGCTCTTTATCGACTGGCTCGCTGACCACCAGCGTGGGCGGCACTGGCACATCGATGTAGTGCTGCGCAATGAAGGCTTCAAGCACCAGCGCTTCAATGGATTTGCCGGCTGGCGCTGGCTGATGCACGTCACCGGCTTCGGGCACATCGGCATCGAGCGCCGCCACGTCGGTGGCGTGCTCCACATGCGTCGGAAAATAAGGCCGGTCGCCCAGATGACGGCCGCCGCGCACCATCGCCAGGTTGACGCAGGCTTTGCCGCCCTGCACTTTCACCGCCAGGATGTCCACGTCCACGTCGCCGTTCTTGCCGCCCAGCTCCATCGACTGCTGGTGCAGGATTTTCGACAGCGCCGACATCTGGTTACGCAACTCGGCGGCTTGCTCAAACTCCAGCCGGTCGGCGTGTTGCAGCATTTTCTTTTCCAGCTCACCGAGGATTTCCTGCGTCTGGCCCTGCAAAAACCGCTCGGCGTTGGCCGTGTCCAGCGCATATTGCTCGGGCGACACATGGCCCACGCAAGGGGCCGAACAGCGCTTGATCTGGTACAGCAAACAGGGCCGGGTGCGGTTGTTGAACACCGTGTCTTCGCAGGTACGCAGCCTGAACACTTTTTGCAGCAAAAGAATCGTGTCCTTCACCGCCCAGGCGCTGGGGTAAGGGCCAAAGTAATGGTGCTTTTTCTCGACCGCACCCCGGTAATAAGCAATGCGCGGGAAGGCGATGGCCGCCGGCGCGCCGCCCTCGGGCCGGGGTTGGGCGGCGGTCAGCTTCAGGTACGGATAGCTCTTGTCGTCCCGAAACAGGATGTTGTACTTCGGGTGCAGCGTCTTGATGAGGTTGTTTTCCAGCAGCAGCGCTTCGGCCTCGGAACGCACCACCGTGGTTTCCATGCGCACGATCTTCGTGATCATGTGGCCGATGCGCGTGCCACCGTGGTTTTTCTGGAAATAACTGGTGACGCGCTTTTTCAGGTTGCGCGCCTTGCCCACGTAGAGCACGCCGTCGTCGGCGTCGAAATAGCGGTAAACGCCCGGCAGCGCGGGCAAGGCGGCCACTTGGGCCAGCAGTTCGGGGGAATGGTCGGCGTTGGGTTGCAAAGACATGGCACCTATTTTGCCGCGCCCCAGACCAGCAAAACGGCGCATCCCGCCAGCCCGGCCCATTTGGCAGCCGATGCCACGCTCATGGCCAGCCCCACGAGCAGCTCGGCTTGGGGCAGCAAGGTGCTGGGAAACCCATAGACCAGCCACAGCGTGAGCAAGTTTTCCGCCAAGTCGGCTGCAACAAAGACAAAGGCGCTCAGCCCCAGCAAGTTAAGGGCCGCCGCAGGCCGCTCGGCCGCGCGGCGCAAGCCCGCCACGCGCGCAAAGGCCCAGCTCACGGCACGCGCCACTAAATAACCATAGGCAGCAATCAAGCCCAAGTCTGCGAGCAATGCGCCGGCCACCGTGCCGGGCACCGGCAGCGTCGCCGTGGGGTTGTCGCCTGAGAGCCACCAGCCCAATTGCCAGCCGGCCAGCGACACGTTGGCAGCGCTGGCTGCAGGCAACGCCGTGACCAGCACCCGCAGGCCTTGCCACAGCGACATGCGGGCCGGGTCGATGGCACCACTCAGCAGCGCGCCACTCAGCAGCCAGCACACCAGCAGTGCCAGGGTCGCCACAACCAGCCCCAACCAGGAACGTGGCCGCGCCCAGACGGTGTCGGCAGGAAAGGCCAGCGCCAGTTGCGCCACCGAAGGATGCTCGACCGGATACGCCGGCAGTGTGCCGCCGTGCGCTGTATCGACCTCATACGTGTTGCGCACTTGCAGCCCTACCAGCGCCCAGAGCGGCGCCGTGAAGGTTTCGCTGTGCACCTTGGGCAACGCCATGAAACCGGCCACGCCCGCCGTGCGCTGCGCCCTGAGCATGGCGCACTCGTCGAGCTGGCCTGCGTCGTTGAGCAGCCCCGGCGCCAGCCGCAGCCCGCACGCCACCGACTCTTCCAGCATCCAGTGCAGTGCTTCGTTGGACAGGCGCGACGCCGAGGTGACGTAGCCGCCACCCACATCGCGGTGCGACCCCGCAAACCACAGCTGGCGAATGCTCTGGCCATGAGCGGCGTAATCAAAGCGCGGGTCAATGTAATAGGGGCGCGGCGCAAAGGAACGCCGAAACTCGTCTAGCGCCAGGGCTTGGCGGACATGGTGAAAGCGCTTGTCCACAATGGTGGGCGACGCGGTGATGACGCGGCGAAACAGCGGCGCACCCACCGACTCCACCGTGTCCCACACGCCGACGAACCAAATCGGCGCCTGCCGGTGATCGTCGGCGCAAAACAGTGCACTGATCTGCTCTTTGATCCGCTGATAGTCGCCCTGGCTTTGCTGGCGGTCAGAAAAATAGAGGTGCAGCAGCGTTGGCACCAGCCCCTGCATTTCGGGGCGCAGCAAGCCGAACTGCGTGACCAGGCCGCCCAGGCTGCGCGCCGTGAAGGCGCCACGCGAAAACCCATACAGAAAAATCTGGTCGCCCACCCGGTAGTGGCGCATCAGAAACACATAGGCGTCGGCAATGTTTTCGTAAATTCCCCGGCCAAACGCCAGCCCGCGCAGCCTCTCAAAGCGCCGGCTGAGGTTGTCAGAAAAAGTCGCGCCCGGCAACTCGCCCGGATTGCCAACGCCGGGGTCGTAGTAAAGCAGCTGGTCACCACCGCTCAGGGCCAGCAACTCGCACAGCTTGGTCACGTTGGTGTCGTGACTGCCACCGGTCAGGGTGCTGTTGGTGCCGTCGCAACAAACGATCAATTGCCGAGGTGCCATGAAAACCCTTTCTGCCCAGCCAAGCCTGGTTTGACTTTAGTTTTTGATCACAATAGCCGCATGACGAATCTGCGCTTTTGGGACATTTTCTGCAAGGTCATCGACAACTTTGGTGACATTGGCGTGTGCTGGCGTCTGGCCGCCGACCTGGCCACGCGCGGCCACCGCGTGCGCTTGTGGGTCGATGATGCTTCAGCGCTGGCCTGGATGGCGCCTAGCGGCTGCCAAGGCGTTGACGTTTTAACGTGGCATGAACCGCTGGCCCTGAACGCCGCCGAATTGGCCCGTCACCCTTGCGAGGTGCTGATCGAATCGTTCGGCTGCGAAGCCGCTCCTGAATTTATAGCTGCTTGCGCCCGTCAGTCAAGCACAAGCGACCTGAAACCCTTGTGGATCAACCTCGAATACCTGTCGGCAGAGGCTTATGTCGAACGTTGCCATGCCCTGCCCTCGCCGGTGCAAACCGGCCCGGCGGCTGGCTGGCTGAAGTGGTTTTTTTATCCCGGCTTTACCGAATCCACCGGCGGCCTGCTGCGCGAGCCCGATCTGGAACAGCGGCAAGCCCGTTTTGACCGCCGCGTCTGGCTGGCGGCCCAAGGCATTGAATGGCGCGGCGAAAAGCTGGTGTCGCTGTTTTGCTACGAGCCCGACGCGCTGCCCGGCCTGTTGCGGCAGTTTGCGCAGCACGGGCTGAACGGCGAGCCGGTGCGGCTGCTGGTGGCGGCAGGACGGGCTACCGCCGCTGTCAAAACCGCTTTTAATGATGAAATAGCCTGCTTGCGCAATACGGACGGGCGCAACCTGCTATCTTTTTCATACCTTCGCCTGCTGCCGCAAACTGAATTTGACCACTTGTTGTGGGCTTGCGATTTGAATTTTGTGCGCGGCGAAGACTCGGTGGTGCGCGCGCTGTGGGCCGGCAAGGCATTTGTCTGGCAAATCTATCCGCAGGACGACGAGGCGCATCTGGACAAGCTCGATGCTTTTCTGGACTGGCTGCAAGCGCCGCCTTCACTGCGAAATTTTCACGCCGCCTGGAACCGCCAGGGCACTGGCCAGCCACCGAAAGAAGTCCCGGCGCTTGACCTGCCCGCCTGGCAAGCCTGCGCGCTCGCCGCCCGTAAACGCCTGATGGCCGGGGACGACCTGTGCACGCGGCTGGTTGGGTTTGCAGAAAAAAGCCGCTAAAATCATCGGCTCTGCGGATTAGCCTGTTGGGCCAAACGCACCAACGTCCGATAAACAGGCATTTAATCGGCCAAACAACCCACCGCAGAACCTGCACGACAACTGCAGACGTTTGGCGGTCCACCTCAGTAAATCAGTAAGACTGCTATGAAAATCGCTCAAGAAATCCGCGTCGGCAACGTCATCATGAACGGCAAAGACCCGATGGTCGTGCTCAAGACCGAATACAGCCGGGGCGGCCGCAATTCGGCCACCGTGCGCATGAAGCTCAAAAGCCTGATCGCCACCTTCAACACCGAAGTCGTGTTCAAGGCTGACGACAAGCTGGACCAGGTTTTTCTGGACAAGAAGGAATGCACCTATTCGTACTTTGCCGACCCGATGTATATCTGCATGGACGCCGAGTACAACCAGTACGAAGTCGAAGCCGAAAACATGGGCGACTCGCTGAACTACCTGCAAGATGGCATGGACCTCGAAGTCGTGTTCTATGACGGCAAGGCCATTTCGGTCGAAGTGCCGACCAGCGTGCAGCGCGAAATCACCTGGACCGAGCCTGCCGTCAAAGGCGACACTTCCGGCAAGGTTTTGAAGCCCGCCAAGATTGCCACCGGCTTTGAAATCGGCGTGCCTATTTTTGTGGCGCAAGGGGACGTGGTTGAAATCGACACCCGCACCGGCGAGTACCGCAAACGTGTCTGATCTGCAGAGCTTTGCGGCTCACGCTGATTTTTAGAAAAGGCTCCACACGGAGCCTTTTTGCATGATGCGCAGACACTGGCAACGGGCAAAATTGCCCGGCTTGCGCGCTTACTTCACTTTTTAAACCGAACGGCTCATGGAACAAACACAAGACTTATCAGAAGACCGCCTGGCCCATGCCTGGGCTGAGCTGCAAGCGCTCTCCAGTGACACCACGCCACTGCAGCCTCATGCCAACCGGCTGGCTTTTGCAGACCCGGAGTTTTTGCTGCGCCGCGAAATTCGCGGCATCCGGATGCAGCTTGAAATGCTCAAGCCTGAAATCGAGCAGCAGGCGCAAGGCATTGACAACACCGTCGTGGTGTTTGGCAGCGCCCGCTTCCCGGCCCCCGAGCAGGCCAATGCAGCATTCAAGCTGGCCGAAGAAAGCGGCGATGAAGCGGCACTGACGCTGGCGCAGCGCCATTTGCGCAACGCCAACTACTACGACCAGGCACGCCTGTTTGCGCGCATCGTGGCGGGCTACAGCAACCCGCGCCCGGCAGCGGAGCAGTTGTTCATTTGCACCGGCGGCGGGCCGGGCATCATGGAAGCGGCCAACCGGGGCGCACAGGAAATGGGCGCACTGACCGTGGGTTTGAACATCGTGTTGCCGCACGAGCAAGGCTCCAACCCGTACGTTTCACCGTCGCTGAACTTCAAGTTCCATTATTTTGCGATGCGCAAAATGCACTTCATGATGCGTGCCAAGGCGCTGGTGGCTTTTCCGGGCGGATTCGGAACGCTTGATGAATTGTTTGAAATCATCACCTTGGTGCAAACCAAAAAGGCCAAACCGGTGCCCATCATTCTTTTTGGCAGCCACTACTGGAAACGGCTTTTCAACATCGACCTCATGATCGAGGAAGGTGTGATTTCACCTCAGGACATTGCGCTCTTCAAGTACGTTGACACGCCAGAAGCGGCTTGGGAAGTGATTCGGGCGTTCTACGAACTCTAGGAGTTTTTGCCGGCGCCAGGCGGGCCAACAGGCTGGTCTGCGTGAAAGCTCAAGCTGTCCCTAAGCAGCCAGGCCAGGCGCGACCCCGCACCCACCAGCGCCCCGGTGGCCCAGAAAACGCCGGCAATGCCAATCAGCGCACCGGCTGAACCAAACAGCATCGGCATCATGACACTCGACGCATTGATGGTCATGAGGCGCAACCCCAGCGCCTCGCCGTGACGCGCTTCGGGCGTGATCTGGTGCAGCATGCTCATGATCATCGGCTGCACCATGCCCAGCGACAAGCCCAGCAACACCGAACAAATCCCCATGCCCAGCGCCGAGCGCATGAACGGATAAACCGCAAACAGCACGGCCGTCGCCAACATGGAAAAAGCGAGCACGCGCCACTCTTTCAGGCGCGCAGCCACCAGCGGCAGCAGCATGCGGACGACAGCGGCAGCGATTGCAAACGCACCCAAAATGGAGCCAATCACCGAGGCACTGATGCCTCTTTCAAAGCCCAGCACCGGCACCACGAAGGTATGCACATCCCAGCACGATGAAAGAAACCAGTTCACCAGCAGCAGCCGCCGAAATGTCGGCTGGCGCAGCAAATCCCAGGCTTTGGGCCGCGACCCGGCGCTTGCGGCAACCACCGGCGGCAGCTCGCGGGTATTGCGAACCAGAAACCAGGTGACCAGCGGCAGGACGGCCATCATGAAAAAAGCCGCCCGGTATCCCCACAGGCTGCCGGGCGTGGTGCCCGCATGGTCAATCAGCAGACCGGCGGAAAACGGCCCGACAAAGTTGGAAATGGCCGGGCCAATGGCCAGCCAGCTGAACACCTGGCGCAGTTGCAGCACGCCACCGGCCGCCCGTCCGACATGCCGCTGCAGAGCAATGATGGCCCCGCCGGTCGCGCCGCCGGTCAGCAGCGCGGCCAGGCACAGCACCGGAAACACCGGAAAGGCCACTGCCGCACCCGCTCCGGTGACCGCCGCCAGCACGCTGTAGCTGACCGGACGCCGCAAGCCGTGGCGGTCGGCAAAGCGGCCTGCGGGCAGCGCCAGAAAGACCTGTGTCAGGGCAAACAGCGCCAGCAGCACGCCCACAGCAGCCGGGCTGTAGCCTTCGCGCAGCGCCAGCAGGGGCGCGGCCATACGCATGCCCGCCATGCAGGCATGCAAACAGATCTGCGCCAGGATCAGCCGGGCCAGCGCGCGCGTCATGCTACTTGCATCACTCCGGCTCCAGCCCTTTGTCCAGCGGAATCAGGCGGGCGGCATCGGCTTCTGGCAGGGCTTCGATGTTGCGCAGCGCCTTGCCCATCACGCGGCTGCGCTGCTCGGCGCTGGTCAAGGTGTTGAGCACGGTTTCGGTCTGCGACTTGACCTTGGCCAGCACGTCGCCGAACTTGCCAAACTCGGTCTTGACCGCGCCCAGCACCTGCCACACCTCGCTGGAACGCTTTTCCAGCGCCAACGTCCTGAAACCCATTTGCAGCGAATTGAGCATCGCCAGCAGCGTGGTCGGGCCGGCCAGCGTGATACGGTGGTCACGCTGCAGGCATTCAATCAGGCCGGGGCGGCGCAGCACTTCGGCGTACAGGCCTTCGGTGGGCAAAAACAAAATCGCAAAGTCGGTGGTGTACGGCGGCTCAATGTATTTTTCAGAGATCGATTTGGCCTCCAGCCGGATACGCGTTTCCAGCGCCTTGCCGGCGATTTCAGCGCCCGGCCCATCGGCGCGCTGCTGCGCATCGAGCAGCCGCTCATAGTCTTCGTTCGGAAATTTCGCATCAATCGGCAGCCACAGCGGCTCCCCCGAGTCAGAGCGGCCCGGCAGCTTGATGGCGAAATCGACTGGGTTCTTGCCGCCGCGCCGCGTCACGACCTGCGCCGCGTACTGCTCGACGGTAAACACCTGTTCCAGCAGGGCTGCGAGTTGCGCTTCGCCAAAAATTCCGCGCGTTTTCACGTTGGTCAGCAAATGCTTGAGGTCGCCCACGCCTTGTGCCAGCGTTTGCATTTCACCCAGCCCCTTGTGGACTTGTTCGAGCCGGTCAGCCACCTGCTTGAAGCTCTGGCCGAGCCGCGTTTCCAGCGTGTTTTGCAGCTTTTCATCGACGGTGCGGCGCATTTCGTCGAGCTTGTCGGCATTGCTTTGCTGCAGTTGTGCGAGCTGCTTTTCCAGCGTTTCGCGCACCTCGCCCATGCGGCGGGCATTTGATTCGCTCAGCGAATGCAGCTGCACGCTCAGGGTGTCTGACAAGGTTTTTTGCAGCAGGCCTAGCTGCTGCGAAAACGCATCGATCTGCGTGTTCTGGCTGCGCGTGGCTTCGGCGCTTTGCTGCACCAGCGTTTGCTGGAAAGTGGCAAACACGCTGGCCAGTTCCTGACGGCTGCTGCGCGCGTTGTCGCTGATTTCACGCCGCAATTCGCGCTCCAGCCGGTCGTTGACATCTGCAAAGCCATTCAGCAGTTTGGCATTTCCATCGTCTGCAGACGCAACCGGCGGACGTACCACCAGCCAGACCAGCAACAGCAGGTTGGCCAGCAGCAAGGCCAGCATCAGCCAGAATTCCATGCGCAGGCTCGCTATTTATTTAATAGCTAGCACCGCAGGATTCAAGGGCGTGAGCGGCTTGTTTCCTGTAAAAAATGCGATCAGGTTGTCAGCCGCCAGACTGGCCATCGCCAGGCGCGTCGGCAGCGTGGCGCTGGCGATGTGCGGCGTCAGCACCACATTGGGCACGGTGAGCAGGTCGGGATGCACCGACGGCTCGCCCTCAAACACGTCCAGCCCGGCGGCTGCAATAGTCTTGTTGCGCAAGGCAGCTGCCAGCGCGGCGTCATCGACAATGCCGCCGCGTGCAATGTTGACCAGCGTGGCCGTTGGCTTCATCTGCGCCAGTTCGGCGGCACCGATGGTGTGATGCGACGCCGGCGAATACGGCAGCACCAGCACCAGGTGGTCAGCGGTCTTGAGGAGTTCTTCCTTGCTGACATAGCGGGCCTTGCACTCGGCTTCAAGCGCCGCGTCGAGCCTGGAGCGGTTGTGGTAAATCACCTTCATGCCAAAGCCGTGCGCACCGCGTTTGGCAATGCCCTGCCCGATGCGGCCCATGCCCAGAATGCCTAACGTCGCGCCGTGGATGTCGGAGCCGGCAAACATGTCGTAGCTCCATTTTTTCCACTGACCGGCGCGCAGGTAGTGCTCGCTTTCAGTGATGCGGCGGGCAGTCGCCATCAGCAATGCAAAGCCGAAATCGGCGGTGGTTTCGGTCAGCACATCGGGTGCGTTGGTGGCCAGCACGCCGGCAGCGGTCATGGCGGCGATGTCAAAGTTGTTGTAGCCGACGGCCATGTTGGCGCAAATCTTGAGCTGCGGACAAGCGGCCAACACCTCGGCATCGATGCGGTCGCTGCCGGTGGTAAAGGCGCCCGCCTTGCCTTGCAGCCGCTCGATTAGCTGGGCTTTGGACCAGGTTTCGTCGGCCTGGTTGGGTTCGACGTCAAAGTACTGTTCAAGCCGCTCAATGACTTCGGGGAACACGGCGCGGGCCATCAGGATTTTGGGTTTGCTCATGGGAAATGTTGGCCTTCTTTGTTAGAACCAGATAAAGGTCATGATGATGAACAGGGGAATCAGCACGCCACCAGACCACAGCATGTAGCCAAAAAAGCTCGGCATTTTTACGCCCCGGTCTTCGGCAATCGCCTTGACCATCAGGTTGGGCGCGTTGCCAATATAGGTGTTCGCGCCCATGAACACGGCGCCGGCTGAAATGGCGGCCAGCGTGCCGGCGAAGGTCGTCATCAGCGCCTGCGGATCGCCGCCGGCGGTGTTGAAGAACACCAGGTAGGTCGGCGCATTGTCCAGAAACGAGCTGAGCAGGCCGGTAGCCCAGAAATACATGGCCGGGTTGGGCGAGCCGTCTGGACGCGTTACGGCAGACACCACTGCGCCAAAAGGCCCATCGGTGCCAGCCTTGAGCATGGCAATGACCGGAATGATGGTCAGGAAAATGCCGGCGAACAGCTTGGCCACTTCAAGCATCGGGCCCCATGAAAACTGGTTGTCGTCATGGACTTTGGCCGACGTGATTTTCAGCGACAGCAAGGTGATGGCCAGCAGCCCGGCATCGCGCACCACGCCCGGCAAACCCACGTCAGTGCCGGCGATGTTGAACACCACGGGCGACTTCCAGAAACCACTGAGCAGCACCAACCCGGCAACAAAGCCCAGCAACCAGAAGTTGACAGCGCCGTCAAAGCCAATGCTGCGGGTGTCGGGCGTCGGGTCCAGCGGGCCAATTTCTTCTCGCTGGTGATAAAACCACATATCAAGCGCATAAAAAATCGCCAGCAAACTGCCAATCAGGAACAGCGTTTCAGGAAAGATGTGGCTCACAGTCCAGAAAAAATCCACGCCTTTCAGGAAACCCAGAAACAGCGGCGGATCGCCCAGCGGCGTCAGCGAACCGCCGGCATTTGACACGATGAAGATGAAAAACACCACCACGTGCGCCGTGTGCGACCGGTTGTCGTTGGCCCGAATCAGGGGCCGGATCAGCAGCATCGATGCGCCTGTGGTGCCCATGACACTGGCCAGTACCGCGCCAATCGCCAGGATGACCGTGTTCAGCCCCGGACTGCCGTGCAGGTTGCCGCGTATGTGAATGCCGCCGGCCACCGTAAACAGCGCCGTCAGCAGAAAAATGAACGGCAGGTATTCAGCCAGCAGCGCATGCATGAAGCTGGCACCAGCCAGGCCGGGGCCGTAAACCACCGCAAAGGGCAGCAGAAAAACCAGCGACCAGGCGGCCGTTATCTTGCCAAAATGATGGTGCCAAAAGCGGGAAACCAGCAGCGGCAGCAAAGCAATCGACAGCAGCAAGCCGGCAAAAGGAACGCCCCACAGCACAGAAAGTTCACTACCCTGCAGTTCGGCGGCAAACGACAGGCCGGGGCAGAGTGCGAGCAGCATCAGCGCCGCTGTCCAGCGGAAAGCTTTCATTTATATCTCCAGGGTAGCGCGCCCTGCCGGCGGCTGGCGCGGGCGGCCATTATCGAACGTGAAAATCAGGCAGGCGTTGGGATGTCAAATACCTGGCGCAGATAGGCTAAATATTTTTCGTCGTTACACATGTTTTTAGACGGCGTATCAGACAGCTTGGCGACCGGCTGGCCGTTGCAGCGCAGCATCTTGATGACGATTTGCAGCGGCTCGTAGCCGAGGTCGTTGGTCAGGTTGGTGCCAATACCGAAGGCCAGCTGGCAACGCCCCCTGAACCGCTGGTACAGCTCGATGGTTCGGGGCATCGTGAGCGAATCACTGAAAATCAGCGTCTTGGTTTGCGGGTCGACGCGATTTTTAATGTAGTGCGCCAGCATGCGCTCGCCCCACTGGAAAGGGTCGCCGCTGTCGTGGCGCGCGCCATCGAACAGCTTGCAAAAGTAAAGGTCAAAATCGCGCAAAAAGGCGCTCATGCCGTAGACATCCGACAACGCAATGCCCAGGTCGCCCCGGTATTCCTTGGCCCACACCTCAAAGCCGAACACCTGGCTGTCCCGCAAACGCGGGCCCAGCGCCTGGCACGCCTGCAGATACTCATGCGCCATCGTGCCCAGTGGAATCAAGCCCAGCTTCATGGCGTACAGCACATTGCTGGTTCCGGCCAGTTGCCCTTTGGCGCCTGTGCCCAGGCGGCTTACCAGCGTGCGCAACACCTCTTCGTGCCAGTCCTTGCCAAAACGCCGGCGCGTGCCGTAATCGGCAATCTTGAGTTCGCCCAGACCCGCCGCCTGCAACTCCCCGATTTTGGTGTCCAGCCGTTTGCGGCCTTCGCTCAAATCGGGTTGCTTTTGGGTGTTGCGGAAATAAACCTCGTTAATGATGGCCAGCACCGGAATTTCAAACAAGATCGTGTGCAGCCACGGCCCCTTGATCGACACCTCAATCTCGCCCGATGGCAAGGCGTTGACGCTGACGTATTTTTCGTTGAGCTTGAAGATGCCGAGAAAATCGACAAAATCGCTCTTGATAAAACGCATGGCTTTCAGATAGGCGAGTTCAGCATCCTGAAAATGCAGCCGGCACAGGCCGCGAATTTCTTCGCGTATCTCGTTCACAAAAGGTGCCAGATCGGTGATGCCAGGCGCGCCGGCATTGCGGCACTTGAACTGGTATTCCACCTCGGCACCGGGGAACTGGTGCAGCACCACCTGCATCATGGTGAATTTATACAGATCGGTATCGAGCAGGCTGGTGATGATCATGGTGAACGCTTAAAAAGCCAGAAGAGAAAATCCGCTGCCCAGACTCGCGCCCCAAGGCGGCGAGTCGGGTGCAAGGGTCAAACCATCAAGGCCGAATCACGTACCCAGAAAATCGACTTCAAACAGCAACGTAGCATTGGGCGGAATCACGCCGCCTGCGCCGCGTGCGCCGTAGCCGAGTGCCGCTGGAATGACCAGCCGGCGCGTACCGCCCACCGACATGCCCTGCACGCCTTCGTCCCAGCCCTTGATCACTTCGCCAGCACCCAGCGAGAACTGAAACGGCTGGCCACGGTCTTTGCTGGAGTCAAACTTGGCGCCCTGCACGCCGTCGTTGAAAAGCCAGCCGGTGTAATGCACCTTGACGTATTGGCCGGCTTTGGCAATGGCGCCGGTGCCGAGCACGGTGTCTTCGTACTGCAGTCCTGATGGAGTCGTGGTGGTCATGGCAATGTCCTTTTAAACAATGACGGGAGAGATGAAAAAGTTGAATTGGCCGCACAAGCTCGGGCCAGTTTCACGAGCCTCCGACTTTACCTGCAACCAGCCCCAGCAAGCGGTCGGCGCGCGAGGCCAGCAGGCGATTTTGCTCGACCACCAGCAGCGCCATGCCTTCGCGCTTGAGCAGCAACAGCGCATCGCGAATCGACTCCACCAGCACCGGCGCAATGCCTTCGCAAGGCTCGTCGAGCAGCAGGATTTTCGGGCCGGTCATCAAGGTGCGGGCAATCGCCAGCATCTGTTGCTGGCCGCCGCTCATCTGGGCCGCAGGCCGATTCAAGAGGGTTTTGAGAACGGGAAACAAATCGAGCGCCCGGGCTTCAAGCGCCTTGGCATTTTTACCCGCCGCGACGTGCAGGTTTTCACGCACCGTCAGCTCGGTGAACAAACGGCGGTCTTCAGCCACATAACCCAGACCGGCTTGCGCGCGCCGGTGCGTTTCCCAGCGTTCGATGGCCACCAAGCCCGTCGGCGTCTGCCAGCGAATCTGGCCTTCGGTGCGCACTTCCAGCCCCATGATGGCTTTGAGCAGCGTCGATTTTCCGGCGCCGTTCAGGCCTTGCAGCACCAGCATTTCACCGGCCTGCACGCGCAATGAAACGTCAAACAACGCCTGCGCCTGGCCATAAAAAGCGTTGAGCTGGTGAACTTCAAGCATGGGCGGCTCCTTCGACGGGTTGGTCATCCAGACTTTCGCCCAGGTAAAGCCGGCGCACCGTGGCGTCGCGCGAAATTTCCTCGAACGAGCCTTGTGCGGCCAGCTGGCCCTCAATCAGCACCAGCACGCGGTCGGCCACGCCCGCCACGGCGTCCATGTTGTGCTCGGTGTACA
Organism: Polaromonas sp. CG_9.5; assembly: GCF_035984465.1. Classification (NCBI taxonomy): domain Bacteria; kingdom Pseudomonadati; phylum Pseudomonadota; class Betaproteobacteria; order Burkholderiales; family Comamonadaceae; genus Polaromonas; species Polaromonas sp. CG_9.5. The sequence goes on from NZ_JAXCHR010000001.1 coordinate 112,259, forward strand.
GCACGGCCATGCCCTGCCCGGCCAGCTTTTTGACCAGCTGCATCAGGCTGGCGCGTTCGGCTTCACCCAAGCCGGCAGCGGGCTCGTCGAGCAACAGCAGTTTGGGACTCGCCGCCAGCGCCATCGCCAGTTCCAGCCGCTTTTTGGCGCCATAAGGCAGGCGCAAAACGTCTTCGTTGGCCACATCGGTCAAGCCGGTTTCCTGCAGCAGCGCGCTGGCGGCTTCGCGCGACTGTCCATCCAGCCGTTTAAAGGCCGAAATGGCCTGATGCGCACGACTGGCCTGTATGGTCAGCTGCACATTTTGTAGCACCGTGAGGGCTTCAAAGACCTGCGCTACCTGAAAGGTTCGTGCCACGCCATGCTGCAGGCGAGCCGCCGGAGCCAGCTTTTCGAGCGCCCTGCCGTTCCACAGGATATGGCCGCCCGTCAGCGGATACTGGCCGGCAATGCAGGCAAAGCAGGTCGATTTACCTGCGCCGTTGGGGCCAATCAGCGCCACGCATTCCCCGGCGGCAACGTCAAAGCTCACGCCATCGACGGCATGGACGCCGCCAAAATACTTCACCAGTTGTTGAACCTGCAGCATCAGCGGTTTACCTCAGTGATGCGATGACGCCGCACGCCCAGGCGAGCCATCAATCCCAGCAGACCCGACGGCGAAGCCACCATGATCAGCATGATGAACAGCCCGAGCAGGCCGCGCCAGTACGTCACTTCCCGGCCCAGTTCAGCGCTGGCATAGGTCAGCACCAGGCTGCCCACCACCGCGCCCCAGAGCTGGTGCACACCGCCCAGCAACACCACCAGCAAGGCATCGACCGACGTGGACACGGCAGCTAAAGACGGAAAAACGGCTCCTTTGTGCGCGGCAAACAACCCGCCCGCCAGACCAGCCAGCACCGCGCTTTCGACAAACACCCGGTACTTGAGCCAGCCCACCGACAGCCCCGACGCCGCCGCGCGCAAAGGCGCATCGCGCACGGCCTGCAGCGCCGCGCCCATCACCGACTGGCTTAAAAACCGCAGCGCGAACACCGACGCCAGCGCCAGCACCACCAGCAAGGCATAGAAAACCGGACGGCCGTCGTCAGTAACCAGCGTGAGGCCAATCAGCCCGTTGTCGCCGCCGGTCAGGTCTACCCACTGCGTGGCGCTGGCCCAGATCACCTGCGCCAAGGCCAGCGACAGCATCGCCAAATACACGCCGCTGCTGCGCACCACCGCCGCGCCAAACACCGCCGCCACGGCCAGCGCCGCGCCGCAACCGGCGGCCAGCGCCACCGGCAGCGAAGCGCCCCACAGCGTGTGCGACAAGGCCGCGCCATAGGCACCGAGCGCAAAAAACGCCGCATGGCCAAAGCTGACCAGCCCGCCCAGCGCCATCATTGATTGCAGGCTGATGCCAAAGATCATCAAAATCAGCGCGTCAGCGGCCAGCGTCTGCCAATAGGCACCACCGCCCCAAGCCAGCGCCGCCAGCAACGCAAAAGCCACGGCAATTAACGCCTGCCACCCGCCCCCCAGCGCCACACCGCGAAACTTCTGCGCCGCTTCCCGCGCGCCGCCGTGTTCCAGCGATGCAGCGGGCATGCCCTTGAGCCCCTGCGGCCTGAACACCAGCACCACCGCCATCGTCAAAAACACAATCACCAGCGTGGCCTGCGGAAACACACTGATGCCAAAGGCATGCACCAGGCCAATCAGCAAGGCCGCGACAAACGCACCGCCAATACTGCCCAGCCCGCCCGTCACGACGACGACGAAGGTTTCGACGATCACGTTCATGTCCATCTGCAAATGCGCCGGTTCGCGCGGCAATTGCAGCGCGCCACCCAGCCCGGCCAGCGCGCAACCCAGCACCACCGCGCCAAGCATCAGCGGTTTGGGGTTCACGCCCAGCGCGGCCAGCATGGAACGGTCTTGCGTGGCAGCGCGCAGGCGCTGACCAAACAGCGAACGCCGCAGCAAAAGATGCAGCCCCAGCCAGACCAGCGGCCCGAGCACAATCATCGCCAGCTGGTACACCGGAAAAAACTCGTCCCCAATCTGCACCGAGCCCTTGAGCCCCGGAAAGCGCGGCGCAAACACCTCGTCCGGCCCAAAGCTCCATTGCATCGCGTCGTGCATCGCCAGGCTCAGGCCGAACGTGGCGACCAGCTGGTAAAGCTCGGGCGCGCCGGACATTCGCCTTAACAAGAAGAATTCGGCGACAGCGCCCGCCAGTCCTGCGCAAGCAGCTCCCAAAAGAATAGCAAGCAGGTACAGCGGCAGACTTTCGCCCCAGGCCGGAAACCAGTTGGTCACCCAGTGCGCCGTAAACAGCGCACCCAGCATGAAAAAACTGCCATGCGCAAAATTGACAATCCGCGTCACGCCAAAAATCAGCGTCAACCCTGCCGCCATCAAAAACAGCGTGGTGGCGTAAGACAAGCCGCCGAGCAGCTGAACGACGGAGAAGGTCATGCGGCGGCAGGGCTGCGACTGGCGGCTGTTGACACGTCAAGACGAGCGCAGTGAGCCGCCTGAACGTGCAAGCTATGGCTAAGTAACTGGCTTTGCAAAGTCTTATAGGGAATCAGCACAGCAGGCAAACCCACAAGCGTGGCGGCATCCGCGTCAAACCAGCCAGGGCCGCGGAACCGGCTTTGCCGGGCCGCAGGCGCAGCGTCCCCTCGGGGGGCAGCGAACCACACGCAGTGGGGAGCGTGGGGGCCCATCACTCCAGCCAGGTCGTAAATTCAGCCGCACTCACACGCGGCGTGCGATAGGTATTGACCCGCGCTGACTCATCGGCATACCCCAGCGCAATGCCGCAGACCAGCATCTCGCTGTCGCCCGCGCCGATGTGCGGCAGGATGATTTTGGCAAAGCCGTTCCAGGCGGCCTGCGGGCAAGTGTGCAGGCCATGGCCGCGTGCGGCGATCATGAAGTTTTCCATGAACATGCCGTAGTCCAGCAGCGAGCCCCGGCCCATCACGCGGTCGAGCGTAAACATCAGGCCGACCGGCGCATCAAAAAAGCGGTAATTGCGCTGGTGCTGCGCATGCATCTTGTCCTTGTCGCCTTTGGTGATGCCCAGCAGCCCGTACAGGCCCCAGCCGTTTTCGCGCCGCCGGTCAATGTACGGCGATACCCATTTTTCAGGGTAATAGTCGTATTCCTCTTTGTAATCAGAAGCCAGCGCCGGGTTATCGCGCAGCGCGTCATGCGCCAGGCAAACCTTGTCGCTCAGGCTTTGCTTGCTGGCGCCCTGCAGCACATAGGCTTTCCACGGCTGGGTGTTGGTGCCCGACGGGGCGCGGCTGGCAAGTTCCAGCAAATGCAGGATGAGGGCGCGGGGCACGGGCGCGGGCAAAAACTCGCGCATCGACTGCCGGCTTTCTATCGCCCGGTCAACCGCATTGAGCGGCGGTGCCGACGCGCTGCTGGGCGCATCGTCCGGCGCAAAATCGCCCGCGACCACAGGATGGGAAGGTAAAACAACAGGCTTCATTTCAGTGGCTCCAGTACAGACATGAGTTCAGGCGGCAAGGGCGCAGGCCGGCGCAGGGCGCGGTCTACATACACATGGACAAAATGGCCTTTGGCGGCGCAAGGCAGGCTTTCATCGCCCGGAAACAGCGCCACTTCGTAACGCACGCTGGACGCGCCAACATGCGCCACGCGAATGCCGGCCACCACCGGCTCGGGAAAGGCCAGCGGCGAGAAGTAATTGCATTGGGTTTCCACCACCAAGCCAATCACCGGGCCGGCATGAATGTCGAGCGCGCCGCGTTCAATCAGCAGGCCGTTGACGGCGGTGTCAAACCAGCTGTAATAAACGACGTTGTTGACGTGGCCATACATATCGTTGTCAGCCCAGCGGGTGCCGATGTCGCGAAAGGCTTTGTAGCGGCTGCGCAATTCAGCTTGGGGTCGAGCGGGGTGTGTCATGACGCGCTATTTTGCCAGCGCCTCAGCCGGCCGGATTCCACTTGCGCCAATAGTCAACTGCCACCCGGTAGGTGTTCATCTGCACCTGAACGGTTTGATCAATATCGACGCCGTAGCCGCCGGCCATGGAAAACGCCAGCGGAATGCGGCGCTGCCAGGCCCAGTCAAAAACGCGGCGGTCACGCGCTTCCAGCCCGTCAAAGCTCAAACTCAGTCGCCCCAGGCGGTCGCCCTCAAACGGATCAGCGCCGGCCAGGTACAGAATCAGCCCCGGAGTGAAGCGCCGGTCCAGCTCATCCAGCGCGTGCTCCAGCGCCTGCAAATACGGCGCGTCAACACAGCCGTCGGGCAATTCGACATCCAGGTCACTGTCCTCCTTGCGAAACGGAAAATTCTTTTCTCCGTGCAGCGACAGCGTGAACACGCTCGGGTCGCGGGCAAAAATGCTGGCCGTGCCATTGCCCTGATGCACATCCAGATCAATCACCGCCACCTGTAGCGGTGCCCTGGCATGGCGATGCAGCCGCGCCCACTCGGCCTGCATCAGCCGGGCGGCCACCGCCGAATCGTTGAAGACGCAAAACCCGCCGCCCTTGTGGGCATACGCATGGTGCGTGCCGCCCGCCAGATTGGCCGCAATGCCTGCGGGCTGTGCGCCGGCCCGCAATCCCAGCGCCCTGCGCGCGGCGGCCAGGGTAGCACCCACCGAGCGGCACGCCCTTTCGGCCATGGCGGGGCTCCAGGGAAAACCGATTTCACGCTGCTCAGGCGCAGGCAAAGTGCCCTGCATGATGGCTTCTATGTAAGCAGGCGTGTGGACAAGGGCAAGTTCCCCTTCGCTGGCAGCGGGTGCCTGGGCCAGTTGCACGGCAGGCAGCTCGCTCGCCACACGTTCGCGCAGCAAGCTGTATTTGCGCATCGGAAAGCGATGCCCGGTGGGCAGGGGCAGAACGAAGTTGTCAGCGTAAAAAGCATGCACGTGGCAGGTATCCAGAATTAAAAGCCAGGCGCTTGAATCAGCCTGCGCACTTGCGGCTTGCCAGCGAAATCAGCGCCCTGCAGGGAGTTGCCTGGGGTTGATGCATCTCAAGTCGACACAGTCTCGTCACCCTAGAATATTAAAAGCAGACAGGCACACCTAAAATGCGGCGTTGCAACAATGAAGGGTTGCAAAACCAAGGGTATCTTCCTATAATCGGCTTCATGTTGCAGTGCAGCAATTCAGCGCAAAGCAACTATTTAACCTTAACTACTGTATTGGAAATTATTATGCTGACCGCTGAACAAATCATGGCATCGCACAAAGCCAACATCGAAACCCTGTTCGGTTTGACCCAGAAAGCCTTTGAAGGCGTTGAAAAGCTGGTCGAGCTGAATGTGCAAGCCACCAAAGCAGCCCTGGCCGAAACCGCCAACAACGCACAAGCTGTCATGGGCGCAAAAGACGCACAAGAACTGTTGGCCCTGCAAGTCAGCATGGTTCAGCCTTTGGCTGAAAAAACCGCTGCCTACAGCCGTCACCTGTACGAAATCGCCCAGTCGTCCAGCGCCGAAATCAGCAAGTCTTTTGAAGGCCAGACCGCTGAAGCCCAGAAAAAAGTGGCTGAACTGATCGACAGCGCTACCCAAAATGCACCTGCCGGTTCCGAAACCGCAGTGACCATGATGAAAAGCGCCATGACCGCTGCCAACACGGCGTTCGAGTCCGTGCAAAAAGCCGTCAAGCAAGCAGGCGACATGGCCGAAACCAATTTCAAATCGGTTTCCGAGTCAGCCGTCAACGCTTCCAAGAACGTGACCAAAAAACGTTAATAACCGCTGAGCCTTTGCTGCCAACGCAGCCAAGACTCGCGTAAAAAATTGTCTTTCCGATTCCTTGCAGAAGCTTCCAGTTTCTCGGTTCCGTTCAAGCCCAATCTTTCGGTTGGGCTTTTTTTTGCTTAAAACACCTCCCTGCGTATGAGTGGCGGGCGGCCTGTTGAACCCGGTAAATGCCGGCAAACGGCTGCAATGGCACTGGTGATCCAGGTTGCAGCCCAACACTTGAGCGATTTTGCAATGCAGCTATTTCAGCGTCAAAGAGAGTGCGACTAATTCGCATTTGCATTAAACTCGGTAACTTTCAAGCCCTCAGGATTCCCACATGTTCAAAAAATTGCCGTTATTGACCGGTCTTGCCCTGGCTGCCGCCACCTTGTTCGGCGCTGTTGGCACTGCCAGCGCGCAGGATCAGGTTCTTAACCTGTATTCAGCCCGCCATTACCAGACCGATGAAGCGCTTTACAGCAATTTCACCAAGGCCACCGGCATCAAGGTGAACCGGGTCGACGCCGACGATGCCGGCATCTTGGCGCGCCTGAAGGCCGAAGGCGCGGCGTCGCCTGCCGACGTGATTTTGCTGGTCGATGCCGCCCGCCTCTGGAAAGGCGATATTGAGGGCCTGTTCAAACCAATCAAGTCGCCCGCGCTGGAAGCGGCCATTCCGGTCAACCTGCGGGCCAAGGCAAGCCCTGAAGGCACGACCTGGTTCGGCTTTTCCACCCGCGCCCGCGTCGTCGTGTATGACAAGCTGAAGGTCAAGAAGGCCGATGTCGACACTTACGAGGAACTGGCCGATCCGAAGAACAAGGGCCTGCTGTGCACCCGTTCGGGCGCCCATCCGTACAATCTGTCATTGTTTTCAGCCGTCACCGAGCATCTGGGCGCAGCCAAGGCCGAACAATGGCTCAAGGGCCTGGTGGCCAACATGGCGCGCGACCCCAAGGGGGGCGACACCGACCAGATCAAGGCCGTGGCCAGCGGTGAGTGCGGCGTGGCGCTGACCAACACGTACTACCTGGCGCGCATCATGCGGTCAGACGCACCAGCGGACAAACTGGTGGCTGACCGCGTCGGCGTGGTATTTCCCAACCAGGAAACCTGGGGCACGCATGTCAACATTGCCGGCGCCGCCGTAGCTAAAAATGCCAAGCATCCGGAAAACGCCATCAAGTTCATGGAATACCTGGCCAGCCCGGACGCGCAAAACTATTTTGCCAACGGCAACAACGAATGGCCCGCCGTGGCCAGCGTCAAGGTCAACAACCCGGCGCTCCAGGCCATGACAGGCGGCAGCTTCAAGGCCGACACCATTCCCGTCAGCACCATTGGCTACAACCAGATCAAGGTGCAGCAAATGCTGGACCGCGTCGGTTTCAAGTAATCAAGCAACGCTTGCATCAAAGCCCGGTCGCTCAAAAGCTTCCGGGCTTTTTTCATGCGCGATAATTGGCGGCTGGATTGACGTTGACGTAAACGTCAATTTGCATTGTTGCGCTTCTTTTCACGTTTTTTCAACTTTCAACTTCAAGGAACATCTCATGGACATCGCAGGCAAAGTATTTATCGTCACCGGCGGCGCATCAGGCCTGGGTGAAGGCACGGCGCGCATGCTGGTCGCCAACGGCGGCAAGGTCGTGATTGCCGACATGCAGGCGGAAAAAGGCGAAGCCATCGCCAAGGAACTGGGCGAAGGAAATGCCGCGTTCGTCAAGTGCGACGTGAGCCAGGAAGCCGACGGCCAGGCAGTCGTTGCCAAGGCCGTGTCCATGGGCAAGCTGATGGGCCTGGTCAACTGCGCCGGCATTGCACCGGCTGAAAAAACCGTCGGCAAGAACGGCGCGCACAGTCTGGCGGTGTTCAGCAAGACCATCACGGTCAACCTGATTGGCAGCTTCAACATGATCCGCCTGGCGTCTGAAGCCATGTGCAAGAACGAGGCCGAAGCCACCGGCGAGCGTGGCGTGATGATTTCCACCGCGTCCGTGGCCGCCTACGACGGCCAGATAGGCCAGGCCGCCTACAGTGCGTCCAAGGGTGGCATTGTCGGCATGACACTGCCGATTGCCCGTGATCTGGCGCGCAACGGCATCCGCAACATGACGATTGCCCCCGGCATTTTCGGCACGCCCATGATGTTTGGCATGCCGCAAGAAGTGCAGGATTCGCTGGCCGCTTCGGTGCCCTTCCCTTCGCGCCTGGGCACGCCGCAGGACTACGCCAAGTTGGCCAAGCACATCTTTGAAAACGACATGCTCAACGGCGAAGTGATCCGGCTCGACGGCGCAATTCGCCTCGCACCGCGCTAAAGCACCCCGGCATGCGCGGCCAGTCTGCGCCGCGCACGCTCTGTTTTTAATAGCTGACAGCGCCCGTCCTGCATGCACAACCTGCCAAAAACTCATTAAAACCGCCTGAACTGGCGATAAACGCCACAAAAGCAACGCGCTGCCGTAGCATGACGACTCATCCAACCCGGAGGAGATCGCATGAAACGTCTGTTAAGCACCGTTGCACTGGCCAGCCTGCTGGCCGCCTGCGCCAATACACCTGCCACCCGCCCGCCGCCACAGCTGTCTAGCGCGCCCGGCACCGTCGTGCAGCAACCCGAAAGCGCGACCGGCTTTACGCCCAAACCCGGCTGGGCCACCACCCAATTTTCCGTTGCGGCGGCCAACCCGCTGGCCACGGAAGCGGGCTACCAGATTCTCAAGGCTGGCGGCACGGCGATTGACGCAGCCATTGCCGTGCAAATGGTGCTGACGCTAGTCGAACCCCAGTCCAGCGGTATTGGCGGCGGCGCATTTTTGTTGCACTCCAGCGGCGGCAAAGTCGAAGCCTTTGATGGCCGCGAAACCGCCCCGGCATCGGCCAACGAAAACCTCTTCATCGGCGCTGACGGCAAGCCCATACCGTTTTACGACGGCGTGGTCGGCGGCCGCTCGGTCGGCACGCCCGGCACGGTGCGCATGCTGGAGATGGCGCACAAGCAATACGGCAAGCTGCCGTGGGCCAAATTGTTCGAGCCGGCTATTGCGCTGGCCAACAACGGCTTCAAGGTCAGCGCCCGGATGGGCACGCTGCTGAAAGACGAAAAATACCTGAAAAACGACCGCACAGCGGCCGCTTATTTCTACCAGCCCGACGGCTCGCCGGTTGCGATTGGCACCACCTTGCGCAATCCGGCGCTGGCCGACGTGCTGCGGCAAATCGCCAGCAAGGGCTCCAGCGCGCTGCTGACCGGCCCGGTGGCGCAGTCCATCGTGGCCAAAGTGCAGGGCCACCCGAGCAACCCGGGCCAGCTTTCCATGAGCGATCTGGCCGGCTACCAGCCCAAGAAACGCGACCCTATCTGCGCCGACTACAGCGCACGCGGCAAGGCGTATGTGCTGTGCGGCATGCCGCCACCCAGCTCCGGCGCCATTGCCGTCGGCCAGATTCTGGGCATGCTGAACAACACGCCAGCGGCTACGCTGGGCCTGGTCACCGGCATGGGCGGCGTCCCCGGCACCCCCAGTCCCACACCTTCGGCCGACTGGTTGCACCTGTACACCGAGGCCTCGCGCCTGGCTTTTGCCGACCGCGCGCAATACTTGGGCGACCCCGACTTCGTGCAACCACCCGGTGGCAGCTGGATGAGCCTGCTTGACCCGGCCTACCTGAAATCGCGCGCCAGCCTGATCCAGCCGGCCGGCCCGAGCATGAAGGTGGCCAAGCCCGGCGTGCCCGGCCTGGTCAGGACTGCCTATGCGCCCATGCCGGATCAGATCGAACATGGCACTTCACACATCAGCATCGTCGACAGTTTTGGCAACGCCCTGGCCATGACCACGACGATTGAAGACCAGTTCGGCTCGCGCCTGATGAGCGACGGCGGCACCGGCAAGGCGGGCGGCTTCTTGCTGAACAACGAGTTGACCGACTTCAGCTTTGCGCCCACTGACGCCGAAGGCAAGCCAGTCGCCAACCGCGTGCAGCCTAACAAGCGGCCACGCTCGTCGATGGCGCCGACGTTGGTGTTCGACAAGGCTACCGGCCAGTTAGTGATGAGCGCCGGCAGCCCCGGCGGCGCGCTGATCATCCACTTCACCGCCAAGACGCTGTACGGCGTGCTGAACTGGGGACTGCTGCCTCAGCAAGCGATTGACCTGCCCAACTTCGGCTCGCTCAACGGCCCGACGCTGCTGGAAGAAAACCGCTTTGCCCCAGCCACCGTCGAGGCACTGCGCGCGCGCGGTGCCGAAGTGCGCGAACTGCCAATGACCAGCGGCCTGCAAGCCATCACACGCGGCGACATCCACGGCAAGCCCATGTGGTTGGGCGGCGCAGACCCCCGGCGCGAAGGCGTGGTGATGGGGGATTGAGGTAAATATCAATGAAATAGTGCTGTAGCGCATGATGGACGTGCGCTGACAGCTATTAAAAAAAGAGCACGCTTGCGGTGTATTGCAAGCGTGCTTTTTTTCGTGGGTTTCTGCATCAGACGATGCCTGTGCGCTTGTGCCACTCAGCCGTCAGCGGCTGCTTGCGACAAAGCGCTTTGCGGCATTTTATCCAGCCGTGACTGAACCAGTATTCTGAGTTTGCTTTTCAGGCTGGCGCATACGCCGTCAAACTCAGCGCCCACATTTCCAGGCAGATTGAATAGCTGATGTATTTAAATACAACTGCCTTTTATGCGGCAGGAGGCGTTCCTTCAGCATTGGACACCACGGCATCGATTTGGATTAGCGCATCGCCAGGCAGTGCTGAAACGCCAATAATTCTTCGCGCAGGAATACCGCCCGGAAAGAACGTTGTATAAATTTCGTCTACTGCATCGATATCTTCGATATTTTTAAGGGCGATATTTATTTTGACGACATCGCCCATAACGTGGTCAACGCTTTCCACAATGGCCTTGATATTTTTCAGGCACTGATCCGCTTGCTGCTTAATACCACCCGTCACCATTTCACCAGTTTTCGCGTCCACAGGCAATTGTGCTGAAATATGGTTGTAATGAGAAAATGCAACCGTCTGTGAGCCGGCGCTTTGGGGAGCGTTGTCTGTATTATTTGCCTTTATGACGATATTGCGTGTATCTTCAGGTGCCTGTGGCGGTGTACCGTCTCCGTGTGACACGACGGCTTCGATTTGCACCAAGGCATCTTCAGGCAAAGCTGATGCGACAACGGCGGTCAATGCAGGCATATAACCTGTGAAAAATGTTGTAAAAACTTCTTTTGCGATCTCGATGTCCGGGATATTCTTGACGAATAGAGTGACTCGAACAATGTCGTCCATCACATGGTCAATACTTTCCAAAATAGCTTTAATATTATTAAAGCACTGACCCATCTGCTCTTTTATACCGCCCGCTACTATTTCACCGGTTGTCGGGTCTATAGGCAATTGCGCTGAAATGTTGTTGTAATGAGAAAAAGCTACTGTTTGTGTAGAAACAGAATTTCTCGGCGCATTTTGCGTATTTCTTGCCACTTTTACAAGGTCACCTGTCTGCGGCGCATTGGGAATGGTGCCTTCACCGTGCGACACAAGCGCTTCAATTTGCACCAAAGCGCCCATAGGCAGCACTGCGACGGCAAGTACCGTACGTGCAGGAAGATAACCGGGAAAGAAAGGTACAAAAACTTCATCGACCGCATTAATGTCCGAGATATTCTTGACGAATACAGTGACACGAACAATGTCATCCATCACATGATTAATGCTTTCCAAAATGGCTTTAATGTTATTAAAGCACTGGCCGGCCTGCTCTTTTACACCGCCAGCGACTAATTCACCAGATTTTGGATCGACAGGGAGCTGGGCTGAAAGATTATTGTAATGAGAGAAGGCTACGCTTTGTGAATACACGCCCTTGCCTTGTGGTGCATTTGCGATGTTTTTTGCGGAGATAGCGTTATAGTTACTCATAAAAATATGGACTCTTTATTTTATATTTAGACATTGATTGACCATGATTTAAAAATCATCTTTTTATATTGAAAATCTGACTTCGTATAAAAACTCCTCAACTCAACCAGTTGACATGGGCGAAAAATGATCAATCACTGAGGCACAGCGGGCACGGGGGCGTTTGCCGACAGCTGTTTACCCGCTTACTGGCTATCGACTTTGCCGAATCGGTTGTCAGGTCAAAGCAGCAGCATCGCCTTTGCGACAGCTTCGACCATCGCCTTGTGCGCTTCGCCTGCTCCCCCCTTGTCTACAACCTGATTCAGGGTATTTCCATCAATATCAAAGAACAGTCGGCGCGAAAGATTCAACGCCATTTCGAATGGTCACCGCCTCAAGTTTTATTGTATACACATTGAATTGCACTATGTATGCAATGTCGAACTTTAGCAGGGGAAATGATCAAGCAACACCCGCTTCATGGCCTCAACACAGCCAGCGGCCGTTTTGCATGTTTTCTTGGTGTGGCCGCAGGCAGCGGCGCTCAGGCAGCGCGGCTGAACTGCAACGCGCCGCGCAGCAAGTTGCGCGCTGACGCTTCAAACGCCTCGGCCTGGCTGGCCTTCATGCGCAGCACCAGGGTGACGGCGTCGGCGTAGGCGGCGTCCAGCACGGTGACCTGCTGCTGTTCACACAGGCGGCGCAGGCTGGATTCGTCGGCGAACTGCAGCACGCAGCGCCGCTCGCATTGCGCCTCAACGGGCTGCAGTTCAGCGGTTTTCACGGCTTCTGAAATGGCCTGGCCGTAGGCGCGCGTCAGGCCGCCGGCGCCCAGCTTGATGCCGCCCCAGTAGCGCACGACTACCGCCAGCACGTTCATCAAGTCCTTGTGCATCAGCACGTTGTACATGGGCTTGGCCGCCGTGCCGGACGGCTCGCCGTCGTCGTCCAGCCCCGAATCGCCGTCGCACACCAGCGCCCAGCAGACATGGCAAGCGCCGGGATGCTGCCGGCGCTGATCGGCCAGCAAAACTTGCGCTTCGGCCCGGCTGCTGGCGGCAAACAGCATGCCGATGAAGCGGCTTTTCTTGATGACGATCTCAAAGCTGGCGGGCGCGGCGAGTTGCTGCATGGCGCAAACTTCAGGCCTTGCGCAGGGCCTGCACGGTTTCGGCCCGCTGCACCATGCCGATGCGCAAATCGTTGCCGGTCGGGCTTTGGTACAGGCGCAGGCCGAACTCGGGCAGGATGGACAACAGGTGGTCAAAGATGTCGTCCTGTGTGCTTTCGTAGACCGCCCAGGCGGTGCTGGCGGTGAAGCAATACACCTCAATCGGCACGCCTTCGGGCGTGGGCTCCAGCGTGCGTACCATCAGCGTCATGCCTTGGTGAATGCGGGGGTTGCCGCGCAGGTACACCTCGATGTAGGCGCGAAAAGTGCCGATATTGGTCAGTCGGCGCTGGTTGGCCGGAAACGTTCCTTTTTCGCCCAGCGCAATCTCTGTCTGGCTGTTCAGCTCGGTCAGCACGGCACGCTTGCCTTGCAGGTAAGGCCGCAGCAGCGCGATATTGCTCAGGTAAGCGATGTCGGCGTCTTCCAGAAAGCGCACCGAGCTGGCGTCCAGCCGCAAGGTGCGCTTGATGCGCCGCCCGCCCGACTCGCTCATGCCGCGCCAGTTGCGGTAGCTTTCCGACATCAGCCGCCAGGTGGGAATGGTGGTGATGGTCTTGTCCCAGTTCTGCACCTTGACGGTGTGCAGCGCAATGTCGACCACATCGCCGTCAGCCCCGACCTGCGGCATTTCAATCCAGTCGCCCAGGCGCAGCATGTCGTTGGACGACAGCAGCACGCCGGCGGTGAAAGACAAAATCGTGTCCTTGAACACCAGCATCAGCACCGCCGACATGGCGCCCAGCCCCGACAGCACAATCAGCGGCGAGCGGTTGAACAGCGTGGCCGCCGCAATGATGCCGGCGGCCACCATCAGGATCAGTTTTCCCAGCTGCACATAGCTCTTGATGGAGCGCACTTTCATGGCGACGGTCTGGCCGTCGCCTGCTACGCCCTGGTGTTGCGCCAGCAGCAACGCGTCCAGCATGGCCAGCAGCGAGCGCACGATCTGGATCACCATGAGGGCCAGGGCCACATTGCTCATCACCGTGACGACCTTGGCACTCAGGTAGGGCACTTCTTCGATACCGATCAACATCACCATCAGCGGCAAGACCTGCGCCATGCGGCGTATCGCGGCGTCGGCCAGCACCACGTCGGTCAGCCTTGAATTGGCCCGATTGCGGATGCGACGCAGCACCGGCATGAACACCAGCACCATCAAAAAACGCACCACCACGGCCAGGGCCAGCAACGCCGCCAGCCCGGCAAAAGCCTGTAGCCAGGGTTCGAGTTTTGTGAAATAAGAAAGATTCAATGCAAGCCCGTCCTCAGGATGAAAAGCCAGTCAGACCGGCCAGGGGGTATTTGGTTCGCAAGCTGCGTTGCGGGCCGCCAAAAGCCGCACCAGCAACTGCAAGCATGCGCTGCAGTGCAGAATATCAATGAAAACTGCCTCTTGCGCACAGCTGTCGGGCGATAACAGCTATATAAATCATAGCGATTTTTGCTGCTGATTGAACCCGCCAAGCCTGGCCGTCACATTCAAACTTCGGGCGTTAACGGGCCAAAGTTTTGCTGCTACTCGTCCCAGTCCATCGCACCAAGCCACCAAAGCGGCTAATCCGTATGCAGCGGCTCCGGCGGCGCTTTCGGGCCTTTGCTGCCGATGCGTTCGTATTCTGAAATCACCTGCGCGCCCAGCAGCAGCAGCGTTGCGGCAATCTCCAGGCTCAAGAGCACCACAATGGCCGTTGTCAGTGAGCCATAGACCACGCCCACCTGCGACAGCGTAGCAAAGTACCAGACCAGCACATGGCGCGTCAGCTCCCAAAGCAGCGCCGCCGTGACGCCGCCCATCAGCGCCCGGCGCAGCGACAGCTTGCCCACCGGCATCACCATGTACACCGAAGTCAGCACAAAGATTTCACCCGTCAGCCCCAGCAAATACAGCAGCAGCAGCGAAAACCGGTTGAGCGACCAGCTCATGCCCAAAAACTCGACACTTTTTTCACCCAGCGCCTGAAAGCTGCCCGCCACCAGCGTCACCAGCAAAAACCCCAGCCCCAGGCAAAAGATATAACAGTACGGCAGCACGGCAGACACCAGAAAATGACGCCGCCGAATCGCCACGCGGTGCAAAAAGATGACCGACATGGCGTTTTCCAGCACGGTAAACGCCAGCGAGCTGAAAAACAGCATCGTGCCCAATAAAACCCAGCCCAATACCTCCCGGTGCGCCAGAAAATTCTTCAGTTCGTTGACGATGAAATCCGATTCGCCCGGTGCCAGCCAGCCGATGTAACGGCCCAGCGACGCCAGCAAAACCGACTGGTCAATCACATTGGACAGCGCAATCGCAATCAAAATCAGCAGTGGAACAATCGACAGCAAGGCGTAATAAGCGACAGCGCCGGCCAGCAGCAGGCCCTGGTTGGCGCGAAAGCCCTTGATCACCTGCAGCGCAAAAGCGCCCGGGTGGCGAAGTACGTAAACAGCCTGCGGTTCAAGCATCATGAGAAGGCCACGGCAATGCGCAGGGCAGAAAAAGGAGTGGCGTTCATTATGCGTGGCGGGTTGGCCGGCTTCCTAAGCCGGTGGTGCCGCTGGCTATGCTTAAATTGCGCCTCAACTTTTTTCCCTCATGGCCATACCCCAATCATTCATTCAGGAGCTGCTGGCGCGTGCCGACGTCGTCGATATCGTCGGGCGCTATGTGCAGCTCAAAAAAGGCGGCGCCAATTTCATGGGCTTATGCCCGTTTCATGGCGAAAAATCGCCCTCTTTCAGCGTCAGCCCCGCGAAACAGTTCTACCACTGCTTTGGCTGCGGCAAAAACGGCAATTCCATCAGCTTCCTGATGGACCACGCCGGCATGACCTTCATTGAAGCCGTCAAAGACCTGGCCCAGCAGTACGGCTTGCAGGTGCCCGAAGACGACGTTTCGCCACAAGACCGGGCCAAAGCCGCCCAGATGCGCGAACAACAGGCCACGCTGACCAGCGTGCTGGAGAAAGCCGGGCGGGCTTACATCAAGAATTTGCGCACATCGGCGCGGGCCATCCAGTATTTCAAGCAGCGCGGCGTCTCGGGTGAAATCGCCAAAACGTTTGGCCTAGGCTATGCGCCTGAAGGCTGGCGCACCCTAGCCAGCGTGTTTCCTGACTACAACGATGCGTTGCTGGTGGAAAGCGGCCTGGTCATCACCGGCGAGCCGGGCGAAGAAAACGCCGCTGGCGAGGCCAAGCGTTACGACCGGTTCCGCGACCGCGTCATGTTTCCGATCCGCAACGTCAAGGGCGAATGCATCGGTTTTGGCGGCCGCGTACTGGGCGACGAAAAACCCAAATACCTCAATTCGCCAGAAACGCCGGTTTTCAGCAAAGGGCGCGAGCTCTACGGGCTGTTTGAAGCCCGCCCCGCCCTGCGGCAGCACGGCTACGCGCTGGTGACTGAGGGCTATATGGACGTGGTGGCGCTGGCGCAACTGGGATTTGCCAACGCCGTCGCCACGCTGGGCACGGCCTGCACGGCAGAGCATGTGCAAAAGCTGTTTCGCTTTACCGATTCGGTGGTCTTCAGCTTTGACGGCGACAGTGCTGGCCGGCGTGCGGCGCACAAGGCGCTGGACGCCGCCCTGCCCTTTGCCAGCGACGTGCGCACGGTCAAGTTTTTGTTCCTGCCCGCTGAGCATGACCCGGACAGTTTCATCCGCGAGCATGGCCAGGAAGGCTTTGCCGCCTATGTCGCCAAGGCCGTGCCGCTGAGCAAATTCATGCTCGAAGCCGCCAGCGAAGGCTGCGACCTGGACACCGCCGAAGGCCGCGCCCACATGGCCAGCAACGCCAGGCCGCTGTGGAGCGCACTGCCCGAAGGCGCGCTCAAGCCGCAGTTGCTGGCCGAGATTGCCGAGCAGGTCATGATCGACAGCCGCGAACTGCTGCAGCTATGGCAGGCGGCGTCCGGGAGCCGCAAGCCGAACTATAAAAACAATAGCACTCTGCGCACGCCCAGCAAGGGCCACCAGCCAGAAAGACACGCAACGGCAGATCAGCATCAGGATATGCCTGCCTTTGATGACTACCCGCCGAGCTTTCATGATGAGAGCGACTACAACGCCTCGGAACCGCATTTTTCGCCCACGCCGCAGACCGCCCCCAAAGGCAAATTCAGCCGCCCCGGATTCACGCCACGCCAGGCGCCGCGCCGGGTCGCAGGCCGCATCCAGCCCGCCAGCCGCGAAGACCGGGTGCTCAGGCTGCTGCTGACCGAGCCGCAAAGCTGGGATCGGCTCAGCACCGAAGAGCACGAATTGCTGATCGCCCTGCCCGCGCCGCACGGCCCGCTGTTTGCCTGGCTGGAAAGCCAGTTGCATGAGCACGGCCCGCAATCCTGGACGGTTTTGCGCGAGGGCTTGCGCGGTCATGCCCACGAACACCATGCCGTGGCCCAGTTTGCCGAAGTGCTGGAAGGCGTGGACTACGACTGGGGCGAAACACGCAAGATATTGGTGCAGCTTCAGCAACTCAAGCGCGACAGCGAAATAGCCGATCTGGTGGCCCGTGCATCCAGCGAGCCGGCGGTGCTGGAGCGTTTGCGCGAATTGCTGGCCCAATCGCGCCACGAAAAAACACTGTCGAAACCCGCATAAACAAAGGGCTTGCGCGGGTTGAATGGTATAATCCGATTTTTCCCGCAAGCGCGACAGCAACACCTCCGGCACCGGCCCCCTTCCACCCAAGGGACACTCACACACGAGACGGCCAATTCCCCGCAAGGACTGCATTCCAAATGTTCGCCCCACCAGTTTGCCAAAAAATCAAGCAGCCCTGTATTTTTTGCACCGGCTGCCTTTATTTTTTTACCGCCCTCAAATTGAATTCTGATTTTTTGCCGCCGCATCGCCTTGCCCTTGAGTTCGGGGCGCCAGCGCATGTTTCCTGACTGCTGATTGATCGATAGCCAGCCCTTGCACCCTGACCCGACAACTCGAAGCTTGATGCGCTTTTATGCAACCCTGCCTTCAAATCGCCTGCAAAGGCTGCAGCTACAAGTGCTTGAAAAATCCGTAAAGCCCGCCATATCCATTGCATCCAGTCCCGACATGCCCCGGTGCGTAAAAAGTATCCAAATTCTGCAAAACCCGATCTGTCTCTGAAGAAAGTCCCCGCCATGCAGCCAAAGTCAACCCAAGCCCAACTCCTTGCTGCTGCAGATGCCCTGCTCAAAAGCGCAGCACCTGCCAAAAAGAAACCCGGACGTCCACCCAAAGCCCCCGCCGTGGCCGGTGCGCCTGTGGCCGCCGCCCCTGCCGTTGCCGCCAAGCGGGCCAAAAAGGCCAAAGATTCCACAATTGACGGCGACGAAGACATGTCGGACATCGAAGCGGAATTTGCCGAAGAGCCTGCCGTGGTAGAAGCCGCGACGGCGACGACGACGGAAAAAGTCAAGCCGCTGCGCATGAAGATCAGCAAGGCGAAAGAACGCGCCTTGATGAAAGAATTCGGCCTGGACGAAACCGTCTTGTCCGAAGAAGACATCCTCAAGCGCCGCCAGCGCCTGAAAGCCTTGATCAAGCTCGGCAAGACGCGCGGCTACCTGACGCACGGCGAAATCTCTGACCACCTGCCCGACAAGCTGGTCGATGCCGAGACGCTCGAAGTCGTCATCAACATGCTCAACGACATGGGCGTGGCGGTGTACGAGCAAGCGCCGGACGCCGAAACCCTGCTGCTGAACAACACCGGCGCCACCGTGGCGACCGAAGAAGAGGCCGAGGAAGAAGCCGAAGCCGCGCTGTCAACCGTTGACAGCGAATTTGGCCGCACTACCGACCCGGTCCGCATGTACATGCGCGAAATGGGCACGGTCGAGCTGCTGACGCGTGAAGGCGAGATCGAGATTGCCAAGCGCATCGAGGGCGGCCTGATGCGCATGATGGAAGCCATTTCTGAAAGCCCGGCGACGATTTCCGAAATCATGCGGCTGGCCGAGGAAATCCGCGAAGGCAAGGTCGTTATTTCGACTGTGGTGGACGGCTTTACCGTTGCCGACGAGGCCGATGACTATGTGGCCGAGGAAGACTTTGACGAATTCGATGAAGACGACGACGACGACGGCAAGGGCGGCTCCAAGGCGCTGACCAAGAAGCTTGAAGAGCTGAAAAAAGAAGCGCTGACCCGCTTCGAGAAGGTTGGCGCATATGCCGAAAAAGTCCAGAAAACCTATGAAAAAGAAGGCTACGGCACGCCGGTTTACCTGAAAACGCAAAAAGCCCTCAGCGACGAGCTGATGACGGTGCGTTTTACCGCCAAGACGATTGAAAAGCTGTGCGACCTGCTGCGCGGCCAGGTGCTGGATGTGCGCAAGAAGGAACGCGAACTGCGCAAGATCATTGTTGAAAAATGCGGCATGCCGCAGGAAACCTTTATCAAGGATTTCCCGCCCAATTTGTTGAACCTGAAATGGGTCGAGAAGCAGGTCGCTTCGGGCAAGCCGTGGTCCAACGTGATGGCGCGCAACATTCCGCCGATTCAGGAACTGCAAACCAAGCTCGGCGAATTGCAGTCCCGCGTCGTGGTGCCCCTGGCGCATCTGAAGGACATCAACAAGCGCATGAACGATGGCGAGTCCAACTCGCGCGATGCCAAGAAAGAAATGATCGAGGCCAACTTGCGGCTAGTGATTTCGATTGCGAAAAAGTACACCAACCGCGGCTTGCAGTTCCTCGATTTGATCCAGGAAGGCAACATCGGCCTGATGAAGGCGGTCGACAAGTTTGAATACCGCCGGGGCTATAAATTTTCGACCTACGCGACGTGGTGGATTCGCCAGGCCATTACCCGCTCGATTGCCGACCAGGCGCGCACCATCCGCATTCCAGTCCACATGATCGAGACGATCAACAAGATGAACCGCCTGTCGCGCCAGCATTTGCAGGAGTTTGGCTTTGAGCCGGACGCCAGCATCCTGGCCGAGAAGATGGAGATTCCGGAAGAGAAAATCCGCAAGATCATGAAGATCGCCAAGGAGCCAATCTCGATGGAAACGCCGATTGGTGACGATGACGACAGCCACTTGGGCGACTTCATTGAAGACGGCGCCAACACCGCACCGCTTGAAGCGGCGATGCAGGCCGGACTGCGCGATGTGGTCAAAGACATTCTCGACAGCCTGACGCCGCGCGAAGCCAAGGTGCTGCGCATGCGCTTCGGCATCGAGATGTCCACTGACCACACGCTGGAAGAAGTCGGCAAGCAGTTCGACGTGACGCGCGAGCGCATCCGCCAAATAGAAGCCAAGGCGCTGCGCAAGCTCAAGCACCCAAGCCGCAGCGACAAACTGCGCAGCTTTATCGACACGCTGTAAAGCCGGTTAACCCTGCCAGCGGCCAGCGCCTTTTTTGCAAGGCACTGGCCGCTTTTTCATGCGCGGGTGCTGCAATTGAAGCGCGCATTGCATACGCATAAATAGTTTTAGCACCGCCTGATGCCCAACCGACTACCGGAAAAACCCATGCGTCCTTTTTACCCCGCTTTGTTGGTTTTTTTCGCCGGCGCGGGTGTGTCTGCTGCCCCTGCATCGCCCACCTGGCTCACGCTCGTGGGCGATCCGAATAATCCGAAAGCGGACTACATCGAGTTTGACCCCAGCGGTTTGGCGCGCGACAACGGCCTGCCAACGCTCCCTGTCAGGGGCAGCCGGGCACGCGCCAGAACCAGCCAGGAAGGCATCGTGTTTCGCTCGTTTGAAGCGGTGGTTGCCGTGCAGTGCAAAAAAAGAACGGCGCACTTTGTGAGTACTTCGTTCTACGCACAACCTGACTTCAAGGGAACGCCATTCAGAACGGTCGTTTTTGCCCCTTCCGACATCCGCCTCATGGCGTTCCGGGAAATCAAGGGAGAGCCCACGCTGCGCGTCGTGCGTGCGGCCTGCAACACGGCCATCAAAACCATAGAGCCTGGCACCGCGCCTGAAGTTGAATCGCAGGCGCTGAAGCTATAGCCCACGCTCCGGGCTGAAAAGCTGAAAGTGACTGCGCAATGCGGGTCAGCAGTTCTGGCCGCGTGGTCGGGTCTTTCATGTATTTACTGCAGAGCGGCGACATGCGGCGGGGCGGAATAGCCATCAGAATGAATATTCCAGGCGCGCAGTTTGATCTGCGCGTGGCCCCTGCCGGCAGACAAAAGCCTGCAAAGGCAGAGCACGCTTTTGAAATTGACCTGCATTTCCAGGTCTTTTTTATAGTTGCAGCGCCACCAACGGCCTGCGGGGCGACGGGGCGATGCAAATTTCAATTTTATGCATGAAACAGGCCTCCGGCGCACGTCGGACGTTCGCTGGCAGCTATCAAATCAGGAGTCGCTCAGTCCAGCTTGATCTGGGCCTGCTCGACGACCTTGGCCCAGCGGGCTTTTTCACGGATCAAAAATTCGTCCTGCTGCAACGGCGTCATGGTCACCACTTCTGCCCCCTGCCCGGCCAGCTTGGCCCGAACGTCGGGCTGGCGGATGACCTTGATCAGTTCGTTGTTGAGGCGGTTCAGGATGGCGGGCGGCGTGCCGTTGGCCACCAGCATGCCTTGCCAGGTGCCGGACTCGAAACCGGTCAACCCTTGCTCGGCCAGCGTCGGCACGTCGCCAATCAGCGGCATGCGACTGCCTTTGGAAACGCCCAGGATCTTGAGCTTGCCGCTTTGCACAAACGGCAACGTTGCCAGCATGCCGTTCATCAAGATCTGGGTTTGCCCGGCAATCGTGTCGGTAATCGCCTGCGAGCCGCCCTTGTACGGGATGTACAGCCATTTGGCGCCACTGGCACGCTCAACCGCCACGCCGGCCAGGTGCGGCGCGCTGCCCATGGCGGTGACGGCAAAGTTCAACTCGGTTTTTTTCGACAGCGCCACCAGCTCCTTCAGGTTGTTGGCCGGCACTGACGGATGCACCACCAGCAGGTGCGGCGAATAGGCCAGCATGGTCACGCCGCGCAGATCCTTGACCGGATCAAAAGGCAGCTTGGTGTACACCGACGGGCTGATGGCCAGCGCGCCGGTGTCGCACAGCAGCAGCGTGTAGCCGTCGGGTGCCGACTTGGCGACGTAATCGGCGCCCAGGTTGCCGTTCGCGCCGGCCTTGTTTTCGACAATGACGGACTGCTTGAGCGCTTCAGACAGCGGCTGGGCAATCGACCGGGCAATGATGTCCGACGAGCCGCCCGGCGGGTACGGCACCACGATGCGGATCGGCTTTGACGGCCAGTGGGGCGACTGCGCGCTGGCAGTGCCCAGACCGAGGGCCAGCGTAACCCCCATGAGATCACGACGGTTGATGGACATGATGCGTCTCCTGCATTGAGTGGATGCCTGGGTTGCCCGCCCTCAAGGCGGCAGCCCTGAAGGGGTTTGAAAACCGTTTGCCGAATGCGTTCAGGCGACGGTGTGGTTGGCCATGATTTCCAGGCTGCGCACGAGCGCGGAATGGTCCAGGTCCTGCATGCCGTTGGCGGCGCAGACCTGCATCAGCTGCGCTGCGCCAGCCGTTTGCGGCAGCGCCACGCCCAGCGCGCGGGCACCGGCCAGCGCCAGGCTCAAATCCTTTTGGTGCAGGCCGATGCGAAAGCCCGGGTTGAACGTGCGCTTGATCATGCGCTCGCCATGCACCTCCAGGATGCGCGACGCAGCAAAGCCGCCCATCAGCGCCTGGCGCACCTTGGCCGGGTCGGCGCCGGCCTTGCTGGCAAACAGCAGCGCCTCGCCGACGGCGGCAATATTCAGCGCCACGATGATCTGGTTGGCGACCTTGCAGGTTTGGCCGTCGCCATTGCCGCCGACCAGCGTGATGTTCTTGCCCATCAACTCGAACAGCGGCTTGACGCGTTCAAAGGCTTCGTCAGGCCCGCCCACCATGATGGTCAGGCTGGCCGCCTTGGCACCGACTTCGCCGCCCGACACCGGTGCGTCGAGGTAGTCGCAGCCGAGCGCGTTGATTTTTTCAGCAAATTCCTTGGTTTCCATGGGCGAAATGGAACTCATGTCCACGACCGTCTTGCCTTGGCTCAAGCCGCTGGCCACGCCGTCATCGCTGAACAGCACCTTGGCCACATCGGGGGTGTCGGGCAGCATCAAAAAGATAATGTCGGCTTTTTGCGCCACTTCCTGGGCTGAGGCGCAAGCGCTGGCCTGGCCGGTCAGCAGTTCGGCAGACACCTCGCTGCGGGTATGCAGGAACACTTCATGTCCTGCGGAGATCAGGTGGGCGGCCATGGGCGCGCCCATGATGCCGAGGCCGATAAATCCAAGTTTGCTCATTGTGGGCTCCAGTCAAAAAGAAATAAAAAGTATCGCGAAATCAGTTGCGGTAGCGGTCGCACAAGGCTTGCGTGGCCGAGCGGAACGCGCCCAGGTCGCTGCCGACGCCGACAAAGGTGGCGCCCATCGCCATGTAGCGTCGCGCATCGGCCTCGACCGGTGCCAGAATGCCGGACGGTTTTCCGCAGGCCTTGGCATCGGCAAACACGGCGGCAATCACGGCCTGCACGTCGGGGTGTCCGGAATTACCCAGGTGGCCCATGCCGGCGGCCAGGTCGGACGGCCCGACAAAAATGCAGTCCACGCCGTCGATGGCGGCAATCTCACGCGCTGCCGCGACGCCGGCCTGGTTTTCGATTTGTACCATCACGCAGATGTGTTCGTTGACCGATTTGAAATAGTCGGGAATCGTGCCGTAGCGGTTGCTGCGCTGCGACACCGACACGCCGCGAATGCCTTGCGGCGGGTAGCGCGTGGCGGCCACTGCGCGCCGCGCATCGTCAGCGCTTTCGACAAACGGGATCAGGAAGTTGTAGAAACCGGCGTCCAACAGGCGCTTGATTTCCACCGCATCGTTGCAGGTCGGGCGCACGACTGGCGCACTCGCGCTGTCTTTCAGCGCCATCAGCTGCGGAATGAAGGTCGTCACGTCGTTGGGCGAGTGTTCGCCGTCGAGCAATATCCAGTCGAATCCGGCCACGCCCAGCACTTCGGTGGTGATGGCATTGGACAGCGACGACCAGCAGCCGATCAGCCTTTTGCCGGCCCGCAAATCACGCTTGAGGCGGTTGGGAAAACTCTGGTAAGGGCTTGCCTGTGTCATGGAATTTCTCCTGTTGCCGCTGGCCGCTATCCAATGGCCGGGCTGTTGACAAATAAAAAAGGGGCTGCTTGCGTCGCACCCCGGATGGGGTTGCAAACTGCTTTTAAGTATCAAACAGGCCTTATGTGCATGTCTGACGTGCGCAAGCAGCTATTAATTAAATAGCGAAAACAGGCTTTGCCTGGACAAGGCCTTGAGGCGTGGCAGCTTTCATGCGGCCTTGATCATTCACGCCAGCGTGTAGGCCGTCTTGACGACGGTGTAGAACTCCTGCGCATAACGCCCCTGCTCGCGCGGGCCGTAGCTGGACCCCTTGCGGCCACCAAACGGCACGTGGTAGTCCACGCCGGCGGTGGGCAGATTCACCATGACCATGCCCGCCTGGCTGTGGCGCTTGAAATGCGTCGCGTATTTCAAGCTGGTGGTGGCCACGCCGGCGGCCAGGCCAAACGGCGTGTTGTTGGCTTCAAACAGCGCTTCTTCGTAGCCCTTCACGCGGATGATGCTGGCCACCGGACCAAACACTTCTTCGCGGTTGATGCGCATGTCAGCCGTAGTGTCAGTCAGCAGCGCCGGGGCCATGAAAAAGCCGTCGGTTGACAGCTTCAGGCGCTGGCCACCGGCCAGCAGCACCGCGCCTTCTTTCTGGCCAATATCGACATACGACAAATCCTGCTCCAGCTGCGACAGCGACGACACCGGGCCAATGTCGATGCCGGCGGCCAGCGCATCGCCGACTTTCAACGTGGCCATGCGGGCCTTCATGGCTTCGACAAATTTCGGGTAAATGCCTTCGGTGACGATCAGCCGGCTCGACGCCGTACAGCGCTGGCCGGTGGAGAAAAACGCGCTTTGCACGCTGAGTTCGACCGCCTGGGCCAGGTCGGCGTCGTCCAGAATGACCTGCGGGTTCTTGCCGCCCATTTCCAGCTGGACTTTTTTCAGGTTGACCGCGCACTGCTGGGCAATGCGGGCGCCCACAGGTTGCGAGCCGGTAAAGCTGATGGCATCGACTCCTGGATGATTGACCAGCGGGTCGCCAATCACGCTGCCCCGGCCCATGACCAGATTGAACACGCCGGCCGGAATGCCGCTGCGGCTGATGATCTCGGCCAGCGCCCAGGCGCAGCCCGGCACCAGGTCGGCGGGTTTCATCACGACGCAGTTGCCGTAGGCCAAAGCAGGCGCGATTTTCCAGGCCGGAATGGCAATCGGAAAATTCCACGGCGTGATGATGCCGACCACGCCAACCGGTTCGCGGGTGATTTCCACGCCAATGCCGGGCCGCACCGAAGGGACGACCTCGCCCGTCAGGCGCAGGCATTCACCGGCAAAGAACTTGAAGATATTGCCGGCTCTGGCCGCTTCGCCAATGCCCTCAAGCTTGGTCTTGCCTTCTTCCCGGGCCAGCAGGGTGCCGAGTTCTTCACGGCGCGCCAGAATTTCGGTGCCGATCTTGTCCAAGGCATCGGCTCTAGCCTGAATGCTGGAAATCGACCAGGCCGGAAAGGCAGCGCGCGCGGCTTGCACGGCGGCGTCCAGTTGCGTGGCGCTGGCCTGGGTGTAGTCACCGATCACGTCAAGCAGGTCGGACGGGTTAATGTTGGGCGTGTAGCCGGTGCCAGCGATCCATTCGCCACCGATCAGGTTGTCGTGTTGTTGGGTCATTGTTTAATCCTTGAATGTTGTGGGTTGAAAGGCGAAAGCGATGGCGTTCCATTCGTCATTCCTGCGCAGGCGGGAATGACGGCGGTGTGTATTCAGGTCACGGGTGCCGGGTTGAACAGCACCAGCGCGTTGTGCAGCTTCCAGTGTTCGGCCCAGGTTTTCTTGCGGCCGCTGGCCACGTCGAGCATGAACTGGAACAGCTCGCAGCCCACGTCTTCAATGCTGGCGTCGCCGTCGGCAATTCGTCCGGCGTTGATGTCCATCAGGTCATGCCAGCGCCGCGCCAAGTCGGTGCGAGTCGCCACCTTGATGACCGGCACTTCGGCCAGGCCGTAAGGCGTGCCGCGTCCGGTGGTGAACACATGCAGGTTGATGCCGGCGGCCAGTTGCAGCGTGCCGCAAATGAAGTCGCTGGCCGGCGTGGCCGCGTAGATCAGCCCCTTTTGTTTGACCTTTTCGCCCGGTGACAGCACGCCGCTGATGGGTGCGCTGCCGGACTTGACGATCGAGCCCATCGCTTTTTCGACAATGTTGGACAAGCCGCCCTTCTTGTTGCCCGGCGTGGTGTTGGCGCTGCGGTCAACCTTGCCTTTTTCCAGGTAAGCGTCGTACCAGGCCATTTCGCGGATCATCGCTTGCGCCACTTCCGGCGTGCTGGCGCGCGATGTCAATTGGTCGATGCCGTCGCGGACTTCGGTGGTTTCCGAGAACATCACTGTCGCGCCGGCGCGCACCAGCAAATCGGTGCAAAAACCCACTGCCGGATTAGCCGTGACGCCAGAGAATGCATCGCTGCCGCCGCACTGCACACCGACGACGAGTTCGCTGGCAGGCACGGTTTCGCGCCGGCGCGCATTGAGCTTTTCCAGGTGCAACTCGGCCGCGCCCATGATCGAGTCGATCATCGACATGAAGCCGACATGGTGTTCCGACTGCAGGCAGACCACATCGAGCGGCGCGTCTGCCGTCATACCGACATCGGCGACGTTGCGCTCGTCCATGATGGGAATAGTGCCGGGCGGCAGCAGGCGCTCGGGTTGTAATTTTTCGCAGCCCAGGCTGACGACCATGACCTCGCCGCCAAAGTTGGGGTTCAGCGTGATGTTGCGCAGCGTGCGGATCGGGATGATCGCGTCCGGCGCATCAATCGCCACGCCGCAGCCATAGCTGTGCTCCAGCCCCACCACGTCATCGACATGCGGGAAGCGCGGCAGCAATTCATCCTTGATGCGCTTGACGGCGAACTCGACCACGCCGGCCACGCACTGCACGGTGGTGGTGATGGCAAGGATGTTGCGGCTGCCGACCGAGCCGTCGGCATTGCGGTAGCCCTCAAAGGTGTAACCCTCCAGCGGCGGCATGGGTTCGGGTTTCACGGTAGCAATCGGCAGGTTGTCCAGACCGCGCGCATCCGGCATTTCCAGCAAGCGCTCATGCACCCAGCTGCCGGCCGCAATGTCTTTGACGGCATAGCCGATGGGCACGTTGTAGCGCCGCACAATGCCGCCCTGCGGCAA
This sequence comes from Polaromonas sp. CG_9.5, assembly GCF_035984465.1. NCBI lineage: Bacteria > Pseudomonadati > Pseudomonadota > Betaproteobacteria > Burkholderiales > Comamonadaceae > Polaromonas > Polaromonas sp. CG_9.5. The sequence continues at coordinate 139,339 of NZ_JAXCHR010000001.1, forward strand.
GTCCACCAACGCGACCTTGTGGCCTTGCGGCACCTTGTCGCGCAAGGTCAAGCCGTTGGCAAAAACGGTGCCCGCCGGCAGGCCGCCATCGTTCACGACGATGGCCACGTTGTCAGCCTCGTGCATGAGGATGTAGCGGGGCTGGGAACTTGGCACGGAGGTCATGGAAAAACTCCGGTGGGTTACTGCGGGCCAAGCGTCTTGATCAACGCGGACAGCGCTTCCATCTCGGCCGGTTTCAGGTCAATTAGGGGTGTGCGCACCGGACCGGCGCTGTGTCCAACGAGGGTGGCACCGGCCTTGACAATGCTGACGGCGTAACCTGGACTCTTGTTGCGAATCGCCAGGTACGGCATGAAAAATTCTTTGAGCAGGCGGTGCTGCGTCGCCATGTCGTCGCTGGCGACGGCATGGTAGAAATCCATGGCCGTTTTTGGGATGAAGTTGAACACTGCCGACGAATACACCGGCGTGCCCAGCGCCTTGTAGGCGGCGGCATAGACTTCTGCGGTGGGCAAGCCACCCAAATACGAGAAGCGGTCACCCATCTTCAGGAAAATGGAGGCCATGGTTTCGATGTTGCCCACGCCGTCCTTGAAGCCGATCAGGTTCGGGCAGCGGTCAGCCAAAATCGCCAGCGAATCAGCGGTGAGCTTGCAGACATTGCGGTTGTAAACGATGACGCCGAATTTGACGCTCTTGCAAACCGCCTCAACATGGGCAATCAAGCCTTCCTGACACGCTTCCATCAGGTAATGCGGCAACAGCAAAATGCCGTGCGCGCCCAGGCGTTCGGCTTCTTGCGCGCAGGCAATGGCAAAGCGCGTCGGGCCACCGACGCCGGCAATGATGGGCACCTTGCCCCGGCAGGTGTCCACTGCCGTCTTGATGATGAGCGGATATTCATCGCCCGTGAGCGAGAAAAATTCGCCCGTGCCGCCAGCCGCAAACAGCGCCGTGGCGCCATAAGGAGCCAGCCACTCCAAGCGTTCGGCGTAGCTTTTGGGGTTGAAGTCGCCTTGGGTATCAAAGTCGGTGATTGGAAAAGACAGCAGGCCGGAGCTGACAATGGTTTTGAGTTCTTGCGGATTCATGAAAAGCTCTTTAAATAAACTTTGATTTGAAGGGTGCGAAGGCAGCGCAATGCGGCGGCCAGCACAGCGTGGATTCACGCCGTGCTGACGGCCCTCCTGTATCTAGCCGCTGGCGGCTTGTCAGGAGGAGACTGGAAGGAAGCAATTGATCTGGAAAGCAGCTTTTGAAAAAGTGCCGGCTTATTTCAGCAACAGATTCGGCAGCCAGAGCGACAGCGCAGGGATATAGGTCACAGCCAGCAGCACCAGCATGAGCGCACCAAAGAACGGATACAGCGCCTTGACCACCTTTTCAATCGGCAACTTGGCCACTGCAGCACCCACGAACAGCACGCCACCAACGGGCGGTGTGATCAGGCCCATGCCGAGGTTGACCATCATGATCATGCCGAAATGCACCGGATCAACGCCCATCGCGGTGACGACGGGCAGCAAGATCGGCGTCATGATCAGGATCAGCGGCGCCATGTCCATCAGCGTGCCCAGCACCAGCAGCAGCACGTTGATCATCATCAAAACGACATACTTGTTGTCTGAAACACTGGTAAACAGCTCGGTGATTTGCTGCGGAATCTGCATCAAGGTCATGACGTAGCCAAAGCTGGCAGCAAAGCCAATCAGGATCATCACGATGGACAGCGTCTTGACGGTGCGGTGCACCAGCTTGGGCAGCTCGTTCCATTTGTAGTCGCGGTAGATAAACATGGTGACAAAAAACGCCCAGATCACGGCAATCGCGGCGGATTCGGTGGCGGTGAAAACACCGGTCAAAATGCCGCCCAGAATAATCACCATCGTCATCAAGCCCCAGAGCGCGTCAATGCAAATCTTGATGGCCTGGCGCATGGGAATGCGTTCACCCTTGGGAAAATCGCGTTTCTTGGCAATGAACAGGCACATGCCCGCCAGCGTCAAGCCCAGCAGCAGCCCCGGCAAAATACCCGCCAGGAACAAGGCGGCAATCGACACGCCGCCGCCCGCAGCCAGTGAGTAAATCACGGCGTTGTGGCTGGGGGGAATCAAGATCGCCTGCACCGAACCGCTGACCGTCACGGCGGTGGCGAAGTCACGCGGATAGCCTTTCTTTTCCATCTCCGGAATCAGCACCGAACCAATCGAAGCCGTGTCGGCCATGGACGAGCCCGAAATCGCGCCGAAAAAGGTCGAAGCCAGAATGTTGACCAGTGACAGGCCGCCCCGGATAAAACCGACCAGCACGCTGGCAAACGCCACCAGCCGGCGCGACATGCCGCCCTCGGCCATGATGGCGCCGGCCAGCACAAAGAAAGGAATGGCCAGCAGCGAAAACTTGTTCACGCCACTGGCAATGGCAATCATGACGGCGTCGAGCGGAATGTCGATCCACCAGGCACCGACCAAGGCGGCCAGACCCAGGGCATACGCCACTGGCATGCCGATGATCATCAGACCCAAAAATGAGCCGAGCAGAATAAAAGCATCCATCAGAGCGCTCCCGCTTCAATTTTTTCGTGGTCGAACGTGACCACCGCGCGCTGGCCCTGATAGCCAATGAAGATGTGCTCCAGAATAAACACCAGCGTCAGCAGGCCACCCAGCGGCACTGGCAGATAAGTCGCGCCCACTGGCATCCAGGACAGGTCACCGATGGTCTGGTGCCAAGTCCCCATGACCAGCTTGAAGCCATAAAAAATCATGAACACAGCGACGGACAGCATCAAAAGATCGACCAACCGAGCGCACAGCCAACGCAATTTCACGGGCAGGCGATCGGTAATCATCGCCACGGCAATATGCGCACCTGCACGGTAGGTGGCGGCAGCGCCCAAAAAGGTGAACACCACCATCAGCAAGATGGAAACAGGTTCGGGCCATTGCGAGCCGGTACCCAGCACATAGCGGGCAAAGATGCCCCAGGGAATGATCAGCGACATGACAAAAACCGCTGCACCGGAAATCCAGATGCAGGCCAGGTAGAGCATGTCGTTGAAACGAAGAATATTATTTTTCATGGTGCTATCCGGTCGGACGCCACCGGGGCGAAGCCATTGCTGGCAGCCGCCCCGGCTTGGGTCACAGGTCTCAGTTGGACTTGGTGGCGTCGATGCGCTTCATCAGATCCGTGAAATCGGCGCCGTACTTGGCACGCACCGGCGCAGTCGCATCAAAGAAAAGCTTCTGGTCAACCGGCACGAACTCCACGCCAGCAGCTTTGAGCTTGACGGTGTAATCCGCCACGCTCTTGTCCCACAGCACGCGTTCTTCCATCTGCGCTTCACGGGACAGCTTTTTAATCAGCGCCTTGTCGTCGGCCGACAGCTTGTCCCAGGTGACTTTAGACATCACCAGCAATTCCGGAATGATGAAGTGATTGGTCTGGGCGTAGTACTTTGTGCCCGTCGTGAAGTGGTTCGACGTGTAAAGGCTGGGGACATTGTTTTCTGCACCGTCGATCACACCGGTCTGCAGCGCACTGAACACTTCGCCATAGGCCATTGAAATTCCGTTGCCGCCCATGGCATTCATGGTGTCGACAAACAACGGGTTGCCCTGCATCCGGACCTTGATGCCCTTCAAGTCGGCCGGTGTCTTGACCAGTTTCTTGGTGTACAGATTTCGGGCACCGCTGTCCATCCAGCCCAGCGCCACCAGACGTGCCGGACTGTCAGTGATCTTTTGCAGCAGTTCGGCGCCAATCGGGCCGTCAATCACAGCGCGCATGTGTGGAATGTCACGAAACACGAAAGGCATGTTGAACACATTCACATCGGGTGCCACCGGCCCCACCACGCCCAGCGAGATGCGGGCAATTTGCAAGGCACCGATCTGGACTTGCTCGACGGCTTCCTTTTCCTGGCCCAGCACCGCGCCGGGGTACATCTTCAACGTGATGCGGCCTTTGGTGGCGGCGTCCAGTTTTTTGCCCATGTTTTCGACTGCGACCACAGTCGGGTAACCGGCCGGCTGGTTGTCCACCGCCTTGAGCACCATCTTTTGCGCCATCGCGCCAAAAGACGCGGAAAGGGCAACAACCGCCACTGCGGCAGCCACAAAATTTCTACGGAAAGTCATGCTTGTCTCCTTGAAGGAACGGGTTAAAAGTTTTAAACGGGAACAGGTGAAAAAACAGGCTCAGGCAGCCCGCGTACGCCGGGGCGCAGCGCAAACACACCGCCGGCCAGCGGCTGGTCAGATAAATCGATACCGTCGGGGCGAATCGATGTCACGAACAAGGTGTCCAGGCCCGCGCCGCCAAAGGCGCACATGGCCGGTTTTTTGACCGGCACGGCCAGCGAGCGGTCGAGCTTGCCGCCAGGTGTGAAACGGTGAATCAGGCCGGCGTCGTTGCCGCAAATCCAGTAGCAGCCGTCGGCATCCACCGCCGCCCCATCGGGCCGGCCTGGCAGCGGGTTCATATCGATGAACAGGCGGCGATGGGTCGGCGTGCCCGTCTCCAGGTCGTAGTCATAAGCCCAGACCGACTGCACCGAAGGGTGCGAGTCCGACAGGTACATCGTGCGGCCGTCAGGGCTGAAGGCCATGCCGTTGGGCGTGATGAAGCCATCTAACAGCTTCGTCAATCCACTCTTCTTTTGATAGCTGTAGACGCAGCCTGTGCTTGCGCCAGCGGTCATATTCATCAACATTGTGCCGGCCAGGAAGCGGCCCTGGCGGTCGCAGCGGCCATCGTTGAAGCGCATGCCCGGCATGGCATGGCTGACGGGGGCCAGACTTTCAAAGCCGAGTTGTCCGTCGTCCTGAAGTTGCAGCGCGAAAATGCCGCTTTCTGCGCCGGCAATCCAGCCGCTTGATGCGTCCATGCGTGCCACGCAGGCCAGCATTTCGGGTGCCAGCCAACTGCGGCTCTCGCCCGTGGCGGGCGTCCAGCGGCACAGGGTGCGCGCCGGAATATCGACCCAATAGAGGGCTTGTTCTGCGCCGTGCCAGACAGGGCTTTCGCCGGTTCCGTTGCGCGCATCGAGCACCAGCTCGGCCTTGATGGTGTTGGCAGTCATGGCTTGATCAGTCGCCAAACGGGCCGGCCACCACAAAGCCGCCGCCCTGGTACAAAGCTACTGGGTCGGTCAGGTCGGGAGAATTTGTGCGGGCATAAACAGCGTCCCGGAACACGTCCGAGCTGTCTTGCGGCACGTAGCCAATATGGCGCGCGCGGCTGTTGTCCCACCACGTGACAGCGTTGTCGGACATGCCAAAAATGATACTGTGGCCCAGCACCGGCGTGGTTAGGCAAGCAGTAATCAGGCGGTGCAGATCGTCAAAACTCAGCCAGGTCGCCAGCATGCGGCGGTCTTTGGGTTCGGCAAACGAGGAACCGATGCGCACGCAGGCGGTTTCAATGCCGTAGCGGTCAAAGTAAAAGCGTGACAAGTCTTCGCCGAAGGCTTTGCTCAGGCCGTACATACCGTCGGGCCGGGCCGGATGGTCGGCGGTGAGGGTTTCGTCCTGGCGATAAAAGCCCGTGACATGGTTGGAGCTGGCAAACACCACGCGCTTGACGCCGTGCTTGCGGGCCGACTCATAGAGGTTGTAGGCGCCCAGAATATTGGCCTGCAAAATCGGGCCAAACGGGCCTTCAACCGACATGCCGCCCAGGTGAACAATGGCGTTGACGCCAGCCACCATCGCGTCAACCGCCGTTGCATCCGCCAGGTCGGCCAGGACGATTTCCTCGCCTTCGACGGCCTCACCAAAAGACTGGACATCTGACAACCGCAGAACGGAACAATTGGCTTTGAGCCGCTCGCGCAAGGCTTTTCCCAAACCACCGGCCGCGCCCGTCAGCAGCAATTTTTCATGCACTTTTATCGTCATTTTTCGAGGCCGTTTCTTTGTAAAACACTGGACAATTCCATCAGTTTTGATAGAGTCAAACCCATCAAACGTCAGTCGTATGTTGTCTGATGACTCAAATTGTCCAATTGCGCTTTTAACCTGTCAATGGTTTTTAAATGAACTCATGGAAAACACCTAGTCAGCCCCAAACCGCCGATATCGGCAACGCGCACCCGAGCGGGGAGGTGTTGCCGCGCCCACGCCGGCCACGTGGACTGGTCGGTGAAATCGTCGAAAGCCTGTCCGGCAGCATCCGCTCGGGTGATTTGCAACCGGGTGAAAAACTGCCGACCGAAGCTGAAATCATGGCCCGGTTTGACGTCAGCCGCACGGTGGTGCGCGAGTCGCTTTCCAAGCTGCAGGCGTCGGGTCTGGTTGAAACGCGGCACGGAATTGGCACTTTTGTGCTGCAGCCGCAGGAAACCAGCAACTTCCGGATCACGGCTGAAGACTTTGCTACCGTGGCCGATGTGATCTCGGTGCTGGAACTGCGCATCAGCCTGGAAACCGAGGCCGCCGGCCTGGCCGCCCAGAGGAGAACGCCTGAAAACCTCCAGGCTATGCAAAGCGCGCTGCAGGCTTTTCAGCACTCGATTTACCAGGACTCTGACGCCGTGCCGCCCGACTTCCAGTTCCATATGGAAGTCGCCCATTCAACCGGCAACCGGCATTTTGCCGACCTGATGACTTACCTGGGCACCATGATCATTCCGCGCACCCGCGTCAACACCATGCACACCGCCCCCGAAGGCCGGCTGAATTACCTGGAGCGCGTCCACGGCGAGCACGAAAGCATCTTCAACGCCATCCGCGACCAGGACACCGAAGCCGCGCGCGCCGCCATGCGCACCCATCTGGCCAACAGCCGGGAACGCTTGCGCCGGGGCAGCAACGCGCACACGATGCAGCCTGAAGCTGAGTTGGCAGGCTTGCCTGTTCATGCTCCGCATTAAATCCCGCTAGGAAACCTCCTTGAGTTGTACGACAACTTAAAAGAATTTTTATATCTCACTACCGCTATGCCACCCCACTCTGCCCAAATCAAGCCACTTGCTGACACCTCCAGCACCGGCCCGGTCAACGAGCGCTTGCGTATCGCCGTGATTGGCGCGGGACTCGCCTCGGCACCGCATTTTTTGAGTCTGGCCGATCTGGCGAGTGAAGTGGAGGTTGTCTGGGTCTATGGGCGCAGTGCCGAGCGCCTGTCAAGTGTCGTCACGCCCGGCGCAGCCCGCAAGACGAGCCGGCTTGAAGACATTCTTGAAGATGCCAGCGTCAAGGCCGTGCTGGTGCTGACGCCGCCCAACACGCACCTGGAACTTGTGCAGCGCGCAGCCCGGGCCGGCAAACATGTGCTGGTCGAAAAGCCGCTGGAAATCAACCTGGAACGCGCTGCGGCGCTGGTGCAAGCCTGCGAGGCGGCGGGCGTCACGCTGGCGGTCATGCTGCAGCATCGTTTGCGTGACGCTGCCGTAGGGCTGAAGGCGTTGATGGACGCCGGTGAACTGGGCCAGCTGGTCAGCGCCAGCGCATCCATCCGCTGGTGGCGGCCGCAAAGCTATTACGACGAACCGGGGCGTGGCACGCTGGCCCGCGACGGCGGCGGCGTGCTGATCACGCAGGCCATTCATACGCTGGATTTGCTGCTCAGCCTGACCGGCTTGCCCAAGCGCGTGACCGGGCTTGCGGCTACTTCGCCGGTGCACCGCATGGAAGGCGAAGACACGGCGGCCGCGCTGCTGCACTATGCGGGCGGCGCCATCGGCATGGTGCAGGCGACCACGGCGGCTTATCCCGGCTTTGCGGAGCGCATTGAACTCAATGGCACGCTGGGCTCGGCCACGTTGGAAGCCGGCGAACTGCGGGTGCTGTTTGCCGACGGCACAACACGCATGCTCGGAACGCCCGAGGCTTCAGGCGGCGGCGCGAATCCGATGGCGTTTGACCATGCCGCCCACCGTGCCGTGCTGCAAGACTTCATTCGCGCCGTGCAGCAAGGCATTGCCCCTGCCATGACGGGCCGTTCGGCGCTGGCCGTGCAGCAGGTGATTGAAAGCATCATGGAATCGTCCAGAACCCGAAGCACGATTTCATTGACGCCTTCAGCACCGCGCTGACGCCTGAAGGCATGCTGGGCCAGGCGGCCGCTTTTACGCAGGCGGCTTGAAGCCATTTATTTAAGGGTTTTTGGCCGCCAGTCCAAACAGCACGGGCACCATCAGCTATAAAACTCGTAGCAAAACAGATTTTGCGTTATATTTGGCGTCACGCTATTTGCGGAACCCCCACCGCCCCCTGTCAACCGACCGACCCGAGGAAATAAACCATGAGTGCCAAAGAAAACGCCGCCGTCAACCTGTTGCTTGAACTGCTGGAATCACGCTATGCACTGCGTGTCCTGTGGGCCCTGAAAGACGGCCATCCGCAAACCTTTCGCCTGCTTCAGGACAGCATTGGCAGCATCACGCCCAACACCTTGAACACCCGTATCAAAGAATTGCGCGCAGCCGGCTTGCTGGTGCATGGCGAAAAAGGCTACACCGTCACCACGCTGGGCGCTGACCTGCTCAAACGCCTCAATGACCTGCAGGCGTTTGCCGGCAAGTGGGCCATCAGCCAGACCAAAGTCAACGCAGAAAAAGCCAGCCAGGCCTGAGCCTCAGGCTGCAGCTTCAAAAAAACAGGCCTTGTGCCTGTTTTTTTACGCCTGGGCCGCGCTGGCCAGAGCTGGAATTCAGGCTGGCGGTAAAGAGGCAGCGGGTGTTCAGCCGTCTGCAATTTTTAGTCAGACCAAATTTCATGACCAATACTCAAATCCCTGGCTTGAAAAGGGCTTTGCAATCCCAAACTAGTCAACTTAGCAGCTTCAAAGATTTTCACCACTATGTCCGAGAACAAACACCCCGAGCACAACCAGGCCCTGACAGGCGCACCCAGCCCTGAAGAACTTGAAGCGGCGCAGGCCGCCAACGAGTTCGATGCCATGAACGCGGCGAACGAGGCGCAAGCCCAATTGTCCGTTTTGCAAGCCAAAAACACCGAACTGTCCGACAACTACCTGCGCGCCAAGGCGGAGGCTGAAAACGCCCGTCGCCGCGCCGACGACGAAATCTCCAAGGCGCGCAAGTTCGCCCTTGAAAGCTTCGCCGAAAGCTTGTTGCCGGTGCTTGACAGCTTTGAAGCCGGCCTGGCATTGAAAGAAGCCACCGGGCAACAGCTCCGCGAAGGCTCTGAAGCCACGTTGAAGCAACTCAAAAGCGCCCTGGAGCGCAACAAGGTCATCGAGATCAACCCGGAAGCCGGTGCAAAGTTCGACCCACACCAGCACCAGGCCATCAGCATGGTGCCCGCGCCGCAGCAGGAAGCCAACACCGTGGTCACTGTGCTGCAAAAGGGCTATCTGATTGCCGAGCGCGTGCTGCGCCCTGCGCTGGTCACTGTCGCCGCACCGCACTAACAGAAAACTGACAAAAAAGCGGCTCAAGCCCTTGAAGTTGAAAAACTTATCCGCAACTCTCAAGCAGCTTGATGAACCCGGCAGCCAACAACGCTTGAGCCGGCATCCAAACCTTAACCAAACAATAAACTGGAGTAAATCATGGGAAGAATCATCGGTATCGACTTGGGCACCACCAACAGCTGCGTCGCCATCATGGAGGGCAACACGCCCCGCGTCATTGAAAACTCGGAAGGCGCGCGCACCACGCCGTCCATCGTCGCCTACCAGGAAGACGGTGAAGTGCTGGTCGGTGCTTCGGCCAAGCGCCAGGCCGTGACCAATCCCAAAAACACGCTCTACGCTGTCAAACGCCTGATTGGCCGCAAGTTCGCTGAAAAAGAAGTGCAAAAAGACATCGGCCTGATGCCTTACTCGATCGTGCCTGCCGACAATGGCGACGCCTGGATTGAAGTGCGTGGCAAAAAACTCTCGGCCCAGCAAGTCAGCGCCGACATCCTGCGCAAAATGAAGAAGACGGCTGAAGACTACCTTGGCGAGCCCGTCACCGACGCAGTGATCACCGTGCCCGCGTACTTCAACGACGCCCAGCGCCAAGCCACCAAAGACGCCGGCCGTATTGCCGGTCTGGATGTCAAGCGCATCATCAACGAGCCTACCGCTGCCGCCCTCGCCTTTGGCCTGGACAAGCAGGAAAAGGGCGACCGCAAGATTGCTGTGTATGACCTGGGCGGCGGTACGTTCGACATCTCGATCATCGAGATTGCCGATGTCGACGGCGAAAAGCAGTTTGAAGTGCTGTCTACCAACGGCGACACCTTCCTGGGTGGCGAAGACTTTGACCAGCGCATCATTGACTACATCATTGACGAGTTCAAGAAAGACTCCGGCGTCAACCTCAAGAACGACGTGCTGGCCCTGCAGCGCCTGAAAGAAGCCGCTGAAAAAGCAAAGATTGAACTGTCGAACAGCGCGCAGACCGACATCAACCTGCCTTACATCACTGCCGATGCATCAGGCCCGAAACACCTGAGCGTCAAGATGACCCGCGCCAAGTTAGAGAGCCTGGTCGACGAACTCATCGAGCGCACGATTGTTCCTTGCCGCACGGCGGTCAAGGATGCCGGTATCAGCGTGGGCGACATTCAGGACGTGATCCTGGTCGGCGGCATGAGCCGTATGCCGAAGGTGCAGGAAAAGGTCAAGGAATTCTTCGGCAAGGAGCCGCGCAAGGACGTGAACCCCGATGAAGCCGTGGCCGTGGGCGCTGCGATTCAGGGCCAGGTGCTGTCGGGCGACCGCTCTGACGTGCTGCTGCTCGACGTGACGCCACTCTCCCTGGGTATCGAAACCATGGGCGGCGTGATGACCAAGATGATCAAGAAGAACACGACCATCCCGACCAAGTTCGCCCAGACCTTCTCGACCGCTGAAGACAACCAGCCGGCCGTGACGATCAAGGTGTTCCAAGGCGAGCGCGAGATTGCATCGGGCAACAAAGGCCTGGGCGAGTTCAACCTTGAAGGCATTCCGCCAGCCTCGCGCGGCACGCCGCAAATTGAAGTGTCGTTCGACATTGACGCCAACGGCATCCTGCACGTCGGTGCGAAAGACAAAGGCACCGGCAAGGAAAACAAGATCACCATCAAGGCCAACTCGGGCTTGTCGGAAGCTGAAATCCAGCAGATGGTCAAAGACGCTGAGCTGAACGCCGAAGACGACAAGAAAAAAGTCGAATTTGTGCAAGCCAAAAATAGCGCCGAAGCCATGGTTCACAGCGTGAAAAAATCGCTGACCGAATACGGTGACAAGCTCGATGCGCCTGAAAAGGAAAAAATCGAAGCCGCCATCAAGGACATGGAAGAAGCCCTGAAGTCTGACGACAAAGACGCGATTGAAAGCAAGAACGCCGCATTGATGGAAGCCAGCCAAAAGCTGGGCGAAAAAATGTATGCCGACATGCAGTCTTCGCAAGCTGCTGGCGGCGACACAGCCGGTGCAGCAGGGGCCGAACAAGCCCAGGCCAAGCCCGCCGCTGACGACAATGTGGTTGACGCTGAAGTCAAGGAAGTTAAGAAGGGCTGACAAAAACTGGCCACATGTGGCTCGCCGACTGCATGAAAGTGCCTAGTTGGCGCAAGAGCGGAAACCAGGAGCAATCCCGGATTTCCGCTTTTGCGTTTTACCGCTTCATGCAATGGCTGGCTTTTCTGGCTGCTTTGGCCCTCTTTGCCTTTGTTGACCGCTGAACTTTTAACAATGATTGCCTGACCTGACATGGCCAAAAAAGACTATTACGACACGCTGGGCGTTCCCAAGAACGCCAGCGACGACGACATCAAAAAAGCCTACCGCAAGCTTGCGATGAAACACCACCCTGACCGCAATCAGGGTGATGGCAGCAAGAATTCGGAAGAAAAATTCAAGGAGGCCAAAGAGGCCTACGAGATGCTTTCAGATGCGCAAAAACGCGCCGCCTACGACCAGTACGGTCACGCCGGCGTAGACCCGAACCGGGGCGGCGGCCCGGGCGCAGAAGGCTTTGGCGGTTTTGCCGAGGCTTTCGGCGATATTTTTGGCGATGTGTTTGGCGGGCAGCGCGGCGGCCAGGGCGGCGGCGGCGGTCGGCAGGTTTACCGGGGCGGCGACCTGAGCTATGCGATGGAAATCACGCTTGAAGAAGCGGCCACCGGCAAGGATGCCCAGATCCGCATTCCCAGCTGGGACGATTGCAGTATTTGCCAGGGCAGTGGCGCCAAGCCGGGCACCAAGGTGGCGACCTGCACCACTTGCCACGGCCACGGCGTCGTGCAAATGCGCCAGGGCTTTTTCAGCGTGCAGCAAACCTGCCCGCAGTGCAAGGGCACCGGCAAACTGATTCCATCCCCGTGTGTGGCTTGCCACGGCGTGGGCAAAACCAAGAGCAACAAGACGCTGGAAGTCAAAATTCCGGCGGGCATTGACGACGGGATGCGCATCCGCTCGACCGGCAACGGCGAACCCGGCACCAACGGCGGCCCGCCCGGCGACCTGTACATCGAAATCAGGATCAAAAAGCACGCTATCTTTGAACGCGAAGGCGACGACCTGCACTGCGCGGTACCGATCAGTTTCACCACGGCCGCGCTGGGCGGTGAAATTGACGTACCCACGCTGGCCGGCAAAGCCGCCATCGACATTCCCGAAGGCACGCAGGCCGGCAAGCAGTTCCGGCTGCGCGGCAAAGGCATCAAGGGCGTGCGTTCGAGCTATCCGGGCGATCTGTATTGCCACATCTCGGTCGAAACGCCCGTCAAGCTGACCGAACACCAGCGCAAGCTGCTCAAGGAACTGGACGAGTCAATCAAAACCGGCGGTGCCAAGCATTCCCCCAGCGAAGAAGGCTGGACTGACAAGCTGAAAAGTTTCTTCGGCGCCTGAGCCGGGCAGCACAACCCGGCCAGCTGCAACGGCCATGACGGCCAGCGCACTGCCTTCCTGAAAAAAAAGCCGGATTCAATCCGGCTTTTTTTATGGCATTGCCGGTCTGGGGTAGCGAATAGCAGCAGCGGGCCAGTGGGTGAATTTTTTGACTATGCCGTGATTTCAGGCAGCAAGGCCTCTTATCGGCGGGTTACGGAACGATTGCAGGCCTGTATTTAAGCCAAACAGGGCTGTTGCGCAATGTGGACGTGCGCTGTCAGCTATCAGGTTCATAGCAAAATTACTGCCTTCAACGCTTTTTGCACGCACACGCCCGCCAGTGCTGCCGCGCCTGCAGCGGTATTTCTGAAAATACCCATACGCTTGGGCGTGCGACGGGGCGCGCAGAAACCTGCCCGTAAAATCGTTCGGGCATGCCCCTTATCACCCTCATCGCCCTCCCCTTCTTTGGCAGCTTTCTGGCGGCACTGTTGCCCGCCAATGCGCGCAATGCCGAATCGACGCTGGCCGGCCTGATCGCGCTGTTTTGCACCGTGCAGGCAGCGCTGTACTTTCCGCAAATTGTCGATGGCGGCGTGCTGCGCCAAGAAATTGAATGGCTGCCGGCGCTGGGCCTGAACCTGGTGATCCGGCTGGACGGCTTTGCGTGGATGTTTTGCATGCTGGTGCTGGGCATTGGCGCGCTGGTGGTGCTGTATGCGCGCTACTACATGTCGCCGAGCGACCCGGTGCCGCGATTTTTTTCCTTTTTTCTGGCGTTCATGGGGGCGATGACGGGCATCGTGCTGTCGGGCAACATCATCCAGCTGGCTTTTTTCTGGGAACTGACCAGTCTTTTTTCGTTCTTGCTCATCGGCTACTGGCACCACCGCAAGGATGCGCGGCGCGGCGCGCGCATGGCACTGACCGTAACCGGCACGGGCGGGCTGTGCATGCTGGCTGGCATGCTGGTCATGGGCCACATCGTCGGCAGTTATGACCTGGATGCGGTGCTGGCGGCCGGTGCGCAGATTCGTGCGCATCCGCTCTACCTGACGTGCCTGGTGCTGGTGCTGCTGGGTGCGCTGACCAAAAGCGCGCAGTTTCCGTTTCATTTCTGGCTGCCGCACGCGATGGCCGCGCCGACGCCCGTGTCGGCCTATCTGCATTCGGCCACCATGGTGAAGGCCGGTGTTTTTTTGCTGGCGCGCATGTGGCCGGTGCTGGGCGGCACCGAACCGTGGTTCTGGTTGGTCGGCGGCGCGGGGTTGATCACGCTGCTGATTGGCGGCTACGCGGCGATGTTCCAGAACGACCTGAAGGGCTTGCTGGCGTATTCAACGATTTCGCACCTCGGCTTGATTACCTTGCTGCTGGGCCTGAACAGCCCGCTGGCGGCAGTGGCGGCGGTGTTTCACATCATGAACCATGCGACCTTCAAGGCGTCGCTGTTCATGGCGGCGGGCATTGTGGACCATGAAAGCGGCACGCGGGACATTCGGCGGCTCTCTGGCTTGCGCCGGATGATGCCGGTGACCGCCACGCTGGCGATGGTGGCCAGTGCGTCCATGGCGGGCGTGCCGCTGCTCAACGGGTTTTTGTCGAAGGAAATGTTCTTTGCCGAAACCGTATTCATCCAGGCCAGTCCGCTGATCTCCACGCTGCTGCCGGTGGCGGCCACCGTGGCGGGCATGTTCAGCGTGGCCTATTCGCTGCGCTTTATCGTCGATGTATTTTTTGGCCCGCCCGCCACCGACCTGCCCCAGCAACCGCACGAACCCCCGCACTGGATGCGCGTGCCGGTCGAGCTGCTGGTGCTGGCTTGTCTGGTGGTGGGCATATTTCCGGCCTGGTCGATGGGCCAGTTTTTGAATGCTGCGGCGCTTCCGGTGGTGGGCGGCGAGTTGCCCGCTTTCAGCCTGGCCGTCTGGCACGGCCTGAACACGCCTTTTTTGATGAGCATTGTGGCCATGCTGGGCGGCACTGCGATGTATTTGCTGCTGCGTCGCCAGCGCGCGCTGGGCCGGGTCGATGCGCCGATATTGATGCATCACCTCAACGGCAAACGCATGTTTCACCATGCGCTGGCGCTGCTGACGATGTTGGGCCGCCAGGGCCGCCGGCTTTTTGGCACGCAGCGCCTGCAGTGGCAAATGCTGTGGCTGCTGCTCGCGGCCTTGGTGGCAGGCACGCTGCCGTTGTGGAGCAAGGGCCTGTATGTGGGCAACCGCGCTTCGCTGGCGCTGTCGCCGGCTTTTGCCATGCTCTGGGCGGTCGGCGGGGTCTGCGCGGTCGGCGCTGCCTGGCAGGCCAAATACCACCGCATGGCGGCGCTGACGCTGATGGGCGGGGCCGGCCTGTGTACCAGCATCACATTTTTATGGTTTTCTGCGCCTGATTTGGCGCTGACGCAACTGGTAGTGGAAATCGTCACCACGGTGCTGATTTTGCTGGGTCTGCGCTGGTTGCCCAAGCGCCAGGAAAGCCTGCGCCTGATTGGCCGGGCCGAGCGACGCGGCACGCGCCGGCGCCGGATTCGCGATTTGGCGCTGTCGGTAGGGGCAGGCACTGGCATGGCGCTGCTGGCCTGGGCCATGATGAGCCGGCCCTTTCCCGAAAGCACGTCAACCTTCTTTCTGGAACGCGCACTGACCGACGGCGGCGGCAGCAACGTGGTCAACGTCATGCTGGTGGACTTTCGGGGCTTTGATACGTTTGGCGAAATCGTCGTGCTGGGCATCGTGGCGCTGACGGTGTATGCGCTGCTGCGGCGCTTTCGCCCGGCGATTGAAACCATGGACTTGCCCGAGCAGCAGCGCGCCCTGCCGGCCGATCTGGCCACCGACCTGCTCAACCCGCGCCTGGCCCTTGATACGGCGGTGGGCTATTTGATGGTGCCGGCCGTGCTGGCCCGGCTGCTGCTGCCGTTGGCCGTGATGGTGGCGGTGTTTTTCTTCCTGCGCGGGCACAACGAACCAGGGGGCGGTTTTGTGGCCGGGCTGGTGCTGTCGGTGGCGCTGCTGCTGCAATACATCATCTCGGGCACGCAGTGGGTCGAGGCGCACCTGTACTTGCGGCTGCGGAGCTGGATTGCCGTGGGCTTGCTGCTGGTGCTGGCGACGGGCCTGGGGCCGCTGGTGTTTGGCTACCCTTTCCTGACCAGCCACACCGCCCACTGGACGCTGCCGCTGATTGGCGACATTCATGTGGCCAGCGCAACGTTTTTTGACCTGGGTGTTTTTTCTCTGGTGGTCGGCTCGACGATGATGATTTTGACGTCGATTGCCCACCAGTCGGTGCGCGGCCACCGCTACCACGCCAGAATGGCCGAAGAAGCCCAAGAGGCGGCATTGGCCGCCGCCGCAACGGAAGGCCGCTGATGGAAATTGTTCTGGCCATTGCCATTGGTGTGCTGACCGGCTCGGGCGTGTGGCTGCTGCTTCGCCCGCGCACTTTCCAGGTCATCATGGGGCTGGCGCTGCTGTCGTATGCCGTCAACCTGTTCATTTTCAGCATGGGGCGGCTCGGGCTGGCGCTGGGCAAGGCACCGGTTTTGCAATCGGGTGTCACGCCAGCATTAATCAATTACGCCGATCCGATGCCGCAAGCACTGGCACTGACCGCCATCGTCATCGGCTTTGCCATGACGGCGCTGTTTTTGGTGGTGTTGCTGGCCTCGCGCGGCATGTCGGGCACTGACCATGTCGATGGCAGCCAGTCCGACGACACGCCGGAAATGCCATGAGCGCCTTGACGACCCTGAACGAAGTCATGGCGCCGCTGATGCCGCACCTGATGCTGGCGCCCATTCTTTTGCCCTTGCTCACGGCGGCACTGTTGCTGCTGATGGGCGAAGACCGGCCGCGCTTCAAGCTCATCGTCAATTTGCTGTCCACATTGCTCGGCCTGGGCGTTGCGCTGGCCTTGCTGGGCTGGGCCAACCAGCAGGGCACGGCGTCCACCATGGACGTTTACCTGACCGGAAACTGGCCCGCGCCCTACGGCATCGTGCTGGCGCTGGACCGGCTGTCAGCGCTGATGCTGGTGCTGACCAGTGTTATTGCGCTGGCGTCAAGCGTGTTTTCTGCCGCCCGCTGGCACCGGGCCGGGGTTCATTTTCACCCGCTGTTCCAGCTCCAGCTGATGGGGCTTTGCGGCGCTTTCCTGACTGCCGACCTGTTCAACCTGTTCGTTTTTTTCGAGATCATGCTGGCCGCCTCCTACGGCTTGCTGCTGCATGGCTCGGGCCGCGCGCGCGTGCAATCGGGGCTGCATTTCATTGCCGTCAACCTGGCGGCGTCGTCGCTGTTTTTGATTGGCGCGTCCATGCTGTATGGCCTGACGGGCACGCTGAACATGGCCGATCTGGCGCAAAGCATTCCCGAGGTGGCGCAAACCGACCGGGGCTTGCTGCATGCCGCCGTCGGCATTTTGGCGACGGCCTTTTTGATCAAGGCGGCGGTGTGGCCGCTGAACTTCTGGCTGGTGCCGGCCTACAGCGCGGCTACCGCGCCGGTCGGGGCGCTGTTTGCCATCATGACCAAGGTCGGCATTTATGTGATCTTGCGACTGTGGCTGCTGCTGTTCGGCTTAGAGGCCGGCGCGTCGGCGCAGTTTGGCAGCCTGTGGCTGATCGGCGGCGGCATGCTGACGATGGTGTTTGGCGCCATCGGCATGCTGGGCGCGCAGCGGCTGGGCTATCTGGCCGGTTTTGCCGCCATCTTGTCGTCGGGCAGCCTGCTGGCGGCTGTCGGGTTTGGGCAAAACGGCTTGACGGCCGGTTTGCTGTATTACCTGCCCAGTTCCACGCTGGCTATCAGCGCGCTGTTTTTGCTCGCCGACCTGATGGATCGCTGGCGCAATGACGGCGCCAGCGTAGCGCCGCATGACAACGACGACGCGCCGTTCCTGACCGCCGAGCTGGTGCCCACCAAAGGCCTGAACCTGGACGATGACCAGGAAGCGCTGACGGGCCGGGTGATTCCCGCCGCCGTCGCCCTGCTGGGCCTGGCGTTCATGGCCTGCACACTGGTAATTACCGGCTTGCCGCCGCTGTCCGGCTTTGTCGGAAAATTTGCCATGCTGACGGCTTTGCTCAATCCGCTGGGGTTGGGTGCCGTGGCGGCGCAGCCCCCCGGCGCGGCGGGCTGGACACTGCTGGCGCTGCTGATTGGCACCGGCTTGATCGCCTTGATTGCCCTGACGCGGGCCGGCATTTTGCATTTTTGGGCCACTTACGACCGCGCGCCGTTGCAGTTGCGGCTGCTCGAAGGCCTGCCGATTGCCGGCCTGCTGGGCGCGTGCGTTGCCATGACGCTTTACGCCGGGCCGGTCATGCGCTACATGCAGGCCACCGCCGATGCGCTGCACACACCGAGCCTGTACATCAAGGCCATCATGTCGGCCCGCCCCATCCCCGGCCCGCAAGCGCCGCGCGTTGAACCCGTCAAGGAAGCCCCATGAAACGCCTGTTGCCCGCGCCGCTGCTGTCGGTGGCGCTGTTTGTGCTGTGGCTGCTGCTTAACCGCACGGTGGGGCTGGGCCATGTGTTGCTGGCATTGCTGCTGGCGCTGGCCATTCCGGTGTTTACCGCCGGGCTGCGGCCTGTGCCAGTGCGCATCCGCAAGCCGGGTGTGGCGCTGCGCCTGTTGCTGACGGTGGTGGGCGACTCGGTGCAGTCGAACATCGCCGTAGTGCGCCTGCTGCTCAAACCCGGCCGCCCCAGCCATACGCCGGCGTTCGTGCATGTGCCACTCGACATGCGCGACCCCAACGCGCTGGCCATGCTGGCCTTGATTGTCTGCATTACCCCCGGCACGGCCTGGGCCGAGTTGTCGCGTGACCGCACCACCTTGCTGCTGCATGCCCTGGATGTCAGCGACACCCGTGCCATGGCGGCGCAGATCAAGGCGCGTTACGAGCGCCCGTTGATGGAGATTTTTGAATCATGAACCCGATACTTTCCTGGGCGCTGCCACTGGCGCTGTTCATGCTGGCGCTGGCAATGGCCTGCACACTGGCCAGGCTGATCAAGGGGCCGGCGGCGCAAGACCGCGTGCTGGCGCTGGACTGCATGTATGTCAACGGCATGCTGGTCATGCTGGTGCTGGGCATTATTTATGGCGACGGCCATTATTTTGAAGCGGCGCTGCTGGTGGCGCTGCTGGGGTTTGTCAGCACCACGGCGATGGCCAAGTTTTTGCTGCGCGGCGAGGTGATCGAATGACGGAAGTGGACCTGCCGCTGTGGGCCGAAGCCCTGGTGTCCGCGCTGGTGCTGCTCGGCGCGGCCATCGCCCTGCTGGGCTCTTTCGGCTTGCTGCGGCTGAAGACATTTTTTGAGCGCATCCACGTGCCGGCCATCATTGCCACGCTGGGCTGCTGGTGCATCACGCTGGGAACGGTGCTGTTCTTTTCACTGCAGAAAAACGAGCTGGCCGTATTCCCCTTGCTGATCACGTTTTTTATCGCTATCACGGTGCCGATTGCCACTATTTTTCTGGTGCGCGCTGCCTTGTTTCGGGCACGCCAGATGGGCAAGGACGTACCGCCCAGCGTCAGCCAGCCAGTCCGGCCAGGCAGCAGGGACTTCTGAATTGATAGCAGCTTGCGCCCGCTGGTATTGCGCAACAAGCCTGTTTGGCATAAAAATCTGACTCAAACCGCGTAGCGCGCCACAAACTCGCGGTCGATGCGGTTTTTCCAGCGCCAGACCCACGCGCCCTCAACGGCCAGCCCGCCCCACACCGCAATCGCATGCTGGCCGCCACACGCCAGCAAATTAAGTGCGCGTGCTTGCGGCATATAGGGCTTGAGCGGCTTGCCTTGACAGGCGGCGCGCAAGTTGGCCAGCAGCGGCGGGCCGGCGCGCACCGCGTACACGCCGCTTCGCGCATGCGGCGCATCGACGCGGCTGGCCACATCGCCAGCGGCAAACACCGCCGGATGGCTGGTGCTTTGCTGAAAGGCGTTGACGGCCACAAAACCGCCCTCGTCCAGCGCCAAACCGCTGCCGGCCAGCCACGCCGGCGCTTGTGCGCCCAGCGCCAGCAGCGGCACATCGCAGGCCAGTCGCTGGCCGTTGCCCAGCCGCATACCGCCCGCATGAAGGCACACGCACGACTCAGCCAGCACCTCAATCCGAAGGCGTTGCAAGACCCGGGCAATGCGGCGCTGCACACCCGCCGTATAGCTGGCGCCCGGTGGCTGCGCGCCACTGAGCAGCGTCACCCGGCTGCCAGGCGCCAACGCCGCCCCGCGCAGCGCATGCGCCGCCGCCATCGCCAGCTCCAGCCCGGCTGCGCCTGCGCCAACCACCACCAGACGAATTTTTTGCTGCTGCGCCATCGCCATGACGCGCGGCCAGAGCTGGCCGAAGGCTTCGATGGGCCGCACGAACAAGGCATGCTCGCGCGCGCCCGGCATCTGCAGCTCAATCTTTTGGCGGTCCATGACCGGGCCAGTGTCCAGGCTCAGCCAGTCGTAGGTCAGCGTCTTGCCACTGGCCAGCGTCACGATGCGGGCCTCGGCGTTCAGCCCCGTTGCGCTGCCTTGCACATAATTCACCCTGCTCCGCGCCAGCAGGCTGTCGAGCGGAATCATGCAGTCGGCCAGCGCGTAATGTCCGGCGACAAACCCCGGCACCATGCCCGAATAAAGCTGGCGCGGATGCGGTGCGACCAGCGTGACGGTCAAGTCGGCAGGCCGGTCTTGCGCCAGGCCGTGCAGCACCTGCACATGGGCATGGCCTGCGCCCAGCAGCACCAGATGCCGCTTGACTGCTGGCGCGGGGCTTGCCGGCGCAGCGCCGGCTTTATCGGCAGGCTTGGCCTGGCTTTCAGCCGGCGTCATGGCGACAGCGTGATGTCGCCGACATAGCCCAGGCTCTGGCCGGCGGTGTTATCCGAGTCGGCGCCCACCAGAAGCCCCTGCAAAGGCGGCACGGTAGCGGATTCCTTGCCGAAGGCGCGCTGGAAGTCGGCCGTCAAATCTTGCGAGTGCGCCACCCACTTGCCCAAATGCAGCTCGCCGCTGTCGGCCACGATCATGCGCAGACGGTGCGAGAACGCGTTGTCAAGCAGCGTTCCGGCGGGCAAAGTAGCGTCCCAGACATAGCACAAGGTGGCGGCAGGCAGGTTTTCGCCGCTCGCCGAGCGGGCGGCGCGCAGCAGGTTACGCTCGATAAAACCGACTTGCTCCAGCGGCATGTCAAACAGCACGCAGACCTTGAGCGGCGTGTCGTCGCCGGCCTTTTGCCGCAAGTCGGTGCCGCGCAGCGGCTGGTCAAGCCGCCAGCGCCAGCGCAGTTTCGTGCCAGGGGTCAGCGCCAGGGCGGGCAAGTCATGCACCAGGTTGGCATAGGAATGGTCGGTCTGCACGCGCAGCACGGGCCGGCCCTCCAGCGGCACCATGTCAAAGCGTGTCAGCGGCTTGTTGGCCTTGGGCAAGCCCACCACGCGCCACGGCGCAGGCGGCATCGCGCCACTGGCCGATGAAAAAGGGTGCAGATTCGCCGCCGTCGCCGCTGGCGGGGCAGAATCCTGGGCAAATACCGGGCTTGCGCATGCGCACAGGGCGCTGCCAGCTATCAAAAGAATAGTGCGATAAAAAGAAGAAAAGCGCCTTGCGGCGAAATGCAGTGTCATGTCAGCCTCGTTTCCAGTCGTGGTATTTTCGTACCCATTCAAGTAGCCGCACCGGCTGGTGTGCGCGTTTCCATTCACCAGCCGCGTATTTATTCGCTTCCGACAGCGTCGGGTAGGTGTGAATGGTTGAAAGAATCTTGTTCAGCCCCAGCCCGTGCCGCATCGCCAGCACGTATTCGGCCAACAAATCGCTCGCGTGCGTGCCCACAATCGTCACGCCGAGGATCTTGTCCTTGCCCGGCACCGTCAGCACTTTGACGAAACCGCGCGCGTCGCTGTCGGCAATGGCGCGGTCTAAATCGTCGATGTGGTATTTCGTCATTTCGTAGGCCACGCCTTTTTCCTTCGCCTCGGCTTCAATCAGGCCGACGCGGGCGACTTCCGGGTCGATGAATGTCGTCCACGGAATCACCGAATAGTCAGCCTTGAACAGCTTGAACTCGCCAAACAGCGCATTCACGGCGGCATACCAGGCCTGGTGCGACGCCACATGCGTTAATTGGTAGGGTCCGGCCACGTCGCCGGCAGCATAAATATTCGGGTAGATGGTTTGCAAATAGTCGTTGGTGGGCACGGTGCGTTCGGTCGAAATACCGAGTTCTTCGAGGCCATAGCCGTTCAAGCGCGCCGCGCGGCCAACGGCGCAAATCAGCTGGTCGAATTCGATGCGCTTTTCAATGCCCTCGTGCGCAACCCACAAGGTTTTAACGCCGTCCACGTTTTCGCAGCGCAGCGCCTCGTGGCCGGTTAGCACCTGCACACCGTCAGCGGCCAGTGCGTCACGCGCCAGGGCCGAGACTTCTTCGTCCTCGCGGCTCAGCAGGCACGCGCCTTTTTCCACCTGCGTGACTTCTGCGCCCAGCCGCGCAAAAGCCTGTGCCAGCTCGCAGCCAATCGGCCCGCCGCCCAGCACCACCAGGCGCTTGGGTACGGCGTCCAGTTGCGCAAACACGTCCCACAGCGTGTCGCTGGTGACATAACCCACGTCGTCCAGGCCCGGCAGCGGCGGCCGGGCAGGCCGCGCGCCCGCTGCAATCACGATGCTGCGGGTGGTCAGCGTTTGCGTGCGGCCATCGTTCAGCGCAATTTCCACCGTCCACGGATTGACGATGCGGGCGTGGCCTTGCAGCACCTCCACGCCCAGCGCCGTGTAACGCGCCACGCTGTCGTGCGGCGCAATCGTGCGGATGACTTTTTCAATCCGCTGCATCACCGCCTTGAAGCTGAAATCAGGCGCGGTATCGCTCAAACCGTAATCAGCCCCGTGCCGCATCTGGTGCGCCAGCTTCGCGCTGCGAATCAAGGCCTTAGACGGCACGCAGCCATAGTTCAGGCAGTCGCCGCCCATCTTGTGCGCTTCCACCAGCGTCACCTTGGCTTTCACCACGGCAGCAATGTAGGCCGTCACCAGCCCGCCGGCCCCCGCGCCAATCACGACCAGGTTTCGGTCGAACCTCGACGGTTTCATGCCTTTCCAGCGCGCATACACCTTGCGGCGCTTGAAGAATCCCAGCACTTTGTTGACCGCCAGCGGCAGCAGCCCCAACAGCACGAAGGAACCCAGCAACGCCGGCGACAAAATCGACTGCAGCGAGTCGATTTTGGCAATCTGCGTGCCTGCGTTCACATACGCCACGGTGCCCGCCAGCATGCCAATCTGGCTGACCCAAAAGTAAGTCCAGGTTTTGATACGGGTGAGGCCCATGAGCAAATTAAGCGCAAAAAACGGCACCACCGGAATCAAGCGCAGCGAGAAAAGATAGAACGCGCCTTCTTTGTCAATGCCCTTGTTGATGTCGTCCAGACGCCGGCCAAAGCGCGCCTGAATGGTGTCCCGCAGCAGGTAGCGCGCCGCCAGCATCGCCAGCGTAGCCCCAATGGTCGAGGCCAGCGACACCACCAGCGTGCCCCACACCAGCCCGAAACTGGCACCGCCCGCCAGCGTCAAAATCGTCGCGCCCGGCAGCGATAGCGCGGTCACCGCCACATAGACCGCAAAAAACACCAGCGTCACCATCACCGGTTTTTCATCGAACAGCGCATCGAAAGAAGCCTGGCTGTCCTTGATGAACGCCAGGCTGAAATAGCGGCCCAAGTCCAGCGCAAAAAAAGCGACGATGCCGGCCAGCAGCAAGGCGGCGATCAGAAATTTGCGTAGATTCAAGAAGGCCCCTGGAATTTGTTTTTGTGCTTGATTTGGACCGAAGCCTGATTTTCGCCAAAAAAAGCGTCTCGCCCTGTAGGGAAAAGTCCGGTTCACCCACCGACCCGGCAAGGGGACTTCGACCTACTCCCCGCAGGCGTTCAGGAAAACTCGGACAAAATCAAGGCCGGAACATCCTCGTTCCCGGACACGCGCCCAGTCCCACTTCACCCAGGAATTTCAAGCATGAGTCAAGCATTGGTCGGCATCATCGGAGGCAGCGGCCTTTACCAGATGGACGCGCTGGAAGGCGCACAAGAGCACGCCATCAGCACGCCGTTTGGCCCGCCGTCGGACGTGCTGGTCACGGGCCGTGTGCAGGGCGTGCCGGTGGTGTTTTTGGCCCGGCATGCGCGCGGCCACCGCCTGCTGCCGCATGAAGTGCCCTACCGCGCCAACATCCACGCCATGAGGCAGCTCGGCGTGCGCTACCTGCTGTCTGTGTCCGCCGTGGGTTCGCTGAAGGAAGACTTCAAGCCCCTCGACATGGTGCTGCCCGACCAGTTCATCGACCTGACCAAACGCCGCGACAGCACGTTTTTTGGCCAAGGCGCGGTGGCCCATGTGTCAATGGCGCAGCCGGTCTGCCCGGCCGCCGCCGGCGTGCTGGCGAAAGCGGTACGCAACGTGCTGGCGCGTGAAGCGCCCGGGCACGGCGTGACGCTGCACGAAGGCGGCACCTATGTGTGCATCGAAGGCCCGCAGTTTTCCAGTCGGGCTGAATCCAACTGGTACCGCAGCATGGGCGGCGGCGTGATCGGCATGACCAACATGCCCGAAGCCAAGCTGGCCAGAGAGGCCCAAATCGCCTACACCACGCTGGCGCTGGTGACCGATTTTGACTGCTGGCACCCGCGCGAGGCGCATGTGACGGCCAACATGGCGCTGGCCAACCTGTTCAAAAACGCGGGCCGCGCGCAGCAGGTGGCGGCTGAAGCCATCCGCCTACTGGGTGCCGAACAGCCCGTCAGCGAGGCGCACACGGCGCTGCAAAACGCGCTGGTGACGCAGCCGGGTGACATGGCCCCCGAGGTGCGCGCCCGCCTGGCCGCGCTGCTGGGCTGAACTTTCCAGCCCCATCACACCCTATTGATCTATGCACGCTACCTTACCCCTGCTGAAAAAAATCCGCTTTCCGGCAATTGACCGCGCGCGTCTGGACACACTGCAAGTCAACCTGGGCTACCGATGCAACCAGACTTGCGTGCACTGCCACGTCAACGCCGGACCGCACCGCACCGAGATGATGGACGCGGCCACCCTGGCGTTGATTCCTGAAGTGCTGGCGGCGCGCGGCCTGGGCACGCTGGACCTGACCGGCGGTGCGCCTGAGCTGCACGACGGCTTTCGCGGCCTGGTGCGTGCTGCGCGGGCGCAAGGCGTGCGGGTGATTGACCGCTGCAACCTGACCATCCTGTTTGAGCCGGGCCAGCAAGATCTGGCCCAATTTCTGGCTGATCAACAGGTCGAGGTGGTGGCTTCCATGCCGTGCTATTCAGCCGCCAACGTGGACAAGCAGCGCGGCAATGGCGTGTTCGACCTGAGCATTGCCGCGCTGCAACAGCTCAACGCACTGGGCTACGGCCAGCCCGGCTCCGGCCTGGTGCTGAACCTGGTCTACAACCCGCAGGGTGCGTCGCTGCCGCCCGAGCAGCAGGCGCTGCAGGCCGACTACAAGCGCGAATTGCTGGCGCATTTCGGCATCGTCTTCAACGAGTTGTTTGCGCTGACCAACATGCCCATCCAGCGCTTCGGCTCGACGCTGGTGTCCAAGGGCACGTTTGACAGCTACTTGGACTTGCTCAAAAACAGCTACCAAGCACAGAACCTGGCGGGCGTGATGTGCCGCAACACCGTGAGCGTGGACTGGCAAGGCTGGCTGTCGGACTGCGACTTCAACCAGCAGCTTGGCTTGCCACTGGGCAACTCCGGCGTGCAAAAGCATTTGCGCGACCTGCTCACAACCAGTCTGGACGGCAAAGCCATTCGCGTGGCCGGCCACTGCTACGGCTGCACGGCTGGCCAAGGCAGCAGCTGCGGCGGCGCGCTGGAACACTGAGCGCGCGATGACGCCGATTCGCCTGTCGGTGGTGATTCCCGCGCTGAACGAGGTGGCGGGGATTTCGCGTGTGCTACAAGCGCTGGCCCCGCTGGTGGCACGCGGCGCGCAACTGCTGGTGGCCGATGGCGGCAGCAACGATGGCACGGTGGCACTGGCGCAGGCTGGCGGCGCGCAGGTGGTGCATGCCCCACGCGGACGCGCGCTGCAGATGAACGCAGGCGCGCAGCAGGCCAGCGGCGACGTGCTGCTGTTCCTGCACGCCGACACCCGGCTGCCGCTGGACGCCGACCGATTGATTGCCCAGGCACTCGCCAAGGGCCAGCAGGTCTGGGGCCGTTTTGATGTGCGCATTGCAGGCCAGCCGCGCATGCTGCGCGTGATTGCCGCGTGCATGAACCGGCGCTCGCGCTGGAGCGGCATTGCCACCGGCGACCAGGCGCTGTTCATGACCCGCGCCGCATTCGACGCCGTGGGTGGATTCCCGGTGCAGCCGCTGATGGAAGACATTGAAATGTCAAAGCGACTGCTGAAATTGTCGCGTCCCGCCTGCCTGCGCGCACGCGTGGTCACCTCGGGCCGGCGCTGGGAAACGCACGGCGTGTGGCGCACGGTGCTGCTGATGTGGAGGCTGCGCCTAGCCTATTGGCGCGGCGCTGCGCCCGAGCGGCTGGCGGCGCTTTACAAATGACTGCGCCCCACAGCGCCCGGCTGGTGGTGTTTGCCAAAGCGCCGCAAGCCGGCCAGGTCAAAACCCGGCTGATTCCGGCGCTCGGGGCCGAGGGCGCCGCTGCGCTGGCGCAGCGCATGCTGACGCATGTGTTGCAGCAAGCCCTTCAAGCCAACGCCGGGCCGGTCGAGCTGTGCATGAGCCCGCCGCCCGGCGACCCGGCCTGGAACCACACTGCTATTCCCGCTGGCGTGTTGCGCACCGCCCAAGGCGAAGGTGATTTGGGCGAGCGCATGGCCCGCGCAGTCCGGCGCGTAACCGCTGAAGTTGGCATGCCGGTGCTGCTGATGGGCAGCGACTGCCCGGCGCTGACAGCCGCCGTGATCCAAGAAGCCGCACGCCAATTGCAGACGCACGATGCGGTCTTGGTGCCGGTGGCCGACGGCGGTTATGCGTTGATCGGGCTGAAGTCGCCCTGCCCCACGCTGTTTGCCAAGATGCCATGGAGCACGGCCAGCGTTGCCGCCGAAACGCTGGCGCGCATGGCCGCGCTGGGCCTCAAGGTGTGGCGCGGCCCGCTGCTACACGACATCGACGAGCCGGCCGATCTGGCGCACCTGCCTGCAGGCTTTCTTGACCCGGATAATTGATGAAAGCAAGGCGTTGCGCACGCTGTACGTGCGCTGACAGCTATTTATTTCATAGCATTTTTCATCACCACCCACACAGGCGGTTGCTACTACTGAATTGATAGCTGCAAGCGCCCGTATCCATTGCGCAACGCGGGTATTTGATGCAAAAACACCCGGCCACCCACGGCCTGACGACGCGTCAAGCCACGCCAAACCCACCGCCGCCCGGCGTGTGAATCTCGAACACGTCCCCCGGCAGCATCTCCGCCTGGCCGATATGCCCCAGCCCCTCAACGCTGCCATCGGCCCGCACCACGGTGTTTTGACCGACCTGCCCCGCCTCGCCGCCCGCCATGCCGAAAGCGCCGTGTTTTCGACCGTTCGACAAGATGCTGGCCGTCATGGCTTGGAGGAACCTGACGCGCCGCACGCCGCCATGGCCGCCATGCCATTTCCCCGCGCCGCCCGAACCCTGGCGAATCTCGTAGCTTTCCAGCCGCACCGGAAAGCGGAATTCCAGCACTTCCGGGTCGGTCAGGCGCGAATTGGTCATGTGGGTCTGCACCACGCTGGTGCCGTCAAAGCCGTCGCCCGCGCCGCTGCCACCCGAGATGGTTTCGTAGTACTGGTGCCGGTCATTGCCGAAGGTGAAGTTGTTCATCGTGCACTGGCTGGCGGCCATCACACCCAGCGCGCCATACAGCGCGTTGGTGATGCAGCTGGACGTTTCCACGTTGCCCGCCACCACCGACGCGGGCGGGTTCGGGTTCAGCATCGAGCCGGCCGGAATGATCACCTTCAGCGGCTTGAGGCAACCGGCGTTCAGCGGAATGTCGTCATCGACCAGCGTGCGGAACACGTACAGCACGGCCGCCATACAGACCGCCGTCGGCGCATTGAAGTTGTTGGTCTGCTGCGCTGACGTGCCGGTGAAATCAATCTCGGCGCTGCGATTCTGCGTGTCCACGCGAATCGCCACCTGAATCTGCGCGCCGTTGTCGAGCGGCAGGGTGAACGCACCGTCTTTCAGCCGCGTGATGACACGGCGCACCGACTCTTCGGCGTTGTCCTGCACATGGTTCATGTAGGCCAGCACGACTTCCAGACTGAACTGCTCGACCATCTTGCGCAGCTCCTGCACGCCTTTTTCATTGGCGGCAATCTGCGCCTTCAGGTCGGCCATGTTCTGCTGCGGGTTCCTTGAAGGATATTCGCCGCTTTCCAGCAGCGCCACCATGTCGGCCTCGCGCAGCACGCCGCGGTCCACCAGCAACACGTTGTTGATCTGCACGCCTTCTTCTTCAATGCGCGTGGAAAACGGCGGCATCGAGCCCGGCGTGATGCCGCCGATGTCGGCATGGTGTCCGCGCGAGCCGACGTAAAACGTGGGCTCCGTGGCGGTGCCCAAATAGACCGGCGTGATGACCGTGATGTCAGGCAAATGCGTGCCGCCGTGGTACGGGTCGTTCAGTACATAGACGTTGCCCGGCTGCATCTTGCCGGTGTTCTCGCGGATCACGGTCTTGATGCTTTCGCCCATCGAGCCCAGGTGCACCGGCATGTGCGGGGCGTTGGCAATCAGGTTGCCTTTGGTGTCAAACAGTGCGCAGCTAAAGTCCAGCCGCTCCTTGATATTGACCGAGTAGGCGGTGTTCTGCAGCTGCAGCCCCATCTGCTCGGCGATGTTCATGAACAGGTTGTTGAACACTTCGAGCAGCACCGGGTCGACCGTCGTGCCGACTGCAAACTTGATAGCGCGCGGCACCCGCCGTTCAAGCACCAGGTGGTCAAACGACGTTAAATTCGCTTCCCAGCCGGACTCGACCACGGTGGTGGCGTTTTGCTCGGCAATGATGGCCGGGCCGGCAATGATGTCGCCCGGCTGCAGGTCTTCGCGCACGACCAGCGCGGCATCGTGCCACTGGCCGCCCGAATACATGCGAACGGTTTCGCGGCGTGGCACGTCACGCGGCGCATGCAGCGCGTGGCGCGGCTCGGCCGGTGCGTCGCCTGCCACCACCGCCTCGACCGACACGGCTTCGACGACCAGGCCCTTGCCCTGCATCAGGAAAGCAAAGCGCTGGCGATAAGCGGCTTCAAAACGGGATTCGATCTCCGGCAAGCTGCCAAACGGCACGATCAGCGCGGAGTCGCTGCCTTCGTAACGCACATGCACGCGCTGATGCGTGGTGATGGCGCCCGTGCTGACCTGCTGGCGCTGCAACTCGGCTTCGGCCGTGGCAGCCAGCGTCTTGAGTGCGTCGGCAATATCAGGCAAGGCGGCCTCTGTCAGCTTGCGCTCAACCGCCTGCTCGCGAATCACGTTCTGGTCGGCCAGCCCCATGCCGTAGGCGCTGAGCACGCCGGCCAGCGGATGCACAAACACCTTGATCATGCCCAGCGCATCGGCCACCAGGCAGGCGTGCTGCCCGCCCGCGCCGCCAAAACACTGCAGCGTGTAGCGCGTCACATCGTAGCCACGCGCGACCGAAATCTTCTTGATGGCGTTGGCCATCTGCTGCACCGCGATGTTGATAAAGCCCTCGGCCACTTCCTCGGCGCTGCGGCCCGTCTGCAGCGCCAGTTCGTCGAACTTGATCTGCACGGCCTCGGCACTCAGGGATTCATTCGCCTGTGGGCCAAACACCTTGGGAAAGTAGCGCGGCTGGACCTTGCCAACCATGACGTTGGCGTCGGTCACGGCCAGCGGACCGCCGCGCCGGTAGCTGGCCGGTCCCGGGTTGGCGCCAGCGCTTTCAGGGCCGACGCGAAACCGCGCGCCATCAAACGCCAGCACCGAGCCGCCGCCCGCTGCCACGGTGTGAATACTCATCATCGGCGCACGCATGCGCACGCCGGCCACCTGGGTTTCAAACTCACGCTCAAATTCACCCGCGTAGTGCGACACGTCTGTCGAGGTGCCGCCCATGTCAAAACCGATCACCTTCTCAATGCCCGCAATCGCCGCCGTGCGCGCCATGCCGACAATGCCGCCGGCTGGCCCACTCAAAATCGCGTCCTTGCCCTGGAACGCATGCGCGTCACTCAAGCCGCCCGAGGATTGCATGAAGAACAGCTTCACGCCCGGCATTTCGGCCGCCACCTGCTCGACATAGCGGCGCAGGATGGGCGACAAGTACGCATCGACCACGGTGGTGTCGCCCCGGCTGACGAACTTCATCATCGGGCTGGTTTCATGCGAGGTGCTGATCTGCGTGAAGCCGACTTCTTCAGCGATGCGCTTGGCGGCCTTTTCATGGCCGGTGAAACGGTAGCCGTGCATGAAAACAATCGCAACACTGCGGAGCCCTTGCTGGTATTGCGCCAGCAGCTCTCTTTTCAATAGCGCTTCATCCAGTGGCTGCAGCACCTCGCCCTGCGCGCTGACGCGCTCTTGGGCTTCGACCACGGCGCTGTAGAGCAGCTCGGGCAGTACGATGTGACGGTCAAACAGGCGCGGACGGTTCTGGTAGGCGATGCGCAGCGCATCCCTGAAACCTCGGGTGGTGACCAGCAGCGTCGGCTCGCCCTTGCGCTCCAGCAGCGCGTTCGTAGCCACGGTAGTGCCCATCTTCACGCAATCGACCACGTCGGCGCTAACCGGCTCGCCGGCCTTCAGGCCCAGCAGGTGGCGAATGCCGGCGACGGCCGCGTCGCGGTATTGCTCAGGGTTTTCAGACAGCAGCTTGTGCGTGACCAGCGAGCCATCAGGGCGCTTGCCGACCACGTCGGTGAAGGTGCCGCCCCGGTCGATCCAGAATTGCCAGCGCTTGGTGCCATTTTTTTCCATGAGGTGCCCAGAAGGTGAAGAGGATGAAAGGGTGAAAAGGTCAAAGGCTGGCGGCCGAGCGCGCGGCCTGGTCGTAGATGCCCGACAACAGGCGGAGCAGACGTGCCAGCTCGCCAATGTCGCGGTTCAACCCGTCGTCAGCATTGAGCGCGTTGATCAGGCACGATTCGCGGATTTCGCGGTAGCGGTTGACATGCTCCAGCCCCAGGTCGGTGCAGGCATAGGTCACGTCCTTGCCGCTTTTACTGGACACCACCACGCCCAGGTTCTGCAGTTTCTTGAGCGAATAGTTGATCAGATGCGTGTCTTCGACATTCATGATGAAGCAGATGTCGGCCAGGCGCTTGTTGCGCGCGCGGTGCGTGACATGGTGCAGCACCAGCACATCGAGCGGCGTCAGGTCCGGCAGGCCGGCCGCACTCATGCAGTGCACCACCCAGCGGTGAAAAGCATTTCCCGCCACGATCAGGCCAAACTCGAATTCGCTCATCTCGGCGCTGCGCGGCGACACCAGATGCGCCGACGAGACGATGGAAGAAGCGGGTGTCGCGCGGGATGCCGGAAGGTCGTTTTTTTTCATATCAAGCAGGCTCGGGGCTGGCATCTTTGTTGCATGGGTAAATTGTAGGCAGTTAAATCACAATTCATCAACGATTTGTTGACATTCAGGGAAAACACCCAGCTGGCGTCCCCCAATGCCAATTACATTTGACAACCAACTTTGCCATTCACCCACTGGAGCTTTCATGAAACGTCGTCTGTTTGCACTGACCACCACCGCGGCCGCGCTGACCCTGGCCCTGGCCGGCGGCGCGGCTTTTGCCCAAACCAAATGGGACCTGCCGGCCGCCTACCCGGCGACCAACTTCCACAGCGAAAACCTGGTGCAGTTTGCCGCCGACGTCGACAAGGCCAGCGCCGGCAAGCTGAAAATCACGGTGCATGCCAACGGCGCACTGTTCAAGGCACCCGAAATCAAGCGTGCCGTGCAGGGCGGACAGGCGCAGGCCGGCGAAATTCTGCTGGCCAACTTCCAGAACGAGTGGCCGCTGTTCGGCGTCGATGGCCTGCCCTTCCTGGCCGACAGCTATGACCAGTCGATGAGACTCTACAAGGCGCAAAAGCCTTTCCTGGAGAAAAAGCTGGCCGAGCAGGGCATGGCGCTTCTGTATTCGGTGCCATGGCCCACGCAGGGAATCTTTTCCAAGAAACCGCTCGATGCGGGCGCTGACCTGAAGGGCATGAAATGGCGCGCCTACAGCCCGTCCACCGCGCGCATCGCCGAGCTGGTGGGCGCCCAGCCGGTCACGGTGCAGGCTGCCGAGTTGTCGCAAGCCATGGCCACAGGCGTGATCGAGTCCTACATGTCCTCCGGCTCCACCGGCATGGACACCAAGACCTATGAAAGCCTCAAGTACTTTTATGACACCCAGGCCTGGTTGCCGAAAAATGCGGTCATCGTCAACAAGGCCGCTTTTGATGCGCTCGATGCGCCGACGAAGCAAGCGGTGCTCAAGGCAGCGGCAGACGCCGAAGTGCGCGGCCTGGCCGCGTCGAAAAAGACCAATGCCGATTCGATCGACAAGCTCAAGGCCAACGGCATGAGCGTCATGCCGCCGTCGCCGCAGCTCAAGGCCGACATGAAGAAGGTTGGCGACGTGATGCTCAAGGAATGGCTGGAAAAAGCCGGCCCCGAGGGCAAGGCGCTGATCGACGCGTACAACAAGTCCTGAAGCACGACGGATGCGAAAAACGCTCGATGCCCTGTACAACGGCGCCGCTGGACTGGCCGCGCTGTTCCTGGTTGGCCTGCTGGCGATGGTGGTGCTGTCCATCGTCAGCCGGCAGCTGCATTTTCATGTGCCGGGCACCGACGCTTATGCGGGCTACCTGATGGCGGCCAGCGGATTCCTGGCGCTGGCCCACACGCTCAAACGCGGCGAACACATCCGCGTGACGCTGATTTTGGGGGCGCTCACCGGGCCCTGGAAAAAAGGGCTGGAACTGTGGGCACTGGGCTTTGCCAGCGCGCTGACCGCCATGTTTGCGTATTACTGCTGCCGCCTGGCCTGGCAGTCGCACAGCTTTCATGACATTTCCACGTCGAGCGACGCCACCGCGCTGTGGATTCCGCAACTCGGCATGGCGGTCGGCGCGGTGATCCTGGCGATTGCCTTTGTCGATGAGCTGGTGCTTGAAATCACCGGCAAGCGCGTGCCTTACAGCAGCGCTGAAGCGCTGCGCAATGAATAAACCAATCCACCCTTACGCCTCAAGCGCCCTCTTATGAACGACCTTGCCATCACCGCCGCCCTGCTGGCGGCCCTGCTCTTGATTCTGGGCAGCGGCGTCTGGGTCGGCCTGAGCCTGACCGGCGTGGCCTGGATGGCGGTGACGCTGTTTTCCTCGCGCCCGGCTGGCGACGCCATGGCGGTCACGGTCTGGGGCTCGTCCTCCAGCTGGACATTGACCGCCCTGCCCCTCTTTATCTGGATGGGCGAAATCCTGTTTCGCACCCGGCTGAGCCAGGACATGTTCAAGGGCCTGGCGCCCTGGGTGCAGGGCCTGCCGGGGCGGCTGCTGCACACCAACGTGATCGGCTGCACGATTTTTGCCGCCGTGTCGGGGTCAAGCGCTGCCACCTGCGCCACCATCGGCAAGATGACGCTGCCCGAACTGACGCGGCGCGGCTATCCCGAGCACATGGTCGTCGGCACGCTGGCCGGCGCCAGCACGCTGGGCCTGTTGATCCCGCCGTCGATCATCATGATCGTTTATGGCGTCGCCGCCGAGGTGTCGATCTCCAAGCTGTTCATCGCCGGCGTGTTTCCGGGGCTGCTGCTGGCCGCGCTGTTCTCGGGCTACATCATTTTCTGGGCACTGCGCCATCCCGAGCAGGTGCCGGCCGCCGACGGCAAGACCACCTTCATGGAAAAAATCGCCAGTTCGCGCAGCCTGATTCCGGTGGTGCTCCTGATTGCCGCCGTGCTGGGCTCAATCTATTCCGGCGTGGCCACCGCCACCGAGGCGGCCGCTGTCGGCGTGGTGGGCTCGCTGGTGCTGTCCACGCTGCAGGGTTCGATGAACTGGGCGACGTTTCGCGATGCGCTCATGGGCGCCACCCGGCTGTACTGCATGATCGCCCTGATCCTGGCCGGTGCGGCCTTCCTGACACTGGCGATGGGCTATGTCGGCCTGCCGCGCCACCTGGCCGAATGGATTGGCACGCTGGGCCTGAGCCGGGCGCAGCTGATCGTGGCTTTGGCGGTGTTCTTCATCATTCTGGGTTGCTTTCTCGACGGCATCTCGATGGTCGTGCTGACCATGGGCGTGCTCATGCCGACAGTGCAGGCGGCCGGCATCGACCCGATCTGGTTCGGCATTTTCGTGGTGCTGGTGGTCGAGATGGCGCAGATCACGCCGCCGGTCGGCTTCAACCTGTTCGTGCTGCAGGGCATGACCGGACGCCAGCTGACCTGGATTGCCAAGGTCACCATGCCGATGTTTTTCCTGATGTGCGCGGCGGTGGCGCTGATCTATGTCTTCCCGGGCATCGTCACCTGGCTGCCGCAAAAGATGGCCAACTGACGCCATGGCAGCGGTACTGGCGAT
Source organism: Polaromonas sp. CG_9.5 (assembly GCF_035984465.1). Taxonomy (NCBI): domain Bacteria; kingdom Pseudomonadati; phylum Pseudomonadota; class Betaproteobacteria; order Burkholderiales; family Comamonadaceae; genus Polaromonas; species Polaromonas sp. CG_9.5. The sequence continues at coordinate 173,735 of NZ_JAXCHR010000001.1, forward strand.
TTGCATCGGCGCCTCGGTGGGCGCGCTGTCCCGCTGGGGCCTGGCGCTGTGGCTGTCGCCCGGCGGCGTGATTCCGTGGGGCACGCTGGCGGCCAACTTGCTGGGTGGCTACCTGATTGGCATCGCCATCGCTGTTTTTCAGGCTATGCCGCATCTGGACCCGGTTTGGCGCTTGTTGCTGATTACCGGCTTTCTGGGCGGGCTGACGACGTTTTCCACCTTTTCGGCAGAAGTCGTGATCTACCTGATGGAAGAGCGCTATGGTCTGGCGGCTTTTACCGCTTTGCTGCACGTGATGGGCACGCTGCTGGTGACGGTCGCTGGCATCAAAACGGTTACTTTTTTCATAGTAGCCCGCGCAGGCTAGGCTTGCGCCAGGGCTGCTTTTAACGCATTAATTGTCGCCCAGCCCGATGGGTGCAGGTGCCCGCATCACGATGCGCGTAAACAGGCGGTCATAGGCCGGGTCTGGCGAATATTTGCCGGTCAGCGGATCGCAGTTTTTTTCAAATGCCGCATCAAGCGCTTTCCATTGGGCATCGGTCAGCACCTTTTCAGCGACCGGCAAAATCGCGGTTTCTTCGAGCCGCATGTGCTCCAGGTAAAAAGTCACGTACTGCTTGCACGCGTCTACAAAAGCAGCCCGGCGCGACTCCCCCAGCAGTTCCCAGCCCAGCAGCTGATGCTGGAGTTCGCGAACGGTTTTTTCACCGTTCATGTGGTCACTTTCCAGTTTTTGAACCGCCGCCATCACCGAGGGCGCGGCCCGCACCACATGCGGAAACAGCAAGTCAGACTCTTTCGGGTGATGCAGGCGTTCGGGGAATTCATCGATATAAAACAGCATCGCGCGCAGCACGTCGAAAAACTTTTCCGGGTTGTCTCCGGGGCCACGCTCGACCATCATGCGCATGGAGCGGAGCATGGCGGCCAGTGACGAATGCTCGTCGCGGATGATTTGCAGGCTGGGGTGTTTCATGGCGGTCTCCTCAAGTTTTTATGACGAGCGCACAGCATGCCTTGCACCCGGCCTGCAGGCCATGACACAGGTCAAGTCTTCATCAGCTTGAAGGCCTGCGCCAACACGACGTTACAGGGGCACGGCCAGAGCGCAGGCTTTCCTGCGATAAATCCAGGCCTGCTGCGCTTACTTTCAAAGCTAGTGAGCGCCGTGATCTGGCGCTTTTCCCGCAGCCTTTGCGCCCGGGGCGGTCGTGCTGACAGGCACGCTGACTTCCATGCGGGTTTCCACGCCCTTCGCATCCTGAAAGCGCAGCGTCAGCGGCACGGTGGTGCCTTTGGGCAAGCCCTGCTTCAGCTCCATCATCATGACGTGGTAGCCGCCGCCCGGCTTGAGCTGCACCGTTTGCCCCAACGGCAGGTCCAGCACCGGCACGGCGCGCATTCGCATGATGTCGCCGTCCATCTTCATTTCATGCACTTCCGCCACGCCCGCCACCGGCGATGAAACGCCGACCAGTTTGGAGCCGTCTTTGGCGGTGATATTCATGAACGCACCCGTGCCTTTTTGGCCGGGTACGGTGGCGCGCACCCAGGCGTCTTTGACTTCGACAGTTTGGGCATACAGGGTGCTGCAGGCAAGCAGCAGCGAAGCGGTCAATACTTTAAGTTTCATGGCAATCTCCAGAAGCAAGTTTCAAAAAAAATTCAGACCGGAATGATTTCCGGCTGAACGGGAATCAGGGTTGGGCGAGTTTTGCGGATTGGGTGGTCAGCGTCCAGCCGGCTTTCGGGTAGGGCTTGACCCCCTGAAAACCGGCAGGAATCTGCACCGACACGCCCGTGGTGGCCGCGCCCTGGCAACCGTGGCCAACCTGAAAAACTACTTTGTACGTGCTGCCGGCCAGCGCCGTTTCGTCCGCCAGCGAAATATGAGAAAAAGCGGGCAAGGTCAGCATGCCAAGGGCACCAGCAGCTATTGTTTTTGCAGCAAATGAAAATTTCATGGTCAACTTTTATAAAGAGTGGGAATGTGGGATTCCGCGCTGGCTTGCACGCCGAACTTCAAGCGGGTATTTGCTCAATGTATCGCCGGGCGTGGCGACGCCATCGCTGCGTTCCTTGCTGCGCGAATCGGCACAGGTTGCGCTGCCGTTGAAGTCCATCACCCCGGCCTGCACATCGGGGTCATTGAGGGCCACTTCCCTGCCGTGAGCCTTGACTCGGCACCACGCGGGCAAACTAAAAAATGCAGGAAAAGGTCGGTTGGGCTGGATGAGTCTCATGAAATCCACGCTTTGAACGGAACGATAAAAGGCGTGCTGGCCGAAACACGGTCAACACGCAATGCGCCTCAGCAGAGGCTTATCGGTTCAAAGTGCGGGAGGCCCGCGACTGAAAGGCAGTCCGGGTATCGCGGCGGTCAGGTTCGCCGGAACATCCGCTTCGGCCACGTGCAGGCCCGGAAAGCTGGGAATCGCCAGCACCGCCAGCGGCGGCGACGCCCAGCCCAGTGAGGCGCACAAATTGCAATGCGCGCCCGCCGGCGGCGCATCATCCAGGCCCGCATCGGCAACGCTGGCCAGGTGGGTGTTCACGCTGCAAATGCCGCTCAACTGGCCGCTGCGCACATCCTGCGCCAGCGCCGACACCGGCGCCCACAACGCCGACAGCACGGCGAGAAAACTCAACCAGGCGGCCAGGCGTGCCCATACGGCAAGGGTCGGGCGGGAATGAGGTGGGTAAAGCACGGCGCGATTATAGGGACGGGCGTGATGGTCAATTCAGCGAAATCTGCCAGCGCTGAAACCGTGATATCGCTCGCTACGGCAGACGCATCAACGCAAGCTCAAGGAGTCGGCGCTGCTGGCGAGCATGACCGCACCAGACAGCGCAAACCCTCAAGGCTGGCCAAAGCCGTAACGCTGCAGCACGGCCTGCGCGGGCGGCGACACCATGTAGTGCAGCAGTTGCGCCGCTGCAGCATCACCCTGCCGGGCCGCCACACCGTAACGCGCGGCCACCTGCAAATCCGGCGGAACGTCGATGATTTTCAAGCGCGGCACTTCACGCTGGGCCGCCACGGCATTGGTGCAATAGGTCAGAAACATGTCGGCCTGGCCCTCGCCCATGATCCACGCATAGGTGCTGCGTCCGGGCGGCGGTCGGGGCGAGTCCGCGCCGCCGGTCAGCTTGAGCGCCTTGGCGTCCAGCAGCGCATACGCGCCGGGCTGCAGCACCTCGGCGCGGCGGAACAAAGCCCACGCATAGTCGCCCGACGGATCGGCTTTCGGCGTCGAGGTTCCGACCCGTATCTCGGGCCGCAGCATCGTTGCCAGCAGCGTTTGCGGACTGGTCGTCACGGAAGGTGCCGCCAGCACGCACATCTGGTTGAGCGCAAACACACTGGGCACCGTCCAGCCGCCAGCCTGCGCCAGCCGCTGCGGATGGTCCATATCCGCTGACGCGAACACCTGCGCTGGCTCCCCTTTTTCAATGCGCTCACGCAGCAGGCCCGAAGCGCCAAAAGTCAGCCCCACCTTCTGGCCGGTTTGCGCTTCAAACTGCCGCGCCACCTCGGTCAGCGCGTCGCGCAAGCTACCCGCTGCATAAAGCTGCAGTGGCGAAGTCTGGGCGTGTGCGGTGGACATGGCAAACGAGGCGGCGAAGGGCAACAACATGCTTAACCAGCGGCGCATCATTTGTCGGCGTTCGGAAAGAACAACTGCTCGCCGCCGATTTTGTAGCTGGCAATGACGTTCTGGCCAACCGGCGAAATCACCCAGTCCACAAACTTCTGCGCTTCTGCGGCCTTGACCTGCGGATGCTTGGCCGGGTTGACGACCATCACGCCGTATTGGTTGAACAAGCGCTTGTCGCCCTCAACCAGCACCGCCAAATCCGCGCGGTTTTTGAAGTTCAGCCACGTACCACGGTCGGCCAGCACATAAGCGCCCAGGCTGGAGGCCATATTCAGCGCCGGCCCCATGCCGCAACCGCAGGCTTTGTAGCCGGCAAAAGCGGTCGGCTCGACGCCCGCCGTTTTCCAGTAACGCAATTCAGCTGCATGGGTGCCGCTCTTGTCGCCGCGCGAAATAAAACCGGTATTGGCAGCGCTGATTTTTTTCATGGCTTCGGTGATGTCCTTGCCCTTGACTTTTGCCGGATCAGACGCCGGGCCGATCAGCACGAAGTCGTTGTACATGACCGGGTAGCGCTTGAGGGCATCCCCTTCGGCCACCACTTTTTCTTCGGCCACCTGGTCGTGAACGAACAGCACATCGGCGTCGCCCCGGCGGCCCATGTCGATGGCCTGGCCGGTGCCGACGGCCACCACTTTTACGTCGATGCCGGTGGCTTTCTTGAACTCCGGCAGCAAATACGGAAACAGCCCCGACTGCTCGGTCGAGGTCGTGGACGCCATCACGATGCTGGGCGTCTGCGCTATCGAAACAGTAGCTGCCAGCGCAATCGGGAGTAGCGCAAAGAGCCTGAAAGGCTTGAAAAACCTGTAAAAACCATTCATCCGAGTTCTCCTTTTAAAAAATTGGCAGCGGCTGGGGGCAAAGGCCCGTCAAAAAACCGGTTTTTCGGCAAATCGGCCACCAGCTGGCCCTGCTCCAGATACAGCACACGGCTGGCCAGGCGCTTGACCTGGCCCAGGTTGTGGCTGCTGAAAATCAGCGTCATGCCGTCGCCCGCAAATTCGGCGATCAGCCGTTCGACCTCACGCTTGGCGGCCGGGTCCAGGCTGGACGTGGGCTCATCGAGCAACAACACCTGCGGCTTGAACGCCCAGGCTCGCGCCAGCGCTACGCGCTGCTGCTGCCCGCCCGATAACGCCTTGGCATGGCGGCCAGCCAGATCGGCCAGCCCGACCCGTTCCAGCGCCTGCAGCGCCTGCGCCTTGGCCGGTTTCCAGGCCACGCCCCTGAGCCACAAGCTCAGGGCCACGTTTTGCAGCACGCTGGCGCGCAGCATGTAGGGACGCTGGAACAGCATCGCCTGGCGCAGCCGCGCATCGTGCTGCAAGCGGCCCTCCGTTGGCGTAATGAGTCCGTGCAGCGTTCGCAGCAACGTGCTTTTTCCGCTGCCATTGGCGCCCACCAGCGCCAGCCGTTCGCCGGCGCTGATGCGCAGCGTGCAGCGGCGCAAGGCCTGCACGTGGCCAAAATTCACGCTGACGCCTTCCAGGCTGAACATCGGCGTCATGACGCGGCGCTCCCGTTGGCAGTTTGGGCCAGCAGCACTTTTTCAGCGGCATGCAGCGGGTCATCACGCCGCTCGCTCCAGCGCCGCACGCCGGCCAGCAGCACATTGAGCAGCAGCACCACGCCCAGCAGCACCATGCCTAGCGCCAGCGCCAGCGGCAAGTCGCCCTTGCTGGTTTCCAGCGCAATCGACGTCGTCATCACCCGCGTGAAGCCTTCAATATTGCCGCCCACCACCATCACCGCGCCGACTTCTGAAACAGCCCGGCCAAACGCGGCAATCAGCACCGTGAGCAAGGTATAGCGCTCGTCCCACAGCAGCAGCAGGCTGCGCACAAAGCGCCCCGCGCCCAGCGACTGGAACTGCTCGCCGTGGCTGCGGTCGGCGTCGTCAATCGTTTGGCGCACCAGCGCCGTCACCATCGGCAGCACCAGCACGCTTTGCGCCAGCACCATCGCCTTGAATGAAAACAGCCAGCCCAAAAAGCCCAGCGGCCCGCTGCGCGACAGCAGCAAATACACCACCAGCCCCACCACCACCGAAGGCAGCGCCAGCGCGGTATTGAGCAGCGCCAGCACGACCGCCTGACCCCGAAACCGCGCCACGCCCAGCCAGGCGCCCAGCAGCAGACCGGCGCTGCAAGCCATTAGGCAAGCCAGCGCGCTGACCGCCAGCGAACGGCCCACGATGCCGGCAAACAGCGGATCCAGTGAAGTAATAAGAGAAAAGGCGGTAACGGCGCTATCGGAAAAGGTGTTCATGGGTCGGGTAATGGCGAGACTGTAGCGCAGCGTTCCCTGCTTCTGAGCCGCTAGGTAATAGTCGCTATGAAGCGGTTTGCATAGGAAAAACGGGCCGCTTCATGCCGTGCCGCGCCGTGGACCGCATCGATAATCCGGGCACATCTCATGCACAAAGTCGAACTCTCTTACCTCCTGAGCCCGCAACGCGGCAAAGACGCGCTGATCCGCAACCCGATGATGGACATCCTGCATGCCGTCAGTCAGCAGGGCTCGATTTCAAAAGCGGCCAAGGCGCTCGATTTTTCTTACCGCCATGTCTGGGGCGCGCTTAAAGACTGGGAGCAGACGCTGGGCCGCAGCCTGATCGTCTGGGACAAAGGCCAGCGCGCGCGCCTGACCGAATTTGGCGAAAAGCTGCTCTGGGCCGAACGCCAGGCGCAGGCCCGGCTGGCCCCGCAAATCGAAGCCTTGCGCGGTGACATAGAACGCGCTTTTTCCACCGCGTTTGACGATAACGCCCATGTGCTGACGCTGTTTGCCAGCCATGACGCGGCGCTGTCGGCGCTGCGCGACCAGACCAGCGCGCACGGCCTGCACCTGGACATCCGCTTCATGGGCAGCGTCGATGCGATGGCGGCGCTGAACGACGGGCGCTGCATGATGGCCGGGTTTCACGTACGTGACCAGCCGGCGCGGCATTCGGCGGTGGCGCGCACCTACCGCAGCCTGCTCAAGCCGGGCCTGCACAAACTGATCGGCTTTGCGCACCGCCAGCAAGGCCTGATCGTGGCCAAAAACAACCCGCTGCAAATTCAAAGTCTGGCCGATCTGGCGCAGCCCGGCATGCGCTACGTCAACCGCTCCGAAGGCACCGGAACGCGCGTATTGCTCGACGACCTGCTGGCCGAAGCCGGCCTGATGCCCTCCGCTATTCAAGGCTACGACAGCCAGGAACCCTCGCACACCGCCGTGGCGCAAGCCATTGCCAGCGGCGCAGCCGATGCCGGCCTCGGCATTGAAGCCGCCGCCCGCGAAAAAGGCCTGGGGTTTGTGCCCCTGGTGCAAGAGCGCTATCACCTCGTCTGCCTGAAGTCCGAACTGCCCACGCCGCAAGTGCAGGCGCTGATCAAGGAACTGCAAAGTGACGAATGGCAAACCACGCTGAACCAACTGCCCGGCTACAGCGGCAAGCAAGCCGGGAGCGGCAAGGTGCTGTCCTTGCGCGCGTTGTTGCCTTGGTGGAGCTACCGGAAGGCGAAAGCGGGTTGAGGGTGGGTGGATTGGGCTTTGTTAGCCGGGTTATGCATTGAATCAGGCTCTGGCGCACTAGGGACGGGCGCTGGCAGCTATTTTTTTGATAGTGAACATGATCTGAATTTACAGAAGTCATGGATTCAATTAAGCCTGTTTAAAATCTTTTTATGACTTCGGAAATGCAATGGAGCGGCTTCTCCGTCCATTAAATTTATACCCGTGCAATACCAAGTCATGGCTTGTTTCGCATGGTTTTTGTAGATACACTAACCACATGGCAATCACCTACGATCCAGTCAAGTGTGCAAGGACGCTGGCTGAACGGGGGCTGCACTTCGGCGACGCCGAGCTGGTTTTTGCCGGTGTCACCCTGGAAGTTGAAGACACACGCAAAGACTATGGCGAAAAACGCATTGTTTGCTACGGCCTTTTGGCAGGTCGAATGGTTGTTTTGGGTTACACGCCGCGTGGCGCGGATCGCCACATCTTCAGTATGAGGAAAGCCAATGAACGCGAACAAGCCCGCATCGCGCCACTCCTTGAAGTCTGACTTGGCGCGTGTTGATGCGCATATGGTGAAGGCTGAGGAATATGACGAGCTGCCTGAATTTACAGACGAAATGCTCGCACGCGCAAAGGTCAACAAAGGCGGTCGGCCCTTGTCTTCAAATCCACGCAAGCTGATCTCGTTGCGACTGCCCGTCAACGTGATCGAACAATGGAAATCCACCGGTCCCGGCTGGCAAACCCGGATGGCGGAACGATTGAGCAAGGTTTGTTGAAATAACCCGACTGGGTTCAGCGATTTTCCAAGTCATCAAATAGCGGCTTCACTATTTTTTGGTGCTCATGCATGTTTGAAAAATTCGATGCAGCCGACGCAAATTTCACATTGATAAACAGCAAGCAGCTTTGGCAAGCAAGCTGATCACCAAAGCTGACGTCAGCACCGAATTTTTATATCAAATAAGCCTCCAGCGCAATCCACACGTGCGCAAGCAGCTCTTTATTTCATAGCGCACAAGACCTGAAACCGCAAAACACATCATCCCGCTCAGGCAAGTAGAAATTGCGGTATTTCGGATATTTCATGCGCGCACGGGTCGCGAACGAGCCGCCGCGCAAGACCTTGTGGGTGTCAAACCAGGGTTGCGAATAGGTCTGGTACGGATCAGGCGCAAAACCCGGATAGGGCCTGAACGTCGTGCCCATCCACTCCCACACCCCGCCCCAGCGAAAACCCCGGCGCGACGCGGTGTGCGCGGCCACTTCCCATTCCACCTCGGCGGGCAGGCGGCGGCCGGCCCAGCGGCACCAGGCGTCGGCCTCCCACCAGGTCATGTGCATGGCGGGCTGAGTGCCCTGCATGCGCATGGGCTGGCCAAACCGGGTCTGGATGACCGCGCCGCTGCCGATGCCGATTTGCTCGACGTAACGCGGCCCCCGGCGGCCCTCGCCGGCCGCCTGCGCCTGCAGCCATTGCCAGCCGTCCGGATGCCACAGTTCTTGCCGGTCGTAGCCGCCATCGGCGACAAACTCGACGTACTGCGCCCAAGTGACGGGCTGGGCGTCGATTTCAAACTCGGGCACGCTGATGGCATGCACGGTTTTTTCGTTGTCGAACGCAAAGCCCGAACCGGCGCTTGAAGCGCTGCCCATCTGCCAAGTGGTGGCCGGAATCAGCATCGGCTCGCGCAGCGCCATCGGGGGAGGCGTAAAGGCTAACTGCAAGGGCTTGTCCAAGGGCAGGCCAATGGTCTGCGCCATGAGGGTCAGTGCTTCGCCGTGCATGTCTTCATGAAACAGGCACAGGCGGTAAAAGTACAAGGCGTCATCGTCGCTGTCGGCTTTTTCAAGCAACTCCAGCGTACTTTCCAGCGTGTTCAACAGATACGCCCGGCAATTGGCCATGTCCGGCACGTCGAGCGTCCAGCGCGTGTCATGCGGCACCTGGTCTGAATCCCACCAACGGTCTGCGTTGGGCTCAATGGACGCCTGGCGGGCCTGCGCCGGGTCGCAACGCGGGCCCCGCGCCCGCTGCAGGTTGCGGCCAATCCAGCGTTCCTGAAACCAGGCCACATGGCCCAGTTCCCACAGCGGCGGGTTGAGCGTGGCAAGCAGCGGCACGGCAAAACCAGTTTTCTCCAGCGCATTCTGGTACTGCCCAAAAAGGTGCAGCGTATGATTGCGCGCGTCCATCAGCGCAAGCGACAGGAGTTCCCGCCCCGCCTTGCGCATGAGGGGTGAATCGATCAACTCGGGTGATGTATTGGGTATGGAATCTAAAGCCAAAACAGTGGTCCTGGTAAGCCCGGCGATGGCCGAATCCAACAACGGCAACTGGCACACCGCGCACCGCTGGGCAAATTTCTTGTCGAATCATTGTGACATTGCGCTGTTGCCGCATTGGCCGTCGCCGTCGTTGCAGCGCACACCGCAAGCGATGGTGGCGCTGCACGCCCTTCGTTCGGCAGCTTCAATCCGGGCTTGGGCCGAAGCCTGTCCGGGCAAACCGCTGATTGTGGTGCTCACCGGCACCGACCTGTACCGCGACATCCATACCGATATTGAAGCGCAGCAGTCGCTGGCGCTGGCGACGCATCTGGTGGTGCTGCAGGATGCCGGACTGGCGGCGCTGCCCGAAGCATTTCGCGGCAAAGCACAGGTGATTTACCAGTCGGCCCCGGCGTTGAAGCCTGCCGAAAAATCCACGCGCCGCTTTGGCGCGCTCATGGTCGGCCACTTGCGGGACGAAAAAGACCCGCTGACCTTCATGCGGGCAGCCACCCGCGACTTTGACGCAGGCATTTATTTTGCGCAAATCGGCATGGCGCTGGAACCGCATTTTGCCGACGCTGCCCGCGCCACAGAACAACACACCGCGCGCTACCGCTGGCTTGGCGGCTTGAGCCGTGCGACCACCCGCCAGCGCATCAAGCGCGCGCACGTTCTGGTGAACTGCTCGCTGATGGAAGGCGGCGCGCATGTCATTCTGGAAGCCGTGCAGTCGGGAACGCCGGTGCTGGCGTCGCGCATCAGCGGCAACATCGGCATGCTGGGCGAAACCTATTCGGGCTACTTTTCACCCGGCGATGACGCGCAACTGGCGGCGCTGGTGCGGCGCTGTGCGGCGGAACCGGATTTCTTGGCGCTGCTGCAAAGCCAGTGCAACGCGCGGGCCGGCCTGTTTTCACCGCATGAAGAAAAGCGCCTTGTCATAAACTTGCTGGCTTCTGCGCTAGGCGGCCTTGACAGTCCTGATAGCCTGCGCAACCGGCCTTCCCTGTCTTTTCTGCCTTTGAAAGCATCCTGATGACCACATCCGACACCCTGAAAATTCCCGCCACGCCCCGCCTGACCAGCCTGTCGCATGGTGGCGGCTGCGGCTGCAAGATTGCACCCGGCGTCCTGAGCGAAATCCTGAAAAATTCCAGCAACATGCCGGGCCTGAACCTGCCGCCCGAACTGCTGGTGGGCATTGAAACCGCCGACGATGCAGCGGTTTATAAGCTCAATGACGAGCAGGCCCTGATTGCCACCACCGACTTCTTCATGCCCATCGTTGACGACCCGTATGACTTTGGCCGCATTGCCGCGACCAACGCCATCAGCGACGTGTACGCCATGGGCGGCACGCCCATCATGGCGCTGGGTATCGTCGGCATGCCGATCAACGTCCTGCCACTGGAAACCATCGGCGCCATCTTGCGCGGCGGCCAGGATGTGTGCCGCGATGCCGGCATTCCGATTGCCGGCGGCCACACGATTGACTCGGTCGAGCCGATTTACGGCCTGGTGGTGATGGGGCTGATTCACCCTTCGCGCGTCAAGAAGAACTCGGGGGCCAAGCTGGGCGACGTGCTGATTCTGGGCAAGCCGCTGGGCGTCGGCATCTTGTCGGCGGCGCTGAAAAAAGAAGCGCTGAGCGCCGAAGGCTACGCGCAGATGATCGCCGTCACCACACAGTTGAACAAGCCGGGCATTGAGTTGTCAAAGATGGAGGCAGTGCATGCCCTGACCGACGTGACCGGCTTTGGCCTGCTCGGCCACGGACTGGAACTGGCGCGCGGCGCGAACCTGAAAATGCAGATTCAGCTGGACCAGATTCCGCTGCTGCCCGGCGTGCTTGAACTTGCGGAGCAAGGCATGGTCACCGGCGCGTCAGGCCGCAACTGGGACGGCTACAGCGCAGAAGTTTCACTGCCAGACAACATCAGCGCAGCCCGAAAAGCCCTGTTGAGTGACCCACAGACCAGCGGCGGCCTGCTGGTCGCCTGCGCACCCGAAGCCGCTGATGCGGTGCTGGAATGTTTTAAGCGCCACGGCTTTGAAGGCGCGCGTCAGATGGGCACGATGATCGAGGGCAGCGGCGTCGAGGTTTGCTAGGGCGCTTGCCAAAACGCTGATGCGAGCCAGCCCGCGAGCTTGGCCACCCGGAGCGCGGACATGCAGACTTTGCCCGTGCGGGGCTGTTTTATTTTTTGCGGGAATATACCGTGATGGCAAAAGCCAGCGGCTTTTATAGTTGTTCTTACAATCCCCACTCACGCAAAGCTTGATCCGTCGGACGCAATCCTGTCCTGCGGATTATTTTTTGCGCATGTCCTTTATCCCGGAGACAAAAATTGCACGCATTACTCAAGTTCTCAAAGGCAGTCGACTGGCTGAACACGCAGGTAGGCAAATATTCGATCTGGCTGATCCTTGCCGCCACCGTCGTCAGCGGCGTCAACGCTGTCATTCGCAAGCTCTTCAACATGAGCTCGAATGCTTATCTGGAAGTGCAATGGTATTTTTTTGCCGCCTCGTTCTTGCTGGCTGCGGGCTACACGCTGCTGAACAATGAACACGTCAGGATCGACGTGGTGTCCAGCCACCTCTCCAAACGTGGGCAGATGTGGGTGGACATCATCGGTTTTACGTTCTTCCTGACGCCCATTTGCGTGGCGATTCTCTGGTACGGCATTCCCTTTTTCCTGCAGGGCTTTGAGTCCGGAGAAATGTCACAAAATGCCGGCGGCCTGATCCGCTGGCCGGTCTACGCCATGATTCCGCTGGGTTTTACGCTGCTGATGTTGCAGGGCTGGTCCGAGCTGATCAAGCGCTTCGCTTTCTTGCAGGGGCTGATTGAGGACCCGACGCTCAAACCGGTTGCAAAAACCGCCGAAGAAGAACTGGCCGAATCGATTCGCCGGCTGGCCGAATCAAAATCCAGCGCCGCTTGAGTAGCAGGAGACACACGTGGAATTTTTGAGCCAAAACTTTGCCCCGATCATGTTCGCGGGCCTTTTTCTTTTTCTGCTGGTAGGTTTTCCGGTGGCGTTCAGCCTGGGGGCCTGCGGACTGTTCTTCGGCTTTATTGGCATCGAGCTGGGTTTGCTGCCCGAAGCGCTGATTCAGGCGCTGCCGCTGCGCCTGTTCGGCATCATGCAAAACGACACGCTGCTGGCCATTCCTTTCTTTACCTTGATGGGCCTGATCCTGGAGCGCAGCGGCATGGCCGAGGATTTGCTGGACACGATTGGCCAGCTGTTTGGTCCGGTTCGCGGCGGTCTGGCGCTGGCCGTGATTTTTGTCGGCGCGTTGCTGGCGGCGACCACGGGCGTCGTGGCGGCGTCGGTCATTTCGATGGGCCTGATTTCGTTGCCCATCATGCTGCGCTATGGCTATGACCGGCGCATTGCCGTCGGTGTGATTGCTGCTTCTGGCACGCTGGCGCAGATTATTCCGCCGTCACTGGTGCTGATTATTCTGGCCGACCAGCTTGGCCGCAGCGTGGGCGACATGTACAAGGGCGCGTTTCTGCCGGGCTTTTTGCTGACCGGTTTTTATGCCGGCTATGTGATGCTGCTGGCCATTTTCAAACCGAAATGGGTGCCGGCGCTGCCGTTGGAAGCGCGTATTTTTCGGGAGCCCAGCGGCTCCAGCGGCACGCCTTCATTGCTGCTGCTGACGATCGTGAGCGCGGGCGCAGCCATCTTTTTTGGCCGGCATATTGCCGATGTCCACACCTGGTGGAGCGGTGAACTGGTGACCAGCGTGCCCAAGGACGAAACCATCGTCGTGTCGCTGTGCGTGGGCGTCATGCTGGCTTTCGTGATTGCGGTCATCAACAAGGTGACACGTTTGGGGCTGCTGTCGCGCATGGCCGAGCGCGTGACGTTTGTGCTGATTCCGCCGCTGCTGCTGATTTTTCTGGTGCTGGGCACGATTTTTCTGGGCGTGGCCACGCCAACCGAAGGCGGCGCAATGGGGGGGCTGGGCGCGCTGATCATGGCGCTGGTGCGTCGCCGTTTGAGCCTTTCGTTGCTCAAGCAGGCGCTCAACACCACCACCAAGCTGTCGTGCTTTGTGGTGTTCATCCTGATTGGCTCGACGATTTTCAGCTTGGTGTTTCAGGGTGTCGATGGCCCGCGCTGGGTCGAGCATTTGCTGACCGGCCTGCCCGGCGGTCAGGTCGGGTTCTTGATCGTGGTGAACATCCTGATCTTTTTCCTGGCTTTTTTCCTGGACTTTTTTGAGCTGTCGTTCATCGTCGTGCCTTTGCTGGCCCCGGTGGCGCAGGCGCTGGGCATTGACCTGATCTGGTTCGGCGTGCTGCTGGCCGTCAACATGCAGACATCGTTCATGCATCCGCCGTTTGGTTTTGCACTGTTTTACCTGCGCAGCGTCGCGCCTACCCTGCCGTATACCGACCGCGTGACCAAAAAGTTGATCCAGCCGGTCACGACCATGCAAATCTACTGGGGCGCAGTGCCTTTTGTGGTGATCCAGATCATCATGGTCGGCCTGATCATTGCGTTTCCGGGCATTGTGTCGAGCGAAATTGAAAAGCCCAAAGTGGTTGATATGGAAAAAATCCGGCTGCAGATGGAAGCCGACGTCAACCAGTCGGAAGCGGCCGAAATGGCCACCCCGGATACGGGTAATGGGGCCGAGGTACCAGGCGGTCTGATGCCCGAGCCAGAACCGCTGGATGCACCGGCTATCGAGGACAGCGAGCTGTTCAAGCCCAAAAGCGACACCGCGCCAGAAGTGAAGAAATAGCGATTGAGCGGCCTCGTCTGGCTTGACTGATTGCCAAATTAAAAAAAGCCCGAAAGGGCTTTTTTTAACGGCTTAACTATTTCGCAACGACTCATTGATAGCCATTCGGGTTGCCGCTTTGCCAGCGCCAGACATCGGTACACATGTCGGCCAGTGTGCGCTCCGCGCGCCAGCCCAGCAGGCGCTGCGCCAGCGCCGGGTAGGCGTAACACTGCGCCACATCGCCAGGGCGGCGGGCCGCCATCTGACAGGGAACAGGCCGGCCGCTGGCCAGCTCAAACGCTTTCACCACTTCCAGCACACTGTTGCCGCTCCCGGTTCCGAGGTTGACGGTAAAACTCTCGCCGCTTTGCAGCAAGCGCTGCAAAGCGGCCACATGCCCTTGCGCCAAGTCCTGCACATGAATGTAGTCCCGCACACCGGTGCCGTCTGGCGTGGCGTAGTCGTTGCCATAGACATTCAGGAAAGGCCGTTTGCCAATCGCCACCTGCGCGACAAAAGGCATGAGGTTGTTGGGAATACCGCTTGGGTCTTCGCCAATCAGACCACTCGGATGCGCCCCAACCGGGTTGAAATAGCGCAACACGCCCAACTGCCAGGCCGGATCGGCCACCTGCATCGCCGCCAGCATGTCTTCAATCACAAGTTTGGTGTGCCCATAGGGATTGGTGTGCTGGCGCGGAAAATCTTCGGTGATCGGCACCGAGGCCGGGTCGCCATAGACCGTGGCGCTGCTGGAGAACACCAGCGTCTGGCAATTTGCAGCCTGCATCGCTTCAAGCAGGCTGACCGCGCCGCTGATGTTGTTGCGGTAATACTTCAGCGGCTGGGCGACGCTTTCGCCAACCGCCTTGTCGCCGGCGAAATGCATCACGCCAGCCACCTGATGGCGGCGCAGCACTGCTTCAACCCAAGGCGTGTCGAGCACATCGCCTTGTTCGCACACGACCGCCCTGCCGGTGATTTGCGCCAGGCGCTGCAGCACGGCGGGATGGCTGTTGGAAAAATTGTCAAGAATGATGGGCGTAAAACCCGCTTCGATCAGCGCAACGCAGGTGTGGCTGCCGATATAGCTAGCTGCCTGATTTCAACATAGCAATGACGAAATCAGCCCCATGCGCAATACAGACGGTCGTTGTCTGCTATAAATTTAGGAGTACTTAAATCGTTGACCTTTGCAACAATGGGTCCCTGAAAAATGCATTACGCCTCCAAGAAAACCTGACAGCTTATAAATTCCGGGCGCTGAAGGTATCGCAGGCCTTGACGCTGCCGTTGTTAAGACCGGCATCAAACCACCGCTGGCGCTGGGCGCTGGTGCCGTGGGTAAAACTCTCGGGCACGACCGCGCCGCCGCCAGAGCGCTGCAGCGCATCGTCGCCAATTTTGGCGGCGGCGTTCATGGCTTCTTCCACATCGCCCTGCTCCAGAATCTGGCGGGCGCTCTGGGCATGGTTGGCCCAGACGCCGGCAAAGCAGTCGGCCTGCAGCTCCAGCTTCACGCTCAGGACGTTGTATTCGGCCTTGCTGACACGGCCGCGCATCTGATCCATCTTGCCGCTGATGCCCAGCAGGTTCTGCACATGGTGGCCGACCTCATGGGCAATCACGTAGGCCTGTGCAAAATCACCGGGCGCACCGAGCTTGTTTTTCAGGGTTTCATAAAACCCGAGGTCGATGTAGACCTTTTGGTCGCCGGGGCAATAAAAGGGCCCCATCGCGGCCTGACCCTGACCGCAAGCGGTTTGCGTGGCACCGCGAAACAGCACCAGCCGGGGCTCCTTGTAGGTGGCGCCGCCTTTGGCAAACACGTCTTTCCAGACATCTTCGGTATCGGCCAGCACGGTAGAGACAAAAGCGGCCATGCGGTCATCGGCGGGTGGCTTTTGTGCGGGCGTTTGCTGCTGCACTTGCGCTGTGGGCGCGCCGCCACCGCTCAATAGGTTCAGAATAGTGAGCGGGTTGATGCCGAATACCCAGCCGCCCAGCAGCGCCACCACGATGGTGCCAATGCCGATGCTGCGCCCGCCCAACAGGCCGCCACCGCCGCCGAAACCGCCTCCGCCATCGCTGCGCCGGTCTTCGACGTTGTCAGATTCACGATTGCCTTCCCATTTCATGGTGCCTCCAAATACAGTGTTAGTGCGCTGACTGTGGTCTTGACGACCGCCAAGTCAGCGCGAGATAAAATTAAAGCAGGCGATGGCATGGTTTTATGCGCACTCATGCCGGTAAACAGGAAGCTATTTGAAACGAACTGCCAGCCCTTCCAGCGCACCGGCGATGTCACCCTGTGCGTCAATTTCAGTGTGCCATGTTTGACCTGACTGCACTGGATGGGCGTCTGTCAGCGTGCCCGTGGTGACCACATCACCCGCCTTCAGCGCGGGCGCGCCAGGGTTCGCGCGCAATTCCCGGACAAAATGCAGCAGCGCCTGCACCGGACCGTCCAGCACATTCGCGCCTTTGCCTTCATCTTTCAGCCCGCCGTCGCCGTACAAACGCAGCTTCAAGCTGGCGAGTTGCTCAATCACCTGCAGGGAAGGCGTTTCGGCAGGTAGTTGAATGCGATGCCCGACCAGCAAAAGGCCATGCAGACCGGCGTCGGCCACGGCTTGCGCTGCCGTGAATTTCCAGTGGGCAAAATGGGTGTGGACAATTTCAAAACCATGCGCCACCCAGTCAAGCGACGCTACCAATTGCTCTGCGGTGCAATCGGACGGCGGCGCAGCGCGCAGGCAAAAAACAATTTCGGGTTCGATGCGCGGCTCGCACAAGCCATCGAGTGACAGCACGCCTGCATTCGGCGCGTCGGGTGCCACCTGAGTCATCGTGCTTTGCCAGACCGTTCCCCAGATGGGCGCGTACACCTCATAACGCGGCCAGATGCTGCGGTTGGTGAAACCCACCTTGTAGCCCACCGGCACATCGCCTTGGGCAGTGCGGGCCTGGCGCACTGCGAGCGCAAGCGCATAGGCCTGGCTCAAGCTGGCAGGAACGGTCGGTGACCAGTTCAGCGGGCGGCAATTAAAGCGTGCATCGGCCAGATCAGTCAGCAGGTCAAGCGAGGCATGGCAGTCATTCATGAGCAAATAATAGTCAATTGGGGCGCTGCTGATGCGGTGCGATGCATATTCCGGTTTTCAGGCCGCCAGATGCGCCGCATTAGCGGCTGGCAAAAGCAGTCGACATGAAGCCCTGCACCGCGCGTGTTGCAGACGGCATCACGCTTGCGCTTTGGTCTGCCATCTGAATGACTGGAGAATGGGCTTGCGCCTCAAACGAACTGGTGTAGGTCGAGTACGGATTGATAGTGGCATTGATCCGCTCAATGCATTGGTTGCGCTTTGGCCCCGAATAGGTTTTTGAGCAGTCTGCCATCTCTGTTTGGGCATAACTGTAATAAGCATCGCGGACATGGGCTTTTTCAACCTGGCCGTTGGCGACCAACGCCAGCGCCGCCAGCTGGCATAGAAATACAAGGCCCGCAGCTACTCCAAACAGCACCTTAGAAGGCATCGTGTCTACTTTTTCCACACGCTCAGAAAACATGGCTCCACTCCGAATTTTTTGCTGTGTCGATGCTAAATGTCGAAGCTGAAAGCGAGTTTCGGTAATTTGCGCGTTAATTTGTAGGATAAAAGCGTCTTCCCGGGCAACGTCCTGCAAGTGGAACGGTTTAGCATCAGGGCATGACTTCTGCACCCCCTAACCCCCCCTCTTCGCAACTTCTAAACCCGGCGCAGACTGCCGAGCGCTTGCCGTATCCAAAGCTGCTGGAAGAACTGGTCAGCCTGCTGCAAGACCGCGATGTTCAGGTTCCGCCGCGCCTGGTGCTGCCGCTGGCGGGCGGTGGCAGCCTGTTTGTGATGCCGGCGCTTGATGCGCGCACGGCCATCACCAAACTGATCACCTTCACGCCCGCCAATACAGGCAGCAGCCGAGCAACGATTCAGGGCGACGTGGTAGTGTTTGATGTGCCCTCGGGGGAACGCAGGCTGGTGCTGGACGGCCCGACGATCACGGCGCGGCGTACGGCGGCGGTTTCGGTGCTGGCGGCGCAACGACTGGCCCCTTGCAAACAGGGGCCGGTGCTCATCGTCGGTGCGGGCGTGCAGGGAAAATCCCATCTGGAAGCATTTGCTGAAGGCATGGGCATCACGGAATTTTTCATTGCGTCACGCAGTGCAGCCAGCGCCGAACGGCTGGTGGCGCACGCGCAGGCGCTGGGCCTGAAGGCGCGCGTAGCGACGGATGCCAATGCGGCGCTGGCAGAGTGCCCAATGGCAGTCACCTGCACACCCGCCAGCGCGGTAGTGTTGAGCGCACTGCCACGGCCAGACGGTTTTATAGCCGCCGTGGGGGCGTTTACACCAGAGATGGTGGAGTTGAGCGCCAGCCTGTGCCAATACATGGCCGAACATGGCACAGTGGTAGTGGACACCACCGATGCCGGACATGAGGCCGGTGACCTGCTTCAGGCCGGGCTCGAAGTCGCCCGATTTGCCAGCTTGGCAGACGTGGTACGCAGTCCGGCTTTTGAAATCAAGGGGCCGGTGCTGTTCAAAAGCTGTGGCTGGGCGGGGTGGGATCTTGCAGCGGCCCGTACAGCCCTACAGGAACAAGCCCAAGCTTTTTGAAACGCGTCATTGCACAGCGTATTTCAGAATTCATGAAAAGGCCATGATTCACACCATTTCCAGCAGTAGCGTGAATCATGCATACCCCCACAACCGCCGTTTACCTGAAGAAAATCACTTGTAAACAGGAAAACCCTGCATAAAAACAGAAAGAATCTTTCAGTAAATATGGTAAAAATAAACCTTCTCTTGAAGACGCCGCGCATGTAACATTGGTTCGCCCGTGAAAACGTCGTAACCCGTTGTTCATTAACCTGATTGAAAGTGATTATGAAAATCTCGTCCCTCGCCGCCGCCATTGTTCTTGGCTTGTCCGGAACTGCCGCCTTTGCTCAGGCCACCGATTCCGGCTGGTACATTGCGCCAACGGTGGGAGTTACTCTGAACGACAGTGTCCGCGGCGCAAACACAGGCGCAGGTGTGGGTTTGGCAGTTGGCAAGGTATTGAATGAAAAGTGGAACGTGGAATTTGGCGTCCAACGTCTCAGGTTCGTCAGTAGTGATATTGGCAATGACGACGACCAAGGCAGCATCGGCGTTGATGCGCTCTACTTTTTCAATCGCAATCCAGACTTTGCTCCTTACGCAGTGGCTGGACTCGCTTATGCCCTGGAAGCCCGCCCATATGGCCCTTACGCGAGGAACGACAACTTGCTCATCAAAGCGGGTTTAGGTTTTACCAAGAAATTGAGCCAGAATATTGACTTCCGCACGGATGTACGCTACCAGTGGCATAACAACAAAACTGGTGTGATTGGGTACAAAAGTGCGAGCGACGTAGGTGACTGGGTCGTCTCGGCCGGCTTGAACATCTATTTTGACGGCAGAACACAAGCTCCAGCGCCTTACGTAGCACCGGCTTATGTGGCACCTGTTTATGTTGCCCCTGAGCCTGTCGCCGTGACGCCAGCACCAGCTGCGATGCCTGTGCAACCTGCCCCAGCGCCTTATATGGCACCTATACGTGCAACCAAGCCAGACCGCAACTAAAAATCGAGCGCTGTAAATGACCTGATCCAGCAAACTCCACCTCAAACCTGCCGCTTTTTTAGCGTGCTGGTATGGGGCGAGGGAGTTTCCCGTATCCGGTGATTACAGTCCTTTTCTATTCCCTGAACTCCAGCATTCAGGGAATGGCTTCATTGCTACATCAAGCCGCAGCTTGCAACGCCCACATTGCAAACACAGCGACAGTTGATTATTGATAAGCCTTACGCAATAGCCACTTCAGCCCTGCAAGGCGAAAACTCAAAAGCTCTGGTCAGACGCCCTACTTTTCCAGTATCCACTGAATAACGTACTTGGCGACAAAGCCCACCATACCAAAAGCCAGCCCCAGAAAGATCACGAAAGTGCCAAACTTTCCGGCCTTGGACGACCATGCCAGCTGGCCAATAATGAACAGCATATAGAGCATGAAAGCGCCCACACCGAATGACAGGCCGAAAGCTGCGACCTGCTCTTCCGAAAACCCGAACATCAGGCGACTCCCTCGGGCGGTAGGCGTTCGGGCAGTAGGCTAGCATCTACTAGATCGCGGTAGGCATGCCAGCTGGCATGACCCAGCAGGGGCAGCACCACCACCAGCCCCAGCAGCAACGTAGCCAGGCCAAAAATCGTCAGCAGCATGATCAGCGCGGCCCAGAAAGCCAGCGGAGCTGGATTGGTCAGCACCGCTTGCCAGCTCGTCAGCACCGCCTGCAGCACATCGACCCGGCGATCCAGCAGCAGCGGCATAGCAATTACGCTGGACGCAAAAATAGGCACCGCCAGCAGCCCGCCCATGGTGAGCCACAGCTCAAACACATAGTGGCCGGGAGCCAGTACGACGTGGCGCAAAAAATCCAGTGGCGTATTGACAGGCTCGACCGCCATCAAGGTGATGAGTGCCGCCGATGTCAGCACCCATCCGGTGCCCGCCAGCGCCAGCAGCAGGCCAAAACGCACCATGCCCCAGTAGCCGCCGCTGACGGCATAGCGCGAGTATTGCCAGCGCGTCCAGGTCTTGACAATCAGCTGCAGATTGACGGCTTCACCCCGCTCAATGGCTCGGCTGATGGCATACAGGCTGGTAGCCAGCACCGGCGCTATCACCAGAAAACCCGAGAAAGCACCCGCCAGCAGCCAGAAATGATCGCCCGCCAGCAGCACCAGCAAGCCGCCAAAGACCGCCGGCAGCACGCCATGCGCCAGGCTCAGCCAGCCACCACGTTGCATGTCCTGCGCACCGCGCACCAGCCAACTCAAGGGCTGCGCCAGCCCAATGCTGCGAATGACTGGCAAGGTCAGCGCGCCACGGGCTGCCGGTGGCGGAAGGGGTGAAGGAGGAGGAACGTTGGAATGGGACACGATGGGCTTGAAGCTTACCTGCAAACCTCACGGCAATACTTGATCTATGGCAACTGTTCAACTGCCGCACGGGCCACAACCCAAGCACAGCAGGTCGTGAGAACTGTTGACCCTCGTCAAAGACAGCGCTTGGGATCCGGGCGCATTATGAACCCGTACCCACCAAGGAGCCGACTGAATGACCCCGCAACAAACGAATCCTTACCGCCAGCAATTACTCGCCCTTCGCGCCACCCTGCTTGAGCAAATAAACGTGCAACGCGGCGGCGTGGTTAGCCGCGCGCAAGCCGCCGCCGACCATTTTGAACGCCGCGAGGATTCAAGTGCGCAAGTGGCCACCGAGCGCGAGCTGGAGTTCGCCATCGGCGAGCGTGAAGTCGATGAACTTGTCACCCTCGACGCCGCACTGGCGCGCATTGAAGCAGGCACTTATGGTGAATGCACGGATTGCGGCGTCAGCATTCCTGCGCCCAGGCTGCAGGCCAGCCCCGAAGTGACACGCTGTATCCCGTGCTAGGAAAAAGTGGAGCATCTGGGCTCCGCCTGATTTATATATTTTTGCTCGTCCCTCGCCTGAAAAAGTGGTTGTGGCAGGCTACCGCCCTTGCCCTCAGGCCCAACGATGTCAGCAGCAAGGGACTGCACCGTGTGCAGCCCGGTATTCCCTAATGGTCAAGCCAGGTCTAAATGGTTAGTCTGGGGGTGATTCAGATCAGCCTCCTTCCACAAAGCGTCATGACCTCTCCCACTCCCTCTGCAAACGGCAGCCCGCTGGCGGCTGCGCCTCCTGCCGACGAACTCCCGGTCATGGCCGAGCCGTATGTGCTGCCGCCCCCCACCGGCCCGCAGGCGCTGATGACAGAACTCGGTTTTGGCGCGCCTTTTCGCTGGCTAGCCGCTGGCGGCCGCGATCTGCGGGCGCATCCGGGCATTGGCCTTTTTTATGGTGCATGTTTCTGGCTCATGGCGTTGACACTCGGTGCGGTTTTTCGCGCCAAGCCTGAATACACGCTGACGATTGCCTCGGGCTGCCTGCTGGTCGGGCCTTTTCTGGCGATGGGTTTGTATGAAGTCAGTCGCCGCCGCGAACTCGGCCTGGTGCCCGAACTGAGCGTGTCGCTGACCTGCTGGGACAGCCATATCCGCAGCATGGGCATGCTGATTTTGGTGCTGATCGTGCTGGAATTGCTGTGGGGCCGCGCTTCGCTGGTGGTGTTTGCGGTGTTCTTCAACACCGGCATGCCGTCCACAACGGGCGTTATCAATGCCATCTTCAATGCTGAGAACCTGGAGTTCATCGGGGTTTACCTGACCGTGGGCGGCATGTTTGCGGCGCTGGTGTTTTCTACCGCCGTGGTGTCGATCCCGATGATTCTGGACCGCGACACCGATGCCGTGTCAGCCGCCATCACCAGCATTCGTGTGGTGTTTTCCAACCCCGGCGTGATGCTGCTGTGGGGCGTATTAATCACGCTGCTGATTACCGTGGCGCTGCTGCCGTGGGGTTTGGGCCTGGTGGTGATCGGTCCGCTACTCGGACATGCCACCTGGCACGCCTACCGGGGCGCAGTACGCTGGCAGGAAGCTGATGAACCGGCCAGCGTCACCGCCCAAGACTGAAGCCACCGTAAAAAACGGCCTGTGAACGCCAGCAGTTCAGGGGTTTTTAACTTCCACCTGAATCTCGTTTCGCCGCCACATGGGCAGCGTCCACGGCGGGTCATAGCGTGCAAGCTGCGCCGCGCCGACGGGCTGCAGTTGGCGCGACCGCATCCAGGCCGTCAGTTCATCGGTTTTTTGCTGCACCTTGGCGTCCGTGTTCAAGCCCGAGTAACTTAGCACGGCAAACGTCCGGGCGGGCAGCTCGCGCAGGCTGACCGCCGGGTTGACCGGCTTGGGCAAGGTCTGCATTGAATACTCGCCAGGCATCACGAACTGAATTCGCCACTGGCTGGCAGTCGCCATTGAGGCGTCAGCGGCCACCGGCTCTGCCGTGACCGGGGCCGTCATGGCGATTTTTGCGGAGCGGGCCACCGGCTCCAGCGTAACGGGCGCAGTCATGGCAATTTTTGCCGAGGCGTTGTCAGCCCCGGCGGCCGTCACAGTGTTGTTGCCAAAAATGTAGTCGGCAATCACCCTGAAGCCCTTGCCGGATGCCGCGTCCATGTCGCCCTCAACCAGCGTTTCCGCCACGATAACCGGCGCATAGCGGCGCAGCTGGTAGCTGCCGTCCTCGGTCAGCACATCAAACCTGGGTTCTTCAACAGCCATCGCCATGCTCCCTGCAGTGATTCCGGCCATCAGTATGGCGGCAAAGCGCCCGGAGCGACGCCATGCCGCCGGATTCAAGGTCAAGTCATCGAATTTCATACCCACCCCTGTTTCCAGACTTCTTCGTTTTGCAAGTCACGCCAGGCAACGCGTTGCGTGGCGCGTGAAAAAACCGCCTCGATCTCTACCCACTCTGCGTTGTCGCCTGCCACCAGCGGCTCGATCACCTTCGTGACCAGAAAATGCTTGTCCTTTTGCACGGGCTGCACCGCTGTCCATTTGGAAAGCAGGAGTTTTTTGGCATTCAGGGGGTTCATGCGCCGGGCTGACGATCAGCCGTCCGGAGTTCAGCAGGGGCTTCATCCGCAGCGTCATGTGCTGCTTCGACTGAAGGCACGTCAGGCAAACCCGGCGCGCACATTTTTTCTCCGTCCCAGCGCTGGCCGCACCAGCACTGGCCTTCTGCATTGATCATGCAGGTGCCGGTTCCGCAGCAGCGGGGGTCGTCATTTCTCATGGATTTTCTGGCCTTTTATAGATGGGCTTCAGGCCTTGGGCAGCGTCACGCCGACCTGGCCCTGGTATTTGCCGCCCCGGTCTTTGTAGCTGACTTCGCAGACATCGTCCTTGTCGCTTTCAAAAAACAGCACCTGCGCGCAGCCTTCGCCGGCATAAATGCGGGCGGGCAGCGGCGTGGTGTTGGAAAACTCCAGCGTGACGTAGCCTTCCCATTCAGGCTCGAAGGGCGTGACGTTGACGATGATGCCGCAGCGCGCATAGGTGCTTTTACCCAGGCAAATGGTCAGCACGTTGCGCGGAATGCGGAAGTATTCGAGCGTGCGGGCCAGCGCAAAGCTGTTGGGCGGAATGATGCAGCTGTCGCCATGCATGTCGACAAAGCTTTTTTCATCAAAATTCTTCGGGTCTACCACCGTGCTGTGGATGTTGGTAAACACCTTGAACTCGGGGGCGCAGCGAATGTCGTAGCCGTAGCTGGAGGTGCCGTAGCTGATGATCTTCTGGCCATCGCGTTCACGCACCTGTTTTGGCTCGAAGGGCTCGATCATGCCGGTGGTTTCGGCCATGTGTCGAATCCATTTGTCGCTTTTGATACTCATCGGGAAAGGTTCCTTGGGTTTTCCGTGATTGTAGGCAGCCAAGCCCGAAACTCGCGGTTCAAAAGCCTTGGTTTTGACCTTTTGGTTACCTTGGCAAGCATACCGCTCAGTAGCAAATAGCTATCAAATAAATAGCTGACAGCGCACGCTGGATAAGCGCAAGAGCCGTATTTGATGTGAATTTCACTACCTGGCGCGGCGCAACTGGGCCACCCGCTCGGCGATGGCGTCAATGTCCAGCGCCTCGTCGGCATGCGCCAGGTACATTTCCAGATCAGCCACCGCATAGGCCACGTCGCCCTGGGCTGCCCAAGCCAGGCCCCGGTCGCGGTATTCGCTCCAGGCGTCGGGTTGCAGCACGATCAGGCGGTCTTGCACGGCAATCAGGCGCGGCCAGTCTTCCTGGGTTTTGTGGATTTCCTGCAGGTTGCGCAGCATCCGGCTGATGATGTCGCGCGGCGGCGCTGACTGCAAATACAGCCCCATCGGCACTTCAAACTCTTCGCTGATGGGACTGCGCTGGCGAAAAGGCGCCAGCCGCTCGGCCAGTTCTTCGCGGCTCAGCGACTGGCCGTTGAACGGGTCAATCACCACCTGGCCTTTGGGCAAATTGACCTTGACCATGAAATGCCCCGGAAACGCCACGCCGCGCGCATTCAGCCCCAGGCCCACGGCCAGCTCCAGCCACAGCACCGCCAGCGTGATCGGGATGCCCCGGCGCGTGCGCAGCACCGTATTGAGGAAGCTGTTGTCGGGGTCGTAGTAGTCGTTGATATTGCCGCCAAAACCCAGGTCCCGAAAGAAGAACTGGTTCAGCGCGCGCAGGCGCTGCAACTCGGGCGCATCGCCCGGCAGGCGGCGCTTGAGGCGGGCCAGCAGCTGATCGACATCGCCCAGCACCTGCTGCACATCGAGCTCCGGGTATTCGTCTTGCGCCAGACTGACGGCGGCCTCTAGCAAGGGGAAATGCGCATCGCTTTGCACGAGGCTTGAGAAATATTGCAGCGGTGACGGGACGGCCAGATTTAATTGCATGGCGCTACTTTCTCACAATCTGGCGCACGATGTGCATCGGAAAGATCAGCCGGGCTTGCGGTTCATCAAGTGCGTGCCAATCGGGGCAGCTCAATCAGCGCCGCAGCAACTGGCGAAGCTTCAGGCCAGACACCCACAGCACTACAAAATAAATAGCAGCAGAGGCACACAGCACAAGCGCCATCAGCCCGATTCGCTGAAAATAGTGCTGCTTCAGACCAATCCAGTTGAAACCCTCGGCGGCCCAGAGCAAAAATGCCCCCAGCAGCGCACTGGCCGAAAAAACCTGCAGCCCAAACAGCAGCCAGCCCGGTGCCGGCGTGTAGCTGCCGCGCCGAATCAAGCCGACCAGCAGGCACGACGCATTGATGAGCGCGCCAATGCCAATCGCCAGGGCCAGCCCGGCATGCTGAAAATACGGCACCAGTGCCAGATTGAGCAACTGCGTGATGACCAACACAACAATGGCAATCTTCACCGGCGTCTTGATGTTCTGGCTGGCATAAAAACCCGGTGCCAGCACCTTGATGGCGACCAGCCCGAGCAAGCCCGCGCCGTAGCCCATCAGCGCGGTGGTGGTCTGCTGCACGTCGCGGTCAGAAAAAGCGCCATAGTGGTACAGCGTCGCCACCAGCGGCTCCGAAAACGTCAACAGCGCCACCGCGCAGGGCACGGCCAGCAGCACGACAATGCGCAGCCCCCAGTCGAGCATGGCCGAGTATTTGGCGGCATCGCCTTCGCCCTTGGCCGCTGCCAGTTGCGGCGTCAGCACGACGCCGATGGCGACGCCCAGCATGGCGGTCGGAAACTCCATCAGCCGGTCGGCATAGGTCAGCCAGCTGACGCTGCCGGGCGCCAGGTGCGAGGCGATCTGGGTGTTGATGAGCAAGGAAATTTGCGCGACGCTCACGCCCAGCAAGGCCGGCACCATCAGTTTCGCTATTTTTTTAGTAGCTGGATCTGCCCATGCAGCCTTCACGGCAGACCAATTGAACCCAATTTTCGGAAAAAGTCCGAGCCGCAGCAGGGCCGGCGCTTGCACGCCCAACTGCAGCACGCCGCCCAGCATCACGCCCACGCCCAGCGCATAGACCGGCTCGATGCCCATCGAGTTGAACCACGGCGCGCCCAGCCAGGCCGCACCAATCATTGAAAAATTGAGCAGCACCGGCGTGGCCGCCGGCACTGCAAAATGCCGCCAGGTGTTTAGCACGCCCGACGACAGCGCCACCAGCGACATGAAGGCAATGTACGGAAACATCCAGCGCGTCATGAAGACCGCCGCTTCGTAGCCACGCGGTTCTTGCTGCAGGCCGCTGGCCATCGCCCAGACCAGCAGCGGCGCGGCTGCCACGCCAATCACGCAGGTCAGCAGCAAGATCCAGGTCAGCAGCGTCGCCACCCGGTCAATCAGCAGCTTGGTTTCGGCTTCGCCATGCTGCGCCTTGTTGGCGGCCAGCACCGGCACAAAGGCCTGGCTGAAAGCGCCCTCGGCGAACAGGCGGCGAAACAGGTTGGGAATCCGGAAGGCCACATTGAAAGCATCGGTCATGGCGCTGGCGCCAAAGCTGGATGCAATCAGCAATTCCCGCACCAGGCCGGTGACGCGGGAAATCAGTGTGAACAGGGAGACGGTGGAGGCGGATTTGAAAAGTGACACGGCAGGAGTTTATGCGCTGGCAGCTTGCCGCCGGGCGCTCAGGTGATGGGGAATTGGTGGGTGGCGCAGATTCAGAACCGCGCAAGGTTGAGAATTATCAACTGACGGGCCGGCAGCAGTCGTTCCCGATGCGCGGCTGCCGGTAGCCCATCAACTGACGGGTGCGCCAGGAAAAGGTTAAGCCTGGCCGGCGAAAATCGTCAAGAATCACCCCGTCAAGACTGACAGCCCTTCAGACACTTCAAGCTAAAAAACGATGAAATCTTTCACGATCAGTGCAAGCAGCCTGCCAAGCGTCAGCGAAAAAACCCCGTCGGCGGCGCTGGCCCCGCCGGTCTTTTCACGCCATGGCGTCGCACAGGCCGCTGCGGCATGGCTTGCCACCGCGCTGCTTGCGCCCAGCGCGCAGGCGCAGGATCAACCCGGCCCGTCCCTGAAAGAAGTCGTCATCAGCGCCAGCCGGGCCGAGCAGCGCCGCTTTGATGCGCCAGGCGCGATTGACGCCGTGCAGGTCGATCCGTTTCGCACCGCCTCCCCGCTGGTCAACCTGTCCGAACTGATGGGCAGCGTGCCCGGCCTGCAGATCCGGGACCGGCAAAACTTTGCGCAGGATTTGCAGGTGTCGGTGCGCGGCTTTGGCACGCGCTCGACCTTTGGCGTGCGCGGCGTGCGCATCCTGGTCGACGGCATTCCGGCAACCATGCCCGATGGCCAGGGCCAGGCGGCCACTGCCAGTTTGACCTCGGCCAAGCGCATCGAACTGCTGCGCGGCCCGTTAGCGCAGCTCTACGGCAACGCGGCGGGCGGCGTACTGCAGGTATTCACCAAAAACCCGCCGGTGACGCCGGACAAGCCCGAGTACAGCCTGTCCGCCGGCGTCGGCTCGGACGGCCAGCGCCACATCGCCGCCGGCATGGCGGGCGGCAGCGACACGCTGGGCGGGCTGCTGGATGTGTCGCGCTATTCAACCGACGGTTTTCGCGACCACAGCGCGGCCCGGCGCGAGCAGCTCAATGCCAAGGTGGTTGCCAAGCCGTCGGCTGACACCACGATTACCGGCATCGTCAACCTGTTCCGCCAGCCGCTGGCAGAAGACCCGCTCGGGTTGACGCGTTCGCAGTTCCAGCAAAACCCGCGCCAGGTGGTGCCGGGCGCCATCACCTTCAACACCCGCAAAACCATTGAGCAAAGCCAAGCCGGGCTGGTGGTCGAGCACAAGCTGACCGCCAGCGACACGCTCAATGCGCGCGTTTATGGCGGCACGCGCCAGGTAGACCAGAAATTGGCCTTCCAGACCAATGGCGTGGTGAACCTGGACCGGAGCTACGGTGGCGTCGGTGCCAGCTGGACGCATGCGATGCAGGTGAACCAGTTGCCGGTGCGCTGGACAGTGGGCGTCGAGGCCGACCAGCTGCGCGAAACCCGCAAGGGCTTTGACAACATTGCCGGCAACAACGGCCCGTTGCGCCGCAACGAAGACGACACCGCACGCAACAACGATGTGTTCGGCCAGATCGACTGGACCTTTTCGCCCGACTGGCAGGCGATTGCCGGTGTGCGCGCCAGCCGGGTGAAGTTCAGTGTCGATGACCGCTTCAACCCGGCGGCCAAAAGTACGAGTGGCCGCGTCGAATACCGCAACACCAGTCCCGTCATTGGTCTGGTCTGGCATGCCGCCGAAACCCTCAATGTGTACGCCAACCTGGGCACCGGATTTGAAACCCCGACGCTGGCCGAAAGCGCCTACCGGCCGGGCGGCGCGCCGGGGCCGAACTTTGCGCTCAAGCCGTCCAAAAGCACACAGGGCGAAGTCGGCGTCAAGCTACGCAGCGGCCCGCACAGTTTTGACGCGGCGCTGTTTGAAGCCCAAAGCAAGGACGAAATCGTGTCGTCGCTGTCGAGCGGCGGCCGGGCGGTCTTCCAGAATGCCGACAAGACCACCCGGCGCGGCCTGGAAGCGTCGTGGTCGGCCCACTGGGCCGGCGGTCTGGACACGCGCCTGGCCTACACGCTGCTCGATGCACGCTTCGAGTCGGCCTACGCCGGTGCGCAAGGCCCGGTGCCCGCCGGCAACCGTCTGCCCGGTGCGCCCCGGCACAGCCTGTTCGCCGATGTGCAGGCCAGCCTCACCGAATCGGTCAAGGCCGGTCTGGAAACGCGTCTGGAAAGCAAGACGTGGGTCAACGACCTGAACGCCGACGCAGCGCCGGGTTACACCGTTTTCAATGCGAGCCTGAGCCGCGAATTTCGCTTTAATGGCGCGAAGCTGTTGGTGTATGGCCGCATCGACAACCTGCTGGACAAGGCCTATGCCGGCTCGCTGATCGTCAATGACAACAATGGCCGCTATTTCGAGGCAGCGCCGGGGCGGCGGCTGTTTGTTGGTGTGCGTAGTGTGTTTTGAGCTGTTCAGCGCAGGCACACAACGCCAAGAAGCCAGACGAAACCGTCGCCATCGTATAATCGCGGGCTTTGCTGCATCATCCACAGACTCCTCCCAGGATTAAAGGAAATTTATTATGGCAACCGCCAAACCCAAGAAAAAGAACCCCCGCCTCGCCTCCGGCCGCAAACGCGTCCGCCAGGACGTCAAACTCAACGCCGCGAACACCTCGCTGCGTTCCAAATACCGCACCGCTGTCAAGAACGTTGAAAAAGCTGTTCTGGCCGGTGACAAAGACAAAGCCAAAGACCTGTTCGCCAAGGCCCAAAGCATTGTGGACACGATTTCTGACAAGGGCATCTTCCACAAGAACAAGGCAGCACGCGACAAGAGCCGCCTGTCTGCCAAGGTGAAAGCCCTGGCCCTCAAAGCCGCCCCGGAAACCGCCACCGCCTGATCATTCAGGCAAATCGCCCGGACTGATTTCTCAACAAAACCAGTCTGCCGTTTTGTCGGGTGCGCTGCAGCAAAAGTAAAAAACCGCCTTCTGGCGGTTTTTTTATGGGCGAATCTTTTTATTTGCTATCAAAAAAATAGCTGCTTGCACCCGCCCTGCTTGCAAAAGAATGCTATTTAATGCAAAATCCGCTTGTTTTTGTCCACTGACGACGGGCGGACTCATGCAACCCAAGTCGCCCGCAAGTCTCAGCGCCGGGGCGGATCAGGAATCAGGCAGGCCTCAACCATTTGCAGGTCGTTGTCTTTGGCAAAATTGAGGGCGAAGTCCCAGGCCATCGGCTCTGCATCGCGCAGTTCAGCATTCACCACCACGCATTTGACGCCGTTGACGACCGTGGGAACGCACCAAGGCGAGTACGTCAGGTGACTGCCGAGCTGCGGTCCGCCGGGGCGGAACTGGCTCATGACGCCGCATAACCGGTCGGCCCAATCGCTGGGCCGGAAGGTTTTGCCATCATGCGTAATGCCCTGGATAAAGACTTCTTTGGGGGAATTGGAGACCATCTGATGGAAGGTTTTGGTGCGGGCCTGAGGTAAGGATAAACCCCCATGCTGCGCCGCACAACAATTCTATCTTATATAAGACTCAGCGCTTATCAGCGCCATTTTCAGGCGGTGTTGACACTGTGCGCAACGCGCATGACAGTGATGCGGCATCGTCACGAAAGCGCGCGAAGTCTGCGCCTAAAATAAACTGCTGACCCGCTCAATTTGTCGCGGCCACTTTGTTGTTTGCTACTGTTCCGGAGTTTTCCCATGACCGCTGCCCCGCCCGATCACATCGAAGCCACCTCCCCCCACGTGATGAACACCTATGGCCGACTGCCCATCGCACTGTCGCACGGCCAGGGCTGCCGCGTCTGGGATGTGAACGGCAAGTCCTACCTCGATGCGCTGGGCGGCATTGCAGTCAACACCGTCGGCCACAACCACCCCAAGCTGGTGGCCGCCTTGCGCGACCAAGTCGGCAAAATCATCCACAGCTCCAATTACTACCATGTGCCGCTGCAGGAAACGCTGGCGGCCAAGCTGGTGGAACTGTCGGGCCTTGAAAACGTGTTTTTCTGCTCAACCGGGCTGGAAGCGAACGAAGCGGCGCTCAAGCTGGCGCGCAAGTTCGGCCACGACAAGGGCATTGAGCGCCCCGAAATCGTGGTCTATGAAAAAGCCTTTCATGGCCGCAGCATCGCCACCCTGAGCGCCACCGGCAACCCGAAAGTGCAGGCCGGTTTTGGCCCGCTGGTGGAGGGGTTTATTCGCGTGCCGATCAACGACATCAACGAACTGAAAGTCGCCACCGAAGGCAATCCGAATGTAGTCGCTGTGTTTTTTGAAGCCATTCAGGGCGAAGGCGGCGTTCATCCGATGGACAACGCGTATTTGCAACAGGTGCGCGCGCTGTGCGACGAGCGCGACTGGCTGCTGATGATTGATGAAGTGCAGTGCGGCATGGGCCGCACCGGCAAATGGTTTGCGCACCAGTGGGCCGGCATCAAGCCGGACGTGATGCCGCTGGCCAAAGGGCTGGGTTCGGGCGTGCCGGTGGGCGCCGTGGTGGCCGGCCCCAAGGCGGCGCATATTTTTGGCCCTGGCAACCACGGCACCACCTTTGGCGGCAATCCGCTGGCGATGCGGGCCGGCGTGGAAACCATCCGCATCATGGAAGAAGAAGGCCTGATGGCCAACGCGGTGGTGGTGGGCGACCATTTGCAGGCAGCCTTGAGGCGGGAACTGGGCGGCGTGCCGGGTTTCAAGGAAGTGCGCGGCAAAGGCTTGATGCTGGGTGTGGAGCTGACCAAACCCTGTGGTGTGCTGGTCAGCCGCGCGGCTGAAAACGGCCTCTTGATTAGCGTCACCGCCGACACCGTGATCCGCATGGTGCCTTCGCTCATCATGACGACCGCTGAGGCCGATGAAGTCGTGGCGATTTTGTGCCCTCTCATCAAGCAATTGCTGCAGGAAGGCGCGTAACCCATGACCATGGCCGGCCCCCCCACCCCGCTCAAGCACTACCTGCAGTTCAGCGACCTGAACGCTGATGACTACGCTTACCTGTTCGCACGTGCCGCGCTGATCAAGAAAAAATTCAAGGCCTACGAAAGACACCAGCCGCTGATCGACCGCACGCTGGTAATGATTTTCGAGAAAGCCTCGACCCGCACCCGCGTGAGCTTTGAGGCCGGCATGTACCAGCTGGGCGGGACGGTGGTGAACCTCACCACCGAGGGCAGCCAGCTGGGCCGCGCCGAGCCGATTGAAGACAGCGCCAAGGTCATCAGCCGCATGGTGGATTTGGTGATGATCCGCACCTTCGAGCAGACCAAGATCGAGCGCTTTGCCGAGCATTCGCGGGTGCCGGTCATCAACGGCCTGACCAACGAATTTCATCCGTGCCAGATTTTGGCGGACATCTTTACCTACATCGAACACCGGGGTTCGATCCAGGGCAAGACGGTGGCCTGGGTGGGCGACGGCAACAACATGGCCAACACCTGGCTGCAAGCCAGCGAAATTTTGGGTTTCAAGGTGCATCTGAGCACGCCCGGCGGCTATGAGGTAGACCAGTCGATTGCGGGGATTCGCTCGACTGAAAGCTACCAGGTCTTCAAAGACCCGATGCAGGCCTGCGCCGGCGCTGATCTGGTCACCACCGATGTCTGGACCAGCATGGGCTTTGAAGCCGAAAACGAAGCCCGCAAAACGGCCTTTGCCGACTGGTGCGTGGACAGCGACATGATGCGCGCGGCCCAGCCCGATGCGCTGTTCATGCATTGCCTGCCCGCGCACCGGGGCGAGGAAGTCATGGCCGACGTGATCGATGGCCCGCAGTCCGTGGTCTGGGACGAGGCCGAAAACCGCATGCATGTGCAAAAGGCGTTGATGGAGTTTTTGTTGCTGGGCCGCCTGTAAAAAGGAATGGAGTAGAACCCCTGCTGTCAACGCTCCGGTTTCATCCACAGCGGCTGCCGTTGCCCTTCAGCGCCAGCCGCTGCAGCGGGTTTACCCGTCGTGCCGCAGCCGCTGCAACTGCTGCATGCGCCGCAACCCGGCTTTTCACCCAGGTTTTTCTGCACCCGCCCCAGCCGGCGACGCAGGCCGGCGGGCATCCAGTACCACAGCGCATAAGCAGCGGCAAAAGCCACCATGATTCCAGCGATCCATTGCTGCAGCATCTCAAGTACCTCCCCATAACAACGTCAGCCGGTACGTGATCCAGCTGGCGCCATAGGCCAGCCCGAACATGTAGCCCGCCATGAAAAAGGCGTAGCGCCAGCTGTTGGTTTCGCGCCGCACCGTGACCAGCGTGGAGATGCACTGCGGTGCAAACACATACCAGACCAGCAGCGACAAGGCGGTGGCCAACGACCAGGTCTGCGCAATCACCGGCCCCAGCGCCGACGCCACGTCATTGCCCGTCGCCGACAGCGCATACACCGTGCCCAGCGCACCGACCGCCACTTCGCGCGCTGCCAGCCCCGGCACCAGGGCAATCGCAATCTGCCAGTTGAACCCGATGGGCGCAAAAATCACCTGCAACGCATGGCCCAGACGCCCGGCCAGGCTGTATTCAATCGCCGGGCCAACTGCACCTGCGGGCGGCGCAGGAAAGGTCGACAAAAACCACAGAATCACCGTCAGCGCCAGAATGATGCCGCCCACGCGCCTGAGGAAAATCATCGCGCGTTCATGCAGCCCCATCGCCAGCTGGCGCAGACTGGGAATCCGGTAGGCGGGCAACTCCATGATCAGCGGCGTTGGCCGTGCATGGCCGCGCCACAGCTTGAACACCGCCGCCACCGCCATCGCGCTGGCGATGCCGCCGACATACAGCGCAAACATCACCAGCCCCTGCAGGTTGAAGATGCCCGCCACCGTGCGCTCGGGAATGAACGCGCCAATCAAAAGCGCATACACCGGCAGGCGCGCCGAGCAGGTCATGAGCGGCGCAATCATGATGGTGACCAGCCGGTCGCGCCAGTGCGTAATCGTGCGCGTTGCCATCACGCCCGGAATGGCGCAGGCAAAGCTCGACAACAGCGGAATGAACGAGCGCCCCGACAGGCCGACGCTGCCCATCACGCGGTCGAGCAGAAAAGCAGCGCGCGGCAGATAGCCCGAATCTTCAAGCACCAGAATGAAAAAGAACAGGATGAGAATCTGCGGCAAAAATACCAGCACGCCCCCCGATCCGGCCAGAATGCCATCGATCAGCAGGCTTTGCAGCACGCCGTCGGGCATGTACGTGCGCAGCTCGCCAGAGAGCCATTCCATGCTTGACTTGATCGCGTCCATCGGCAGGTTGGCCCAGCTGAACACGGCCTGAAACATCAAAAACAAGATCACGCACAGCAGCGCCATGCCCCACAGCGGATGCAGCACGATGCGGTCAATGGCATCGTCGGTGTTCAGGCTGTCCGGCGGCGACTGCACCGCCAGCCGCATGATGCGGCGAACTTCGAGTTGGGTGTCCATGACTTGGTCGAAGCTCGGTGCTTGCCAGGCGGCAATGCCGTCGGGCTTCGTGCCGGGCGCAGGCCAGTCGTCCAAAAAGCGCAGCAACTCCTGCGCGCCATCGTGGCGCACGCCGACTGTTTCAACCACCGGCATGCCGAGTTCGCGCGACAGCACCGCCTTGTCAATGACGATGCCGGCGCGGCGCGCGGCGTCGCTCATGTTCAGCGCCAACACCATCGGCAAGCCCAACGCCCGCGCTTCCAGCACCAGCCGCAAATTGAGCTGTAAATTGGTCGCATCGGCCACGCACACCAGCCGGTCGGGCAAGGGCTCGCCGGGACGCCGGCCAATGACAATGTCGCGCGTCACGGCTTCGTCAGCGCTCAGGGCATTGAGGCTGTAGGCACCGGGCAAATCGAGCACCATGACGCGGTGGCCGGACGCCGTCAGCACTTGGCCTTCCTTGCGCTCGACGGTCACGCCGGCATAGTTGGCGACCTTCTGGCGGCTGCCGGTCAGCAAATTGAACAGCGCGGTCTTGCCACAATTGGGGTTGCCCAGCAGCGCCACCCGCAGCGGCCCGCCGACGGCATTGACAGCGGCGGTCATGCAGCGACTGTCAGTGGACCAACACGAATCAAGGCGGCCTCATGGCTGCGCAAAGCAAACGTCGTGTGCCCTACGCGCACCGCCAGCGGGTCATTACCGGGAAAACCGCGCGCCATGACCTGCACCGGCTCGCCGGGCAAAAAACCGATTTCCAGCAGGCGCAGCAAGACTTCGCGCTCCTCGTCATCGCCTGCCGGCATCAGCCTGAGCACCTGCGCGGTCATGCGACGCGGCAATTCATCGAGTCCGATGTCTGCCGTACCCGAGGGGAAATGGGCCAAAGTCATGGTGTGCCGCACTTTTAAATGAAAATGATTCTCATTATAGAAGTAGCGGATACCAGCGTGTGCGCCGTTGTGCTGAATTTATTTGATCCAGGTCATCTGGCCACATCAAAGCCCCGGCCTGGCTGGCGCTTCAAGCTATCGAAGGCGTTCCAGAAAATGCCTGGCGCGCCCGTGTCAGCCCCTACCGACAAACGGCATCTTCGTCGCCATGATGGTCATGAACTGGATGTTGGTGGTCAAAGGCAGCGCGGCCATGTGCACCACGGCGTCGGCCACTTCGCTGGCGTCCATCATCGGCTCGATGGCGATTTCGCCGTTGGCCTGCGGCACGCCGGTCGCCATGCGCGCCGACAACTCGGTCAGCGCATTGCCAATGTCAATTTGTCCGCAAGCAATGTTGTACTTGCGGCCATCGAGCGAAATGGCCTTGGTCAGGCCGGTGATGGCATGCTTGGTGGATGTGTAAGGCGCTGAATTGGGCCGGGGCGCATGGGCAGATATGGAGCCGTTGTTGATGATGCGGCCGCCCTGCGGCAACTGGTCTTTCATCAGCCTGAAAGCGCCCTGCGCGCACAAGAAGGAACCAGTCAGGTTGATGTTGACGACGTTTTGCCACTGGTCGAACGTCAGGTCTTCAAAGCCGGCGCGCGGCGAATTCACGCCGGCGTTGTTGACCAGCACGTCCAGGCGGCCAAACTTTTCCTTGATCGTGGCAAACAGCGCATCGACCGACTCGGGCCGGCTCACATCGGTGGCCACCGGCAGCATGCGGTCGCGGCCTGCTGCGCTGGCGACTTCTTCCAGCGGCTCAATGCGGCGTCCGGCCAGCACCACACGGTAGCCCGCTGCCAGCAGCGCCAGCGCGACGGCCTTGCCAATGCCGGTGCCGGCACCGGTCACGAGTGCCACTTTGTCATTTGAATTCATGGAAGCCTTTGTCTGTATCGTGGGTTGTGAAGAGGACGAAGGCTGAGGGTCAGCCCCGAAGGGCGATTTTGCCCGAGCCTGCGCGCGGCAATCCGGCCTGCGCTTCAAGCCCAGTTTTCAGCCCCATGCTTGAAGCTTCAACTATTTCAGACGCTGTTGGAAATAACCGACACCACGGCTTTTTTGGCAATGCTACCTTCAGGCCATGACCGATTCTGCCTCCCCTTTCAGCGCCCAAACTGCCCGCCCCACGCCCTTGAAAATCTGGGACATCTCGCCCGCAGTAGACGCCGATGCCGCAGTTTTTCCGGGCGACACCGCCTATTCACAGCAGCTGCATTTTTCACTCGCGCCCGGCTGCCCGGTCAATGTCAACCGCATCACGCTGTCGCCGCACACCGGCGCGCATGCCGATGCGCCCATGCACTACGCCAACGGCGCGGCTGCCATTGGGGCCGTCGATTTGCAGCCTTATCTCGGCCCCTGCCGCGTCATCCATTGCCTTGACTGCGGCCCGCTGATCAAACCTGCGCACATCGCCCACGCGCTGCACAACCTGCCGCCCCGCGTGCTGGTGCGCACGGCGCGCACCGCCAGCCAGTCCTGGGCATCATTTACGGCCTTTGCGCCCGCTACGCTTGCGCTGCTAGCTACCAAAAACATAGTGCTTGTCGGCATCGACACGCCCAGCGTCGACCCGGCCACCAGCCAGGACTTGCCCAGCCACCAGTTGCTGCTCAAGCACCATTTGCGCGTGCTGGAAAACCTGGTACTCGACGACGTGCCCGAAGGCGACTACGAGCTGATCGCCCTGCCGCTCAAGCTGACCTGCGCCGATGCATCCCCCGTTCGCGCCATCCTGCGCGAACTTCCCTGAAAAAAAGAGGCTTCAAATATGACCCTGACCCTGCAAGACTGCCGCGCGCTTGACGCGCAAGACCCGCTGCACGCCCTGCGCGACCAGTTCACGCTGCCCGAAGGCGTGATTTACCTTGACGGCAACTCACTCGGCGCGCTGCCCAAAACCGCCGCCGCCCGGGTCGCCCAAGCGGTGACGAGCGAATGGGGCCAGGGCCTGATCCGTTCCTGGAACAGCGCCGGCTGGTTCGACCTGCCGCAGCGTCTGGGCAACAAGATTGCGCCGCTGATTGGTGCGCAGCCCGGCGAAGTCGTGGCCACCGACAGCACGTCGATCAACCTCTATAAAGTGCTGAGCGCCGCCCTCAACATCGCCGCCGTGGACAGCCCCGAGCGCCAGCTGCTGGTCAGCGAGCGCAGCAATTTTCCGACCGACCTCTACATCGCCGAAGGGCTGTGCCAAGCGCGCGGCCTGCGCCTGCTGCTGGTCGAACCCGAAGACATTGCCGCCGCCTTGACGCACGAAGTGGCGGTGTTGATGCTGACGCATGTCAACTACCGCACCGGTGCCATGCACGACATGAAAGCCGTGACCGCCGCCGCGCATGCCGCAGGCATCCTGACGGTCTGGGATTTGGCGCACAGCGCGGGCGCGGTGCCGGTGGACTTGACCGGCGCGGGCGCTGATTTTTCTGTGGGTTGCGGCTACAAATACCTCAACGGCGGGCCGGGTGCGCCGGCCTTTGTCTGGGCACACCCGCAACACGCCGACCGCTTCTGGCAGCCGCTGTCAGGCTGGTGGGGCCATGCAGCGCCGTTTGCCTTCACGCCCGACTACCAACCGGCCCCCGGTATCGCGCGCTTTTTGTGCGGCACGCAACCCATCTTGAGCCTGACGGCGCTCGATTGCGGACTCGACACCGTGCTGGCTGCCGAGCCGTTGGGCGGCATGGCGGCGCTGCGCACCAAGTCGCTGGCGCTGACGGATCTGTTCATCACGCTGGTCGAAGAACGCTGCGCCGGCCACGGCCTGGCGCTGGCCACGCCGCGCACGCATGCCCGGCGCGGCTCGCAGGTGTGCTTGAGCCGTTCGAAAGGCGCGCATGCCATCGTGCAGGCGCTGATTGCACGCGGCGTGATTGGCGATTTTCGTGCCGGCGATGGCGCAGCGGGCGGGCACCCGGACATCTTGCGCTTTGGTTTTACGCCGCTTTACATCGGTTTTGAAGACACGTGGAATGCGGTGGAGCACCTCAAGCAAGTGCTGGAAACCGGCGAATGGACGCAAGCCCGGTTCAGCCAGAAAGGCGCGGTGACCTGACATGCAAGATACCCGCCAACCCGCCGACATCGTGCGCGATGAAAAAGCCCAGCTCGACTTCAGCCAGTCCATGAGCTATGGCGATTATTTGCAGCTTGACGCCATTTTGGGCGCACAAAAACCGCTGTCGCCCGCGCACGACGAAATGCTGTTCATCATCCAGCACCAGACCAGCGAACTGTGGATGAAACTGATGCTGCACGAGCTGCAAGCTGCCATCGGCAATGTGGCTCAGGACGAGCTGGACAGTGCCTTCAAAAAGCTGGCGCGCGTCAGCCGCATCATGGCGCAGTTGGTCAGCGCGTGGGACGTGCTGGCCACCATGACGCCGCCCGAATACAGCGCCATCCGGCCGTACCTGGCCCAGTCCAGCGGATTCCAGAGCGCGCAATACCGCTGCATCGAGTTTGCGCTGGGCAACAAGAACGCCGCCATGCTCAAGCCCCACGCGCACCGGCCCGACTTGCTGGCGCAGGTGCAGGCCGCCTACGAAGCGCCGTCGCTGTACGACGAAGCGCTGCGCTTGCTGGCCCGGCGCGGCCTGGATGTACCCACCAGCCACACCGCGCGCGACTGGACGCAGGGTTATCAGGAAAACGATGCGGTGCAAGCCGCCTGGCTGACGGTGTACCGCGACCCGAAGCAGTACTGGGACTTGTACCAGTTGGGCGAAGAACTGACCGACCTGGAAGACGCCTTTCGGCTTTGGCGCTTTCGCCACGTCACCACAGTGGAACGCGTGATTGGCTTCAAACGCGGCACCGGCGGCACCGGCGGCGTGAGTTACCTGCGCAAGATGCTGGACGTGGTGCTGTTTCCGGAAATCTGGAAACTGCGCACGGATTTATAGATAATTTAAGAAAAATACGGCTGATGCGCATGACTGGCGGGCGCAAGCAGCTATTTTTTCAATAGCAATTCAGGTTTTCAAGAAGGGCCAGCCGTGCGCCACCGGCCAGAATCCGGGCACACCGTGGCCGGTACGCCGTTCAGCCAGAGTTGTTCTTCATTCGGCTGCAGCAAGTTGGCGGGGGCGATGTCAAAGGCGACGCCCAGCGCGTGCCCTGCCGCTTCAATGGGCAGCTCCCAAGTCAGGAAGAATTGGCTGCAATCCTGACCAGGTGCGAAGTCGGCGGCATCAAAACTGCTGCTGCAGCGCTGAATAACGGCGTGCGGCTGGCCGGTGTCGAAGATCACGGCGGTGCCGCGCGTCAGCGGGATGCGCTGGCCTGTCGCGGGGAAATGCAAGTCCAGCCCCTTGTCTTCGCTCAGGAAGAGATTGCAAAAGGCGGCGGCGCTGTATTGCGCCGCGTCGTGGTGGTACTTTGCGCCACGGCAGGCCATCAGGGCGATGCTGCTTTCGGCCAGCACGTCCGGCAGGCCGAGTGCGCGCGTCCAGTCGTCCACCGCCTGCACGCAGCGCCTGTAGTCAAGCCAGCGCGTTCTGGCGCGTGGCAACGACAGGGACTCGACATCTCCGGCTTCCAGTTCGAGGCGCAATGCTTCCCTTTCGCAATCTGCAACTAATCGTGCAGAAAGCGCAGGCACGTCGAGCGTGGCGCATAGCACGACACCCCCGACGCTTCGACTGCGCAGGGTGTCGCCGCTCCGGAAACAAGAAATCAAGCGGTGTTGCACGTGATGCGGTGGGGGCGGGGTTGAGGTGAATGACTGGCGTATTTTGAGTTGCTGCACAGGGCTGGATTTTGCGGGGAACCCGTCGCCGTTTCAACGGCAAAACCAAAATCGCGTGTTTCGGAGAGGTCGATTGTCGACTCAGCAACCCTGCGAAATGCCCAACAGCCTTCAGGTTTGGAACACCTGTTTGAGTCCCACACGTTGACCAAAAACGCGCCGCGACGGGTGGATGTCTGCGCGTCCGAGGGTGAACGCGCCAAATCAGGGAAAATCGCGGGTTATCCACGTTAACCGAGAACCCTCCAGATGACCGAAACCACCCCCTTGCCCACTTTGCCCGACCGCCTGTCCGTCGACCCGCGCAGCCCCCATCACGTCGCTGCGGCGTTCGAGCAGGACGTGGGCATTCGCCTGAATGGAAAAGAGCTGATGAATGTTGAGGAATACTGCATCAGCGAGCGCTGGGTCAAGGTGCCCGCAGGCAAGGCGCTGGATCGCAAGGGCCAGCCGCTGATGATCAAGCTCAAAGGCACGGTCGAAGCGTTTTATAAGTAGCATTTCTTGGCCTTTCGCACACGCGACAGGCATCACGCAGCATCAAAACCCCACGCGCAAGGTTTTTGATGCTGCGCAGTTCGTTTTATCACGCCGTTTAAGCCTCTAGCGCACTACCCGCCTGCGCAAGCTGATCTATATTTAATAGCAAGCTAGGGTGCGGAATTAGCAGCCCCATACAGCCACGGCAAGTCCAGCACCTTTTCCCGCAGCAGCGTCATCGACGCATCGCGCGCCCAGCGCAGGGGCCCTTGCGCATGAAAAATCTGGCCGTTGCGCTGAGACCTGGCCTGCACGCGGGCATTGCGCTGCCAGCGGTTC
Organism: Polaromonas sp. CG_9.5; assembly: GCF_035984465.1. Classification (NCBI taxonomy): domain Bacteria; kingdom Pseudomonadati; phylum Pseudomonadota; class Betaproteobacteria; order Burkholderiales; family Comamonadaceae; genus Polaromonas; species Polaromonas sp. CG_9.5. Next base: position 214,897 of record NZ_JAXCHR010000001.1, read on the forward strand.
AGGGCGTAGCGTTGCAGCATGGTCGGCACATCCAGGGCCGGATCCAGCGCGTGGGCCAGCGCAGAACCGAGTTCGGCGGCATCTTCAATCGCCATGCCCGCGCCTTGCGCCAGATAAGGCCGCATCGGGTGCGCGGCATCGCCAAGCAAGGCCACGCAGCCTTTGGCCTGCTGATGGGCACCGCTCATGGGCGGGCGGTCGCACAGTGCCCACAGACGCCAAGCCGGCTGGTTCTCAAGGCCGCCATCGGTCACCGCCTGGATCAGGTCGCGCAGCATGGCGGCGGTGAAGCGGGTGGCCTTTTGCAGTTCTGCCCCGTTGGCGCTGTGGTCCCAGCTCTGCAAGTCGCCCTCGACCTGACCGTGAACGATGGCGACGACATTCAGCCATTCGCCGCCGCGCACCGGGTAATGCACGACGTGCAGTTTGGGCCCCAGCCAGACGGTGACCTGCTGGCTGCGCAGCCGCTCGGGCAGACTGGTTTGCGGCAACATGGCGCGGTAAGCCAGATGCCCGGTGACGCGCGGCGGCGCGTCGTTCAGCATCAACTGGCGAATGCGGCTCCAGAGTCCGTCGGCACCAATCAGCGCATCGCCTTCGACTTCAAGCAAGGGCTTGGCGCTTGAGCCTTCTGCCAGCACGCTGGCGGCCATTTCTTCGACTTGAAGCGTCACTTCGCGCCCGCTGTCGGCGTAACTGGCCACGCACGTGTCCAGATTCAGCCACACGTTGTCCTGCGCTTGTACCGCCTGAAGCAGCAACGCATGCAGATCGGCGCGGTGAATGGTGGCGTAAGGCGCGCCGTATTTTTGCAGCGCCCGCTCCCCCAGCGGCAGCACGCCCAGTTCACGGCCCGACACCGCATCGCGCACCTGCAGCCGGGACGGAAACGCCGCGCTGTGCGCCAGTGCGTCCTTCAGCCCCCAGCCATGCAGCAAGCGAGTCACATTCGGCCCAAGCTGAACGCCCGCGCCGACTTCGCTGAACATCGCGGCACGTTCGTACAGCCGCACCTCCCAGCCCGCGCGCGCGGCTGACAGCGCAGCCGCCAGCCCGCCGATGCCGCCGCCGGCAATCAAGGCCTGCCGAATCATGGCCCCCACGCCCGCTCACTGCGTGTAGCGAACTGCCCCCCGAGGGGGCGGGTTTTTCCTTGGGACGGCCCGGCGGAAAAATCTGGCCCCCACGCCCGCTCACTGCGTGCAGCAAGCTGCCCCCCGAGGGGGCGAATTTTTCCTTGGGGCGGCCCGGCGTAAAAACCTGGCCCCCACGCTCGCTCACTGCGTGCGGCGAACTGCCCGCTCAGGGCATTAACTTCCCCTGACACAACCCGGCCGGAAACTGCTTTGCGGGCATTCATCAGGCAAGCAGTTGCCGCAAGACATACGGCAGGATGCCGCCGTTGCGGTAGTAGTCCACCTCAATCGGCGTGTCCACCCGCAAGATCACCGTGATTTCCTGGCGTGTGCCGTCGGCGCGGGTAATGACGAGTTGGGCTTCGCTTTGCGGTTTGAGCTGGGGGTGCGGAATCACGTCCACCGTTTCAGAGCCAGTCAGCTTGAGCGACTCCCACGAATCGCCCGGCTTGAACTGCAGCGGCAGCACGCCCATGCCGACCAGGTTTGAGCGGTGAATGCGCTCAAAACTACGCGCCACCACGGCCTTGATGCCGAGCAGTTGCGTACCCTTGGCCGCCCAGTCGCGCGACGAGCCGGTGCCGTATTCCTCGCCGGCAAAAATAACCGTCGGTGTGCCTTCATCCATGTATTTCATGGCGGCGTCGTAAATCGGCATTTTTTCGATCACGCTCTCTGGCGTGCGGTGGCTGGGGTGAAACAGCGTGACGCCGCCCTCCTCACGCGAGCCGTCCTTGTCAGCCGGAATCATCAGGTTCTTGATGCGCACGTTGGCAAACGTGCCGCGCATCATCACGTCGTGGTTACCCCGGCGCGAGCCGTAGCTATTGAAGTCGGCTTTTTGCACACCGTGCGCCTGCAGCCACTTGCCGGCGGGCGAGCTGCCCTTGATCGAGCCGGCGGGCGAAATGTGGTCGGTGGTGATGGAGTCGCCAAACAGCGCCATGATGCGCGCGCCGCTCACCGAATATTCATTGTTTTGGCCACCAGCGCTTGCTGCACCTGCGGCAGGCGCTTTCATTTCCATAGCAAAATCGCTGAAGAAAGGCGGCTCGGCAATGTACGTGCTGGTCGGCCAGGTGTAGCTGTTGCCGGTTACGCCGTGGATGTTTTCCCAGAGCTCACCCGGTTCAAGCTTGACCTTGGCGTAATTGGCACGGAAAGCTTCGCCGTTCATCGCGTACTTCATCAGCGCATGAATTTCTTCGCTGGTGGGCCACACGTCGCGCAAAAACACCTCTTTGCCGTCGGTGCCCTTGCCCAGCGGCTCGGTGGTCAGGTCACGCAGCACACTGCCGGCGAGTGCGTAGGCCACGACCAGCGGCGGGCTGGCCAGAAAGTTGGCCTTGATATTCGGGTGAATGCGCGCCTCGAAATTTCGGTTGCCCGACAGCACGGCGGCGCACACCAGGTCACTGTTATTGATGGCTTCGTTCAGCTCCGGCGTCAGGTCGCCCGAGTTGCCGATGCAGGTGGTGCAGCCGTAGCCGACCAGGTCAAAGCCAAGTTGCTCCAGATAAGGCATCAGGCCGGTTTCAGTCAGATACTCGGTGACGATGCGCGAGCCGGGTGCCAGCGAAGTCTTGATGTGCGGCTGCACGCGCAGGCCCGCCTCGACGGCTTTTTTGGCCAGTAGCCCGGCAGCCAGCAGCACGCTGGGGTTGGACGTGTTGGTGCAGCTGGTGATGGCGGCGATCAGCACATCGCCGTTGCCGACACTCAGGCCTTTTTCAGTGTCTGCGACGGCCGGCTTGCTGGCATTGGCCGCTTCGCCGCCTTGCTCATGCGCCATGGCCAGCGTCGGGCGATTAGCCTCCATTTCAACCACCGAGCGGGCAGCGCCCACCGGCGTAGGCGGTGCAGCGGGCAAGGGATCGTTGCGGCCTTCATCGCTGTGGCGCACCAGATGGCGGGTGTTGAGCATGCCGGCGGGCTGGTTAAAGCCATTTTCGGCATTTGATTTGCTGAACAATGAACTGAACTTGCTGGCGACGTCACCCAGCTCAATGCGGTCTTGCGGCCGCTTGGGGCCGGCCAGGCTGGGCCGCACATCGTCCAGATCCAGCTTCACGACCTGCGAGTAGTCAATGTCGCCGGCCTGGGCCACGCCAAACAGGCCTTGCGCCTTGAAGTAAGCCTCAAAGGCCTCGATTTCGTCGTCGGTACGGCCCGTGCCCCGGAAGTAATCGATGGTTTTTTCATCGACCGGGAAAAAGCCCATCGTGGCGCCGTATTCAGGTGCCATGTTGCCGATGGTGGCGCGGTCGGGCAGCGCCAGGGTGCGCGTGCCTTCGCCAAAAAACTCGACGAACTTGCCGACGACCTTTTCACGGCGCAGGGTTTCGGTCACGCGCAGCACCAGGTCGGTGGCGGTGACGCCTTCGCGCAGCTTGCCGGTCAGCTCCATGCCGACCACGTCGGGCGTCAGCAAATACACCGGCTGGCCGAGCATGGCGGCTTCGGCCTCAATCCCGCCCACGCCCCAGCCGACCACGCCAATGCCGTTGATCATGGTGGTGTGGCTGTCGGTGCCGACCAGCGTGTCGGGGTAATACACAGCACCGTCTTCATCGCCGGTCTTGTGGACGCCGCGCGCCAGAAACTCAAGATTCACCTGGTGCACGATGCCAAAGCCCGGCGGCACGACGCCAAAGGTATCAAACGCCTGCATGCCCCACTTCAAAAATTCGTAGCGCTCGCGGTTGCGCTGGAATTCGAGCTTCATGTTCAGATCAATGGCGTCTTTGGTGCCAAAGTAGTCCACCATGATCGAGTGGTCAACCACCAGATCGACCGGCACCAGCGGCTCGATAGCCTTGGGGTCTTTGCCCAGCTTGACAGCCACGCTGCGCATGGCAGCCAGGTCGGCCAGCAGCGGCACGCCGGTAAAGTCCTGCAGCACCACGCGCGAGACAACAAACGGAATTTCAGCACTGCGCTCGGCATTCGGCACCCAGTTGGCCAGCTCGGCAACGTGCTCTGCTGTCACTTTTTTACCGTCGCAGTTGCGCAGCACCGATTCGAGCACGATGCGAATCGACACGGGCAAACGCTTGACCGTAGGGAACTGCGCGGCCAGCGCCGGCAGCGAGTAAAACTTGCCGGTTTTTCCGGAAGCGGTCTGGAAACTTTGCAACGTGGAGGCGAATGCCTGGGCGGCATGGGGATCAAGATTGGCGGAAATGGGCGTAGTGGCCATGACAGACTCCTTTTTGTTAAATCAGCAAACCCTATTCTGGCAGGCGCCATGCCGTTACGGGGTAAGACAAGGCCATGTCCTGAATGAATCTGCCGCTCTTGAAACTGCGGCCAAATCGGCTTGGCAAAGCGGACTGCGTTTTTTCGCCCGGCGTTTGCAATGCGTTAAATGCTGCATATTTAATAGCGCATTGCGCCCGTCCAGCATGCGCCAGAGCATGTTTTGTTTAAATAAATGCGCCACAGGCACCGCCCGGACCCCTGCCGCACTGATCGCCCGGACGACTCGGCTGTCAGCATGCACCGACAGCCAGACAAGCCGGCGGCTGATGACTTTTTACCGGGCGTTGTCTACAGTCAATCCATCTTTCACCAACTCACGGAGTGTGCATGTCTAAGACTGAAACTGATCACGACAAATTATGGGAACTCATCAAGGACACCAAGTTCGGGATGTTCACGCACCAGCACGCTGGCGGCATGCTGCACAGCCAGCCGCTGACCACGCAGAACAAGGCGCTGGACGAAGGCGTCACGCTCTACTTCTTTGTTTCGAGCAAGGGCGAAGTCGCTGAACATGTGGCTGAAAACGACCAGGTCAATGTCGCCTACGCCAACCCTAGCAGTGACAGCTATGTGTCCGTGTCCGGCCAAGCCTTGATCGTTGAAGACATGGGCAAAAAGGAAGAACTCTGGTCGCCGATGGCCAAAGCCTGGTTCCCGGGTGGCCCGACCGACCCCGATCTGGCGTTGCTGCAAGTACGTATCACCCACGCTGAATACTGGGATGTGACCGAGAGCAAGATGGTTCAGCTGGCCAAAATGGCCAAGGCCGCCCTTACGGGCAAGCCGCCAGAAAAAATGGGTGAGCACAAAGAATTGCGCATGTCCTGACAAGTCAGTACATGCGGCGCAAGCCCATGAAAAAAGCCCCGCTGTGCGAAACACAGCGGGGCTTTTTTCATGGCGCACAGCCCGCCTTCAAAAGGCTGGGCTGTGCACCGTGCCGTTTATGCGGGCAAGGCGTCTGGCTTGATGGTGTCGGCCATGTCGGTGTAGTCCTTGACCTGGTCGAAGTTCAGGTACTGGTACACCTGCTCGCTGTCAGCGGTCAAGACCTGCATGTCGGCCATGTATTCGGCCTTAGTCGGAATGCGGCCCAGCTTGGAGCAAATTGCAGCCAGTTCAGCAGAACCAAGGTAAACGTTGGAATTTTTGCCCAAGCGGTTCGGGAAGTTACGCGTCGAGGTCGAGAACACGGTCGCGCCCTCTTTCACCTGCGCCTGGTTGCCCATGCACAGCGAGCAGCCCGGCATTTCCATGCGCGCACCGGCAGAACCCAACACGCCGTAATGGCCTTCTTCAGTCAACTGCTTGGCGTCCATCTTGGTCGGCGGTGCCATCCACAGCTTGACGGGAATGTCACGCTTGCCTTCGAGCAGCTTGGACGCGGCGCGGAAATGGCCAATGTTGGTCATGCAGCTGCCGATGAACACTTCGTCGATCACGCTGCCAGCGACATCGCTCAGGGTTTTTACATCGTCCGGGTCGTTCGGGCAGGCCACGATCGGCTCGTGAATGTCGGCCAGATCAATTTCAATGACCGCAGCGTATTCAGCGTCGGCGTCGCCCTTGAGCAATTGCGGGTCGGCCAGCCATTTTTCCATCGCGGCAATGCGGCGCTTGATGGTGCGCACGTCCGAGTAACCGGTGGCAATCATCCACTTCAGCATCGTGATGTTGCTGGTGATGTACTCGATGATCGGTTCCTTGTTCAGGTGCACCGTGCAGCCGCCGGCAGAACGCTCGGCAGACGCATCGCTCAATTCAAACGCCTGCTCGACCTTCAGGTTTGGCAAGCCTTCGATTTCCAGGATGCGGCCCGAGAAAATGTTGACCTTGCCTTGTTTGGCGACGGTCAGCAAGCCAGCCTTGATGGCGTACAGCGGAATGGCGTTGACCAGGTCGCGCAGCGTGATGCCGGGCTGCAGTTCGCCCTTGAAGCGCACCAGCACCGACTCGGGCATGTCCAGCGGCATGACGCCAGTGGCCGCGCCAAAGGCCACCAGGCCGGAGCCAGCTGGAAAGCTGATGCCGATGGGGAAACGCGTGTGGCTGTCGCCGCCGGTGCCGACGGTGTCAGGCAACAGCATGCGGTTGAGCCAGCTATGGATAATGCCGTCGCCCGGACGCAGCGGAATGCCGCCCCTGTCGCTCATGAAGTCAGGCAGTTCGTGGTGCATCTTCACATCGACTGGCTTGGGGTAAGCAGCGGTGTGACAGAACGACTGCATGACCAAGTCCGCAGAAAAGCCCAGGCAGGCCAGGTCCTTCAGCTCGTCGCGGGTCATCGGGCCGGTGGTGTCTTGCGAGCCGACCGAGGTCATCTTGGGTTCGCAATACGTGCCGGGACGCACGCCCTGGCCTTCTGGCAGGCCAACCGCGCGGCCGACCATTTTTTGCGCCAGCGTAAAGCCACGGCCACTGTCTTCCGGGTTGGTCGGCAGACGGAATAAGGTAGACACAGGCAGACCCAGCGCAAAACGCGCCTTGGCGGTCAAGCCACGGCCAACAATCAGCGGAATGCGGCCGCCGGCGCGCACTTCGTCAAACAGCACGTCGCTTTTCAACTTGAATTCGGCGATGACCTGGCCGTCTTTCAGTGCTTTGCCGTCGTAGGGACGCAGCTCGATCACGTCGCCCATCGCCATCTGGCTCACGTCGAGTTCGATGGGCAGCGCGCCGGAGTCTTCCATGGTGTTGTAGAAAATCGGCGCAATTTTCGAGCCCAGGCAGACGCCGCCGAAACGCTTGTTCGGCACAAAAGGAATGTCTTCGCCGGTGAACCACAGCACCGAATTGGTGGCGGACTTGCGTGAAGAACCGGTGCCCACCACGTCGCCGACGTAGGCAACCAAGTTGCCCTTGGCCTTGAGTTCTTCAATGAACTTGACCGGGCCGCGCTTGCCGTCTTCTTCAGGAATGACGCCGGGGCGGGCATTCTTGTGCATCGCCAGGGCGTGCAGTGGAATGTCGGGACGGCTCCAGGCGTCAGGCGCAGGCGACAGGTCGTCGGTGTTGATTTCGCCAGCCACTTTGAAAATGGTCAGCGTGATGGACTCAGGCACTTCGGGGCGGCTGGTGAACCACTCGGCATCGGCCCAGCTTTGCAACACGGCTTTGGCGTATTTGTTGCCCTTTTCGGCTTTTTCCTGCACGTCGTGAAACTGGTCGAACATCAGCAGCGTATTTTTCAGGCCGCTGGCGGCTTGCGTGGCGACGCTGTCTTGGGCGTCGTCGAGCAACTCGATCATCGGGCTGATGTTGTAGCCGCCCAGCATGGTGCCCAGCAGTTGCGTGGCTTTTTCGCGCGAGATGAGGCTGCATTTTTCGCTGCCGTGGGCCACGGCGGCGAGGTAGCTGGCCTTGACCTTGGCGGCGGCATCGACACCGGCCGGAACGCGGTGCGTGATGAGGTCGACCAAAAAGGCTTCTTCGCCTGCAGGCGGATTCTTCAGCAGCTCAATCACCTCGCCGGTTTGTTTGACCGACAAAGGCAGCGGTGGAATGCCTGAAACGGCACGTTCGGCAACATGGTTGCGATAGGTTTGCAAAAACTCGGATGACATGGCTACTCCTCTAATTAAATGGGTGGGCGCTGGCAGAAACTGAAAAATGCGGCTTACCGGCTACTGGCAGGCGGCAGCGCATCCAGAATGCTGGCAGGCGGATTGAGCTTGAGGTTCTGGGCCACTTCAAGTTGCGCCGGGGTCGTGCATTCATCAGCCAGGCGGATGCCGAGCTTCTGGCTCATCAGCATGGACTTGTTGGCCAGTTGCAGCCACACAGCGCCGGCTTTCTGGTCTTCCAGGCGGATAGCGCCCGTTGACGTAGCAACCGGGAACATGCGGAAGTCGAAGTTTTTGCCGTGCATGTCGAAATAGCCCGGATTTTTGGCATCAGCAGTCAGCGTGACCGACGCACCCAGCTCGCACGGTATCTTGCCGACCTGAACACGCTCGGCAATGGCCAATTCGGCAGGCGTCATGGCGGCTTCAGCGGCCTGGATGCCGGCGGCCACGTTGACGGCGGTACTCTTGAGATTGGTGCGGCTGGCAGAGACCGCCTTCTTTTTGCCAGCGTGCTTGTCGGACTTGGCCGCTGAGGACTTGGTGGACTTGGCCGCCTTGGTGGCAGCAGGTTTTGCCGCTTTGGCAGATTTGGTCTTGCCAGCCGTCGGCTTGTCAGAGGTCTTGGTCGTTTCGGACTGCGCAACGGGCGCAGCACACAAGAGGAAAGCGGCAGCCAGCGCAGCAGCAAGGCGGGCAAGGGGTTGGGTTTTCATACGATTCCTGGGAGGGGGGTAGATTGGCGCTCAGACAAGAGCAGCCTGAAAATAAACCTGGGCATCAGGCGGGAGGACGCTGCCGGTCTGGTGGGCCCGCTCCAGCACCTGCCAGAAGTAGCGATAACTCGCGCGATCATGCAAATTACCATCAAAACTGATTGGTGCCCAATCTGCACGGGCACCAGCAGCTATTATTTTTGTAGCATTTTCGATGTCCGCCTCACTCGGGGCAAAGGCCTCAAGGATGGTGCGGATCTGACCCGGATGAATGCTCCACATCCGGGTATAGCCGAGTTCGCGCGCTGCACGGCGCGCCGCCAGCGTCAGGGCGGCGGCATCATTGAATTCCGTGACCACGCAATGCGAAGGCACTTTGCCGTACGCATGACAGGCAGACGCAATTTCGAGCTTGGCGCACACCACCAGCGGATGCGTGAACTGGCCCTGGCTGCTCATGGCATCGGCGGGAATCGCGCCGCCATGGCTGGACACAAAGTCCATCAAGCCAAAACTGAGCGACTGCACCCGGGGGTGGGCAGCAATTTCAAACGCGTTGCGCACCGCAAGCGGCGACTCGATCAGCACATGCAGAGGCAACTCTCCAGCCGATGCGGCCAGCAGCGCCTGCTCTGCCTTGAGCACGTCGGCGATACAATCCACCTTGGGAATCATGATGTGCGACAGCCGGCTGGCCGCTTGGCCGGCAATGGTGGCCATGTCAGACTCGAACGCCGGGTGATCGACTGCATGCACGCGAACCGCGACGCGGGCTTTGTCGCCGGCCAGCGCAGCCAGCGAAACCACCATCGCGGCGTGGTCGGCTTCACCGCCGACAGGCGCACCGTCTTCGCAGTCCAGCGTCACGTCGAAAACGCAGGCACCAAACTCTTCAATCATTTCGGCCTGCAGTTGCAGGCTCTTGCGCATTCGCGCCTCGACACCGCTGTAATGGTCGCAAACCGGCAGCCAAAGCGCTGCGGCCTGCGCCCCCAGAAGAACCTCGCGCGGATGCACCGCAGGAAAGGGCGCGATGCCGGGCGGGTTCATGCCTGCGCTGCGCACAAAGTTCATGGGTAGGCGCGGGATTTACAGCAGATGGGCAACGCCGGTCTGCTCGCCTTGCAGCTCTTCCAGCGTCTTGTTGATGCGTTCCTGGCTGAAGGCGTCGATTTCCAGGCCTTCGACGACTTTGTATTCGCCGTTTTCGCACGTCACGGGGAAACCGAACATCGTGTCTTTTGGAATGCCGTACTGGCCGTCCGACGGAACGCCCATCGTGACCCATTGGCCGTTGGTGCCCAGCGCCCAGTCGCGCATGTGGTCGATGGCCGCGTTGGCAGCCGATGCAGCCGAAGAAGAACCGCGCGCTTCAATGATGGCCGCGCCGCGTTTGCCAACCGTAGGCAAGAACGTGTTGGCGTTCCATTCCTGGTCGTTGATCATCTGGGCGACGCTCTCGCCGTTGATTGTGGCAAAACGGTAGTCGGCGTACATAGTGGGCGAGTGGTTGCCCCAGACGGTCAATTTTTCGATGTCGGCCACGGCCTTGCCGGTTTTGGCAGCGATCTGGCTGGCAGCGCGGTTGTGGTCCAGGCGCAGCATGGCGGTGAAGTTCTTGCGTGGCAGGTCAGGCGCGCTCTTCATGGCGATGTAAGCATTGGTGTTGGCAGGGTTGCCAACCACCAGCACCTTGACGTCGCGGCTGGCGACGGCATTGAGCGCCTTGCCTTGCGCCGTGAAAATGGCGCCATTGACGGCCAGCAGCTCGGCACGTTCCATGCCGGGGCCACGTGGACGCGAGCCCACCAGCAAGGCGTAGTCGGCATCCTTGAAGGCGGTCATCGGGTCGCTGTGTGCGGTCATTTCAACGAGCAGCGGGAACGCGCAGTCGTCGAGCTCCATCATCACGCCCTTGAGGGCCTTTTGCGGGCCGTCAACCGGAACTTCCAGCAATTGCAAAATCACGGGCTGGTCTTTGCCGAGCATTTCGCCCGAGGCAATGCGAAACAGTAACGCGTAACCGATTTGACCGGCAGCACCAGTAACTGCAACGCGGACGGGTTTTTTGCTCATGATTAACAACTCCAGGAAAGTTAAAAAATTTGTTGGATCAGAATTTGAAATGAGATTTCGGGGTCAGTCCGGGCGTTCGGGTGGAATAAAAGCACCTCCCGTACCTGAAAATCAGACAGACCGCGCGTTGTGCTCAGGGCGGCATTTTACGCTTGAAAACAAGCCCGGTCAATTTGTCTTATGTCTTATATAAGATATGATTAGGTCTGAGTTCATATCCGGGACAAACGCTGCACGGCGCAGGCTTGGTGCCCGGCTCAAATTCGCTGTATGGCAACTACCCCCTCTTTTTTACCTGACATTTCCCTGGCGCTCCATGCGCCAGAGCTGGCTGCGCCTGCAAGACTGACACCCGCCTTCAGCCCGTTGTACCAGCAAATCAAAGTCCTGATCCTGAAAAGCCTGCAGGCCAGCGAATGGAAACCGGGCGAGCCAATCCCCAGCGAGATGGAGCTGGCAGCGCGCTTTCGCGTCAGTCAGGGCACCGTTCGCAAGGCGATTGACGAACTAGCCGCTGAAAACCTGGTGATTCGCCGCCAGGGCAAGGGCACGTTTGTTGCCACGCATTCCGAACAGCATGTGCAATACCGTTTCCTCAGGCTCATGCCAGACAGTGGCGACATCAGCAGCGAAGGCCCGGCTGAAAGGCAAATCATCGAATGCAAACGGCTGCGCGCTACTGCCGACATTGCACGCCCATTGGCGTTGCGTACCGGCGAAGCCGTGCTGCAACTGCGCCGTGTACTGGCGTTTCAAGGTGCACCCACAATCGTTGAAGATGTCTGGCTGCCGGGCGGCCCGTTCAAGGGCCTGACCACTGACCGGCTGGCAAGCTACAGCGGGCCGATGTATGCGCTTTTTGAAACTGAATTTGGCGTCCACATGGTTCGGGCAGAAGAAAAAATCCGTGCCATTGCAGCCGATGCCGTTTCAGCCAGATTACTGGATGTTCCACAAGGCGAGCCCTTGCTGAGCGTCGAACGAATTGCCTACACCTACAACGACATTCCGATGGAACTTCGCCGGGGTCTGTACCGCACGGATACGCACCATTACAAAAATTCACTCAGTTAAGAAGAAGCCAGCGAAAGCCCATGACACTGTAAGCAATGCTGCATTGCAATAGAATTAAAATGTGGGCTTATCCATCAAGCCTTGCTTAGTTACCACCCGGTTACCACAACGAAAGCCAATAAAAATGACAGAGCTGGCATCCACTCAGCGCGCCAAGCGACCCGAGTTCCGCAATATCAACGCATTCACCGACCTTCCCAGCTATCGACTGCCACTTGCGGCCCTTGTCTCGATCCTGCACCGCGTCAGCGGGGCCATCATGTTCATCCTGATGCCCTTTATTATCTGGATGTTCGACACCTCGATTTCCTCCGATATTTCTTTTGCCCGCTTTAAGTCAGCCTTCAATCTGGGCATGCTGGGCGTGCCGGGCTTTCTCTGGAAACTGGTCGCACTGGCGCTGATCTGGGCCTATCTTCACCATTTCATGGCAGGTATTCGCCACTTGTGGATGGACACCAGCCATGAATCGGTCAGCAAGAGTTTCGGCCGGCAGTCTGCCGCCGTCACGTTGATCCTGAGCATTGGCCTGACGCTCGTGCTGGGTGCCAAGCTGTTTGGCCTGTATTAAAAATTGAAAGCTTGCAGCGCAGTGAACGTCGGAAGACGGCCCACGCTTCGCTCAACTGATTAAAGAAAGCAAATCATGTCTGTCAATTACGGCTCCAAGCGCATCGTTGTCGGCGCACACTACGGCACTCGCGACTGGCTGGCCCAGCGCATCACTGCAGGCCTGATGGCTGTTTTCACCGTGCTGCTTCTGGCGCAGGTGATTTTCAGCAAGGGCCCTGTCGGCTACGACCAATGGGCTGGCATCTTCTCGCACCAGTGGATGAAGGCGCTCACTTTCACCGTGATTGTTGCCCTCCTGATGCATGTATGGCTGGGAATGCGCGACATTTTGATGGACTACATCAAACCGGTCGGTCTGCGTCTGTTTTTACAGGTTTTCACCATTGTCTGGCTGGTTGCTTGCGCAGGCTGGGGTATTCAGGTGCTGTGGCGCCTTTAAACCGACAGGTCTTTCTCAAGTCAAACCCAGCCGCTTACGGCCTCCACGATTAAAAAAACATGACTGCTACTTCCAAACTTCCAAAGCGCAAATTTGACGTTGTCATCGTCGGTGCTGGCGGCTCCGGCATGCGCGCCTCGCTGCAACTGGCCCGTGCCGGCCTGAATGTTGCCGTTCTGTCCAAAGTGTTTCCGACCCGCTCGCACACCGTGGCGGCGCAAGGCGGCATTGGCGCGTCGCTCGGCAACATGTCCGAAGACAACTGGCACTACCATTTTTATGACACCGTCAAGGGCGGCGACTGGCTGGGCGATCAGGATGCCATCGAATACATGTGCCGTGAAGCTCCCAAGGTTGTGTACGACCTGGAGCACATGGGCATGCCGTTTGACCGCAACCCGGACGGCACGATTTACCAACGTCCCTTTGGCGGCCACACCGCCAACTATGGCGAAAAGCCAGTCCAGCGCGCTTGCGCTGCCGCTGACCGCACCGGTCACGCCATGCTGCACACGCTGTACCAGCAAAACGTCAAGGAAAAAACCAGCTTTTTTGTCGAATGGATGGCGCTGGACTTGATTCGCGACGAGGCCGGCGATGTGGTCGGCGTGACGGCGCTCGAAATGGAGACCGGCGACGTTCACATCTTTGAAGCAAAGACCACCCTGCTCGCCACCGGTGGCGCAGGCCGCATTTTTGCAGCATCGACCAACGCTTTCATCAACACCGGCGACGGCTTAGGCATGGCGGCGCGCGCCGGCATTCCGCTGGAAGACATGGAGTTCTGGCAGTTTCACCCCACCGGCGTTGCCGGCGCCGGCGTGCTGCTGACCGAAGGCTGCCGTGGCGAAGGCGCGATTTTGCGCAATTGCAATGGTGAACGCTTCATGGAACGTTATGCGCCCACGCTCAAAGACCTGGCACCGCGCGACTTCGTTTCACGCTCGATGGACCAGGAAATCAAGGAAGGGCGCGGCTGCGGCCCGAACAAGGACTACATCCTGCTCGACATGACACACCTGGGCGTTGAATCCATCGCCAAGCGTCTGCCTTCGGTGCTGGAAATTGGCCATAACTTCGCCAACGTTGACATCACCAAGGAAGCCATTCCGGTGGTTCCGACCATTCATTACCAGATGGGCGGCATTCCGACCAACATTCATGGTCAGGTCGTCACGCAAAATGCGGCCAACGAAAGCGAAGTCGTCAAGGGTCTTTACGCCGTCGGTGAATGTTCCTGCGTCAGCGTGCATGGCGCGAACCGCCTGGGCACCAACTCACTGCTCGACCTGCTGGTTTTCGGTATTGCTGCCGGCAACCATATTGTTGAGTACAACAAGACCACCACCCACAAGGCGTTGCCGGCTGACGCTGCCGACAAGTCGCTGGCCCGTATTGCACGCCTGGACAATGCGACTGACGGCGAATACGCACAAGACGTAGCCAATGACCTGCGCGCCGCCATGCAGATGCATGCTGGTGTGTTCCGCACCCAGGCCATTTTGGATGAAGGTGTCGCCAAAATCGCTGCCATGCGCGCCCGCGTTGCTTCCATCGGCTTGAAAGACAAATCCAAGATTTTCAACACGGCCCGCATCGAAGCGCTCGAAGTAGAAAACCTGATCGAAGTCGCAGAAGCCACCATCGTGTCTGCTGCGGCCCGCAAGGAAAGCCGTGGCGCGCATTCGGTCGACGACTACGGCGACACCCCAGAGCATCCGAACGGTCGCAACGACACCGAATGGCACAAGCACACGCTTTGGTACAGCGAAGGCAATCGGCTGGCCTACAAGCCCGTCCAGATGACGCCACTCACCGTTGAATCCGTACCGATGAAAACGCGTACCTTCTAAACGAGCGTCTGCGACCCCATAAATCGAAAGAATCGAGAACCCCCGATGACCAAACGTACTTTCCAGATTTACCGCTACGACCCCGATACCGACGCCAAGCCGTACATGCAAACCATCGAGGTCGAACTCGACGGCCATGAGCGCATGCTGCTGGACGCATTGATGAAACTCAAGGCGCTGGACCCGACCATCAGTTTTCGCCGTTCCTGCCGCGAAGGCGTCTGTGGCTCGGACGCCATGAACATCAATGGCAAGAACGGCCTGGCTTGCCTGACCAACATGAATACGCTCAAGGGCACCATCGTCCTGAAACCCCTGCCCGGCCTGCCAGTCGTGCGCGACCTGTTCGTCGACATGACGCAGTTCTTCAAGCAGTACAACTCGATCAAGCCTTACCTGATCAACGACAACGTACCGCCCGAAAAAGAACGTCTGCAAAGCCCTGAAGAGCGCGAAGAGCTGAACGGCCTGTACGAATGCATTTTATGTGCCAGCTGCTCCACGGCCTGCCCGAGCTTCTGGTGGAATCCTGACAAGTTCGTCGGGCCGGCCGGCTTGCTGCAAGCCTACCGTTTCCTGGCTGACAGCCGCGACGAAGCCACGGCAGAGCGCCTGGACAACCTGGAAGATCCGTACCGCCTGTTCCGCTGCCACACCATCATGAACTGCACCGACGTTTGCCCCAAAGGCTTGAATCCGGCCAAAGCCATCGGCAAAATCAAGGAAATGATGGTCCTGCGGACTGTCTGATCACGGCATTGCAATCCTCTTTCATGAACACACCGGACGCGCTGCTCGATGAGCGGAGTTTGAGCAAGTTACGGTGGCGCTGCCGCCGTGGCCTGCTTGAAAACGACCTGCTGATCGAGAAGTTTTTTCTTCGCTACCAAGCAACGCTCAGTGTCAGGCAAGCCCAAGGCTTGAATGATTTAATGGATTTGTCCGACAACGATTTGATGGACCTCCTGCTGCGACGCAAAGAGCCCGAACTGCTTTCTGATTTGCCTGCAAGGACAAGCGCCTCAACCCCCGAAGCCCTTGAAGTTTTAAGCATGCTGCGCCCTGGGGCTCCGGCTCCCTAACTCAACCCCCTCTGACAAGAGAGAAAGAACATTCATGAAGTTAGCTGACAACAAAGCCACACTGTCCTTCAGCAATGGCAGTCCCAGTGTTGATTTGCCCATTTATCAGGGCAGCGTAGGGCCGGACGTCGTCGACATCCGCAAGCTGTATGCACAAACCGGCATGTTCACCTATGACCCCGGTTTCCTGTCCACCGCAGCGTGCCAGTCTGCAATTACCTACATTGACGGCGACAAGGGCGAACTGCTGTACCGTGGTTACCCGATCGAGCAACTCGCCACTAATTGCGATTACATGGAAACATGTCACCTGCTGCTCTACGGTGAGTTGCCCAATGCCGATCAGAAAAAGGATTTTGTCAGCCGCGTGACCAACCACACGATGGTCAACGAGCAGATGCAGTTTTTCCTGCGCGGTTTCCGCCGTGATGCGCACCCGATGGCCATCATGACGGGTCTGGTCGGCGCCTTGTCGGCCTTCTACCATGACAGCACCGACATCACCAACCCCGAACACCGTGACATTTCAGCCATCCGCCTGATTGCCAAGATGCCCACGCTGGTGGCCATGGCTTACAAGTACACCGTGGGCCAGCCCTACATGTATCCCAAGAACAACCTGAGCTACGCCGGCAACTTCCTGCACATGATGTTTGCTACGCCTTGCGAAGAATACAAGGTCAACCCGGTGCTTGAGCGCGCTCTGGATCGCATTTTCACACTGCACGCTGACCACGAGCAAAACGCCTCCACCTCTACCGTGCGCCTGTGCGGTTCGTCCGGTACCAACCCGTTTGCGGCCATTGCTGCTGGTGTGGCCTGTCTCTGGGGCCCGGCCCATGGCGGGGCCAATGAAGCCTGCCTCAACATGCTCACCGATATCCAGAAAATGGGTGGCGTGGCCAAGGTAGGCGAGTTCATGGAGAAGGTCAAAGACAAGTCCTCCGGCGTCAAGCTGATGGGTTTTGGTCACCGCGTCTACAAGAACTACGACCCGCGCGCCAAGCTCATGCAGGAAACCTGCAAGGAAGTTCTGGCCGAGCTGGGCCTGGAAAACGACCCGTTGTTCAAGCTGGCCATGGCGCTGGAAAAGATTGCACTGGAAGACGACTACTTTGTCTCACGCAAGCTCTACCCCAACGTCGACTTCTACTCCGGCATTGTGCAGCGCGCCATCGGCATTCCCACACCTCTGTTCACCGCCGTGTTTGCGCTGGCACGCACCTCAGGCTGGATTGCCCAGCTCAATGAAATGATTGGCGACCCCGAGTACAAGATTGGCCGTCCGCGCCAGCTCTTCACTGGCGCGACCCAGCGCGACGTCAAGCCGCTGAACCAGCGTTAATTTTTTAAAAAGACTTTTCGGGTCTTTTCCAAGCCCGCCTGATGGCAACATCGGCGGGCTTTTTAACGTTATTTGCTCTTTATTTAATAGCGCACTGCGCCCACTCAGCATGCACCAGAGGCTGAAAACATTCATTTTTTGGCATTGCGGCAGTCATTTTCATAAAGTCCCCACTTGACAAGCCAGCCATCGCGTTTTGCGATGACAAGAACAATAATATCAAGGCAAAATTGCAATTCATCGTAAAACACGATGACTTTATTTCTATGTCCATCAAAAGCTCTGAACGCAACTTCACCCGACGCATCGACCTGACCTCGCTGCAGCTGTTCGTCGCCGTGTGCGAGCTGGGCAGCATTGGCAAGGCCGCCGAGCGCGAATACATTGCGGCCTCTGCCGTCAGCAAGCGCCTGAGCGACCTCGAAGCCACGCTGGATACGCCGCTCTTGTACCGCCACACCCGGGGCGTTGACCTGACACCGGCGGGCGAAAGCTTGCTGCACCATGCGCGTTCGGTGCTGTTCAGCCTGGAAAAAATGCAGGGCGAGTTGAGCGAATACGCCGATGGCGTGCGCGGCCATGTGCGCGTTCATGCCAGCATTTCAGCCATCATTCAATTTTTGCCCGAAGACCTGGGCGCGTTCATACGCCAGCACACAGAAATCAAGATTGACCTGGAAGAGCACCTCAGCACCGAAGTGGTCCGCGCAGTGCAGGAAGGCACGGCCGACCTGGGCGTGTGCAACACCGCCAACGGCATTGGCCAGTTGCAAACGCTGCCCTACCGCCATGACAAGCTGGTGCTGATTGTCCCCAGAGGCCACGCGTTGTCTGCGCAAGGTGCTATTCATTTTGAAGAAGCACTGGACTACGACCATGTGGGGCTGCACTCCAACAGTTCAATTTACCTGGCCATGCGGCAAGCCGCCGCCGCCGTCGGGCGCACCATCAAGCTGCGCATTCACGTCACCGGCCTTGATGCCATGTGCCGCATGATTCACAACGGCCTGGGCGTCGGTGTCATGCCGCAGCGCGCTTTTGACCTCATGCATGGCGTGGGCGAACTGGAATCCGTGCTGCTGCTCGATCCCTGGGCAGACCGCCAGATCGAACTGGTGGCACGCGACTTTTCCACCCTGCCGCTGACTGCGCGGCTGCTGGTTGATCACCTGACGCAGCCACAGTCAGCCCCGCCCGCATCCCCCTAAAATCACCCACAAACCACGCTTTGAAGGAAAACTCTATGGGACGCACCCTCTACGACAAAATCTGGGACGAGCACGTCGTTCATACCGAAGAAGACGGCACCTCGATTCTGTATATCGACCGCCACCTGGTCCATGAAGTGACCAGCCCGCAAGCCTTTGAAGGGCTGCGCGAAGCTGGCCGCAAGGTCTGGCGCATCAGCTCCATCGTTGCGACTGCCGACCACAACACGCCCACCACCGGCTGGGAACTGGGTTACGACGGCATCACGGACTTGGTCAGCAAAGAGCAAATCCTCACGCTGGACAGCAACATCAAGGAATTCGGCGCGGCGGCCTTCTTTCCGTTCATGTCCAAACGCCAGGGCATCGTGCATGTGATTGGCCCTGAAAACGGCGCAACGCTGCCCGGCATGACGGTGGTTTGCGGCGACTCGCACACCTCGACGCATGGCGCGTTTGGCGCGCTGGCCCACGGCATAGGCACCAGCGAAGTCGAGCACGTCATGGCCACGCAAACCCTGCTGGCCAAAAAAGCCAGGAATATGCAGATCTTGGTCGAAGGCAAGTGCGCGCCCGGCGTCACCGCCAAGGACATCGTGCTGGCCATCATTGGCAAGATTGGCACGGCGGGCGGTACCGGCTACACGATTGAATTTGCCGGCTCGGCGATCCGCGCGCTCAGCATGGAAGGCCGCATGACGGTCTGCAACATGGCCATCGAAGGTGGCGCGCGCGCCGGCCTGGTTGCCGTGGACCAGAAAACCATTGATTACGTCAAGGGCCGCCTGCTGGCCCCCGGCACCGACCCCAAGACCGGCCAATTTGTCGGCGGCCCCGAATGGGACATGGCCGCACGCTACTGGGCCACGCTGCATTCGGACGCCGACGCCCAGTTTGACGCCGTGGTCGAACTCGACGCCAGCCAGATCCTGCCGCAGGTGAGCTGGGGCACGTCGCCTGAAATGGTGCTGTCGATTGAAGGCCGCGTGCCCGACCCGGAAAAGGAAAAAGACGCCAACAAGCGCAGCGCCATCGAACGCGCGCTGACCTACATGGGTCTGGAGCCGGGCAAGGCGCTCAATGACCTGTACATCGACAAGGTGTTCATCGGCTCGTGCACCAACAGCCGGATTGAGGACATGCGTGAAGCCGCTGCCATCGTGAAAAAAATCGGTCAGAAAGTGGCTAAAAACGTGAAGTTGGCAATGGTGGTTCCGGGCTCTGGCTTGGTCAAGGAGCAAGCCGAGCGCGAAGGGCTGGACAAGATTTTCATCGCCGCCGGCTTCGAGTGGCGCGAACCGGGTTGCTCCATGTGCTTGGCCATGAACGCTGACCGGCTGGAGCCGGGCGAGCGTTGCGCGTCCACCAGCAACCGCAACTTTGAAGGCCGACAAGGCGCCGGTGGTCGCACCCATCTGGTCAGCCCGGCGATGGCCGCTGCTGCTGCCGTGCATGGGCACTTCGTGGATGTGCGCCAGTTTGCCTAGGCCGCGCAATGGGCATCGTTTTGTTGTTGATCGCGTTCTTTGTCGCGGTCGTCGCTTTCCACATCACCCAGTGGTTGTTGCGCGGAAAAAGCTGGGCACCATGGCAAAAGTGGCTGATGGCCTGGGCCTCGGCCCTGGCATTTGGCGCTGCCGGTTTTGGCGTCGCGATTTTGGCCTTTAGAACGCCCTCGGGGCATTTTTAAAAAATCATCAAATGAATAAGTTCACCCTGCACACCGGCCTCGTGGCCCCGATGGACCGCGAGAATGTCGACACCGACGCCCTCATTCCCAAGCAATTCCTCAAGTCGATCAAAAAAACCGGCTTTGGCGTAAATTTGTTTGACGAGTGGCGCTACCTGGACGCCGGTTTTCCGGGCCAGGATCCGGCCAGCCGCAAACCAAACCCCGACTTCGTGCTGAACCAGCCGCGCTACCAGGGCGCGTCCATCTTGCTGGCGCGCAAGAATTTTGGTTGTGGCTCCAGCCGCGAACATGCGCCGTGGGCGCTGGACCAGTTCGGCTTTCGCGCCATCATTGCGCCCAGCTACGCCGATATTTTCTTCAACAACAGCTTCAAAAACGGCCTGCTGCCCATCGTGTTGCCCGAAGCGCAAGTGGCCCAACTGTTTGACGAAGTGGCCGCCTTCCCCGGCTACCAGCTCACCATTGACCTGGAACGCCAGGTCATCGTCAAGCCGCAAGGCGATGAATTGCCGTTTGACGTGCAGGCGTTTCGCAAATATTGCCTACTCAATGGCTTTGACGACATTGGCCTGACCTTGCGGCAAAGCGACAAGATCAAGGCTTTTGAAGCTGAACGGCTGGCAAGCAAGCCCTGGCTGAACCACACCGTCCCGGTTTAATACAAATTAATGGTCAAATCATGCTCTTGCGCATGCCAGATGGGCGCAAGCAGCTATAAAAAAGAGAGTAAAAAAATGAAAATCGCAATTCTTCCCGGTGATGGCATCGGCACCGAAATCGTCGCTGAAGCGGTCAAGGTGCTCAACGCTTTGGACCTGAAATTTGAAACTGAAACTGCGCTGGTGGGCGGTGCCGCCTACGACGCGCACGGCCACCCGCTGCCCGAAGCCACGCTCAAACTGGCCAAGGAGGCCGACGCCATCCTGTTCGGTGCGGTCGGTGACTGGAAATACGACACGCTGGACCGCCCGTTGCGCCCCGAGCAAGCCATTTTGGGCCTGCGCAAAAACCTTGGTCTGTTCGCCAACTTCCGCCCGGCCATTTGCTACCCGCAACTGGTCGATGCGTCGAGCTTGAAGCGCGAACTGGTGTCGGGCCTGGACATCCTGATCATCCGCGAGCTGACTGGCGACATTTATTTTGGTCAGCCGCGCGGCCGCCGCATTGCAACGGACGGACACTTTCCCGGTGCCGAAGAAGCCTTTGACACCATGCGTTACTCGCGTCCCGAGATTGAGCGCATCGCCCATGTCGCTTTTCAGGCCGCCCGCAAGCGCGGCAAACGCGTCACCAGCGTGGACAAGGCCAACGTGCTGGAAACTTTCCAGCTCTGGAAAGACGTGATGACTGAAATCGGTCTTCAGTACCCTGACGTGGCGCTCGACCACATGTATGTCGACAACGCCGCCATGCAACTGGTCAAGGCGCCGAAAAAATTTGACGTGGTGGTCACCGGCAACATGTTCGGTGACATCCTGAGTGACGCCGCCGCCATGCTGACCGGCTCCATTGGCATGCTGCCTTCGGCCAGCCTGAACGACAAGAGCCAAGGCTTGTACGAACCCAGCCACGGCAGCGCACCCGACATTGCGGGCAAAGGCGTGGCCAATCCGCTGGCGACGATTTTGAGCGCGGCGATGATGCTGCGATTTAGCTTGAATCAGCCCGAAGCTGCTGCCCGCATCGAAAAAGCTGTGGACGCCGTGCTGACGCAAGGCCTGCGCACGCCCGACATTTACAGCGAAGGCACGAGGAAAGTCGGCACGGTGGAAATGGGCGCTGCGGTGGTAAAGGCACTGGGCTAAAGCTGGCCATTCCTTTTTCTGGTCGCCACCACGCGATAGCGCCGTGTCAGCCAGCGAAAAGGCAGCCGTCGTTACAATAAGCGGATGTGTAAAAGTCTTGTTGCCGTCAAATTTCCTGCTGCTTTGCCAGCAGGATGCGGCGCACCGGTTCTTGCACAGATCATCCCAACGACCACCATTAAAGGCTGACAAGCCCGGTTCGTCGTGCCCTCCGGCCCGATGAGCCGGGCCAAAAAGCCGATTTTTTCGTACTTTTTAAGGGCAACCCCATGAAACTCAAAGGCAATCTCACAGGACTCGTCGGCTGGCGCGGCATGGTCGGCTCGGTCTTGATCGACCGCATGCAGGCCGAAGGCGACTTCGAACTGATCGAACCGGTTTTCTTCTCGACTTCAAACGCCGGCGGCCAGGCCCCGGCGCAGGCCAAGAACGAAACTACCCTGCAAGACGCTTTCGACATCGACGCCCTAAAGAAGTGCGACATCATCCTGAGCACGCAAGGCGGCGACTACACCTCGGAAGTGTTTCCAAAACTGCGCGCCGTTGGCTGGACCGGTCACTGGATCGATGCGGCCTCAACCTTGCGCATGAACGACGACGCGGTCATCGTGCTGGACCCGGTGAATCTGCCCGTCATCCAGAACGCGCTGGTCAAAGGCGGCAACAACTGGGTCGGCGGCAACTGCACCGTCAGCTGCATGCTGATGGGCGTGGGTGCGCTGTACAAGGCCGGACTGGTCGAATGGATGACCAGCATGACGTACCAGGCGGCGTCCGGCGGCGGCGCGCAGCACATGCGCGAGTTGCTGAACCAGTACGGCACGCTCAACAGCGAAGTCAAGGCGTTGCTGGACGACCCTAAATCGGCCATTCTTGAAATCGACCGCCGTATTCTGGCGAAGCAACAGTCGTTGACTGCCAGTGAAACCGCCAACTTCGGCGTTCCACTGGGCGGCAGCCTGATTCCCTGGATCGACAAGGATCTGGGCGACGGCATGAGCAAGGAAGAGTGGAAAGGCGGCGCCGAAACCAACAAGATTCTGGGCCAGGGCGCCAGTTTTGGCACGGCTGCAACGCCGGTCGATGGTTTTTGCGTGCGCATTGGCGCGATGCGCTGCCACAGCCAGGCGCTGACCTTCAAGCTCAAGAAAGACGTTCCGCTGGCTGACATTGAGGCCATGATTGCCGCTGACAACGCCTGGGTCAAAGTGATCCCCAATACGCGGGAGGCTTCAGTCAAAGACCTGACCCCCGTCGCGGTAACAGGCACCATGCAAATTCCGGTCGGACGCCTGCGCAAGCTGGCGATGGGGCCTGAATACCTGGGCGCTTTCACGGTGGGTGACCAATTGCTGTGGGGCGCTGCCGAGCCGTTGCGGCGCATGTTACGCATATTGATTGAAGCCTGAGCCTGAAAGTACACCGGCTGACAACATACAATATTGCTTCGTAACAAGTTGCTTCATTGCGTTGTCGTCAGGCTACGGATAAAAGCGGGGATTTCCCTGCATATCCTGGGTGTCAGCGCATTAGGCAATGTCTCAACTTGTCAGCGCCAAACCTTGATGTTAAGGTTGTTTTTCAAAAATCAGCATCAAGGATTCTGTGCGCTCAAGCAGTAATAAGTTTTTTTCAGTCCGAGTACCGGAGGCTCAAAATCCATGAACAATCTCGGTCGCTGGCGCTTGGGCGCCATGGCAAGTGCCGTCGCATTACTGGGGAGCATGGCAAGTCTTGAGGCTCACGCTGTCGCGTTGGGCCGAATCACGGTTCAATCCGCTTTGGGCGAGTCACTTCGCGCAGAAATCGACGTTTCAGATCTTTCTGCAGAGGAAGCTTCCAGTTTGCGGGTGGGCGTTGCAAATGCCGACGCCTTCAGGGCTGCCGGACTTGAATACCCTTCAGCTGCAGCCGGTATGGACATCACGCTGCAGCGGCGTGCGAACGGCAAAACCTATTTGCGCCTGAGCAGCAACCGCGCTATCAACGACCCCTTCGTGGATCTGATTCTTGAAGCCAAGTCGTCTTCCGGGCGTATTACCCGCGACTACACCATGCTGTTTGATCCGCCTAATCTGCGCACCAACAGATTGACTGCGGCAATACCTGGAGACCCGGCATTTTCCCGGGCGCCAGTTGCCAGCGCCACAGCGCCCGCACGGGAAACTCCGCAGCCTTACTCGCCACCGTCGGCAACTCGTCCTGTCACAGCCGCCAGGGCACCGGTAGCCAGAGTTCGGCCTGCTGAAGAATTGCCTGCAGGTGTCAGGCAGGTCACGGTTCAATCCGGTGACAACGCCAGCCAGATTGCGGCTCAGAACAAACCTGATAACGTTTCACTCAACCAGATGCTGGTGGCCTTGCTCAGAAGCAATCCCAATGCCTTCGTTGGCGGAAATATCAACATCCTTAAATCTGGCGCCGTGCTGGATATACCCGATGCGCAGGCCGCCACGGCACTGAGCCCCAAAGACGCAACAAGAATACTGACGGCCCAAAGTGCGGACGTCAATAACTCTCGTCGAAAAATCGCCCAAGTCGCACCCGACGCACAGACCGACAATGCAGGTCGCCAAATCGGTAACAAAGTACAACCCAAGGTTGAAGACAGTGCACAAGCCAGCACGACACCCGACAAGCTGACGCTTTCCAAAGCAGAGGTTCAGGGCAAGTCTGCCAAAGATCTGGAGGCCAAGGACGCCGCAGGCCGTCTGACAGAGCTGTCCAAAAACATCACCGATTTGAGCCAGCTGGGCGTTAAACCGGCAGCCACGACCGGCACAGCCTCACCAGGCACTCCAGTACTTGCGCCCGGAGTCAGTTCGGCGACGGGAACGACAGCCACTGCGGCCGTACCGGCGCTACCTTCAGCCAGTGCAGCCGATTCATCAGCATCTCCAGCGAACGCAGCGCCTGCTCCTGCTCCTGCTGCCACGGCGTCCGAGTCCGCAGCCGCAGCCGCAGCCAGGGCGGTCACGGCACCCGCCATCATCAAGCCACCTGTGGTCGTAACGCCACCTCCGCCTGAATCAGGCCTGATGGACTTGATTCGCGACAACACGCTGATCCTGCTGGGTGCAGGGGGTGTGCTGGTATTGTTGGCAGGCCTGGGGTTTGCCCGCCATCGCAGAAACAAAAAAAGCGACAACGTTGACAGCTCATTCCTTGACAGCCGCATGCAGCCAGACTCGTTCTTTGGCGCCAGCGGCGGTCGGCTCATCGACACGCATGAAAACAATCCGAGCGGCTCTTCGCTCTCTTATTCGCCCAGCCAGCTTGACGCAGCGGGTGATGTAGACCCGGTAGCCGAAGCCGACGTGTACCTGGCCTATGGCCGTGACCAGCAGGCGGAAGAAATTCTCCGTGAGGCTTTGCGCACGCATCCTGGGCGACTGGCCATCCACACCAAACTGCTTGAGATTTATGCCAAGCGCCGCGACCACCAAGCTTTTCAAAGCGTTGCATTGTCGGCCTTCAAAGTCAGCAAAGGACAGGGTTCCGAATGGGCTTACATCACAGAGCTGGGCCGCGATCTGGATCCTGAAAATGTGACCTATCAACCCGATGTCGGGCCTTCAGACAGCATGCTTGAACACAGCTCGTCTGCGTTCATGCCTGTGAGTGGCAGCGCGCCGCTGGATGAAATAGGCTCGGCTGAAGGCCCAAAGGCCAAGGCGCTGGATATGGACCTTGATCTGGACCTGGATTTCTCACTGGATGATGCGCCCGCCACGGCAGGTGCTGCTGCCGCCACGCTGCCCGCCGAGAAGCCATCAGCATCCCTGAATCCGGCTGACATGAACTTTGACCTGAATCTGGATCCGCTTCCGGCAACCACCCAACCAGTGCCCACGCCTCCTGCCGTTTCCGCGTCGACAAAACCTGAACTTCCGGATCTTGAATTTTTCTCTGAAGGACTGGACTTCACACCAGAGCCGTTTGTGCCCCCCAAACCGTCCCTTACAAAGGCCGCACCCATCAGCCAGAGCGGCATGCTGGAGTTTGACCTCAACTCGCTCTCGCTTGATCTTGACCCCTCGACGCAATCGCCGTTGCTGCCCCTGAGCACGCCTGAAGAAGATCCGCTTGAAATCAAGTTTCTGCTGGCTGAAGAGTTCCGCATCCTGGGCGACGCCGATGGCGCGCGGTCATTGGCCGATGAAGTTGTGGCCAAAGCCACGGGGCCGCTGAAAGTCAAGGCGCAAGCCTTCCTGAATGCCCTGTGACCAGTACCGCTGACCAAAGCGCATTCACCCCGGAAAAACCTTCCGTGAGGATTGCGCTGGGCATCAGCTACAGCGGCAGCGCCTACGAAGGCTGGCAAAGCCAGCTTTCCGGCAAGACGGTCCAGGACAAGCTGGAGCTGGCTTTAAGCAAATTTTCTGTCCAGCCGGTGCGCGTGATGTGCGCTGGCCGTACCGACGCTGGCGTCCATGCACTGATGCAGGTGGTGCATTTTGATACGCCGCTGCAACGCGAAACAGCCTCCTGGGTGCGCGGCACTAATGCTTTTCTGCCTTCTGACATCGCCGTGCAATGGGCGCAGCCCGTGCCAGACACATTTCACTCGCGCGCCAGTGCGATTGCCAGGCGCTACGCCTACGTCGTGCTGGAATCACCGGTTCGCCCCAGCGTCGAAGCCGGGCGTGTCGGCTGGGTTTACCGCCCGCTTGATGGCGCGGCCATGCGCCAGGCTGCCCTATACCTGATGGGCGAGCACGACTTCAGCTCGTTTCGGGCTGCGCAATGCCAGGCCAAGTCGCCCGTCAAAACCATGAAACGCATTGATATTTCGCAGCGCGCTGGCGCCGGTTCACGCTATTGGCGCTTCGAGTTTGAAGCCAACGCTTTTTTGCACCACATGATCCGCAACATCATGGGCTGCCTGCTGGCCATTGGCCAAGGCAGTCACCCGCCCGAATGGCTGGCCGAAGTGGTCGAAGCCAGGCGCCGCGATGCCGCCGCCCCGACTTTCTCACCGGACGGTTTGTATTTTTTGGGGCCGGTTTACGAAGAGCGTCATGGTTTGCCCTCGCGCACGGCGTCTTATGATTGGCTGCCATGAAAACACCTGCGCCCACGCTATCCGCCCTGGAACAAACCGGGGGCGGTGAAGTCCCCCTGCCCTTGCCAGCTTTCGTGCGCACGCGCATCAAAATTTGTGGCCTGACCCGAGAAGAAGACGTAGATGCCGCCGTGGCTGCCGGGGCAGACGCCATCGGCTTTGTCATGTATGAACACAGCGCGCGCTACGTCACGCTGGACCGCGCTGCAGAACTGGCCCGTCGCCTGCCGCCGTTTGTGACGCCAGTACTGCTTTTCGTCAACGCGGCTGCTCCTGAAATAATAGCTGCTTGCGCCCGTATACCGTGCGCATTGCTGCAATTTCATGGTGATGAGACGCCTGAAGACTGCCTGCAGTGGGGTCGACCCTTCCTGCGTGCCGCCCGCATTCCCCTGGACGAAAACCTTGAAACCGGCGGTCTTCGGTTTGATCTCTTAAAATACGCCCAAGATTATTCAGCAGCCCAAGCCATCTTGCTCGACGCCCATGTCGAAGGATTCGGCGGAGGCGGAAAAACATTCAATTGGTCACTGCTTCCTCCAAGCGTCAACGCTCACCTCGTTTTGTCTGGTGGGTTGACGCCTGCAAACGTGATCGATGGTATTTTGCAAGTCAGGCCACGCTGCACCACGCTGGCCGTTGATGTGAGCTCAGGCGTCGAGATTTCCAAGGGAATCAAGAGCCTTGAGAAAATCAATCAATTCGTCGCCGCCGTTCGTGCGGCCGACGAGTCATTCAAAAACCTTTCGGGACAGCCCAGGCATGCTGAGCGCAGCCAATAGCGGCGCTGTCCCCAACTGAGCAAAGACCATGTACGACTATCAACAACCTGACCTCGCCGGCCATTTCGGCATTTACGGCGGCAGTTTCGTCTCTGAAACCCTGACCCACGCCATCAACGAGCTCAAAGCCGCCTACGCCAAGTACCAGCACGACCCGGAGTTCATTGCTGAATTCCACTACGAGCTGAAGCACTTCGTCGGTCGCCCCTCGCCCATTTACCACGCCGCGCGCATGAGCCGCGAGCAAGGTGGCGCACAGATTTACCTCAAGCGCGAAGACCTCAACCACACCGGCGCGCACAAGATCAACAACACCATCGGCCAGGCCATGCTGGCGCGCCGCATGGGCAAGCCGCGCATCATTGCCGAAACCGGCGCGGGCCAGCACGGCGTGGCCACCGCCACCATTTGCGCCCGCTACGGGTTGGAGTGCGTGGTGTACATGGGCAGCGAAGATGTCAAGCGCCAAAGCCCCAATGTGTATCGCATGAACCTGCTGGGCGCCACCGTGGTGCCCGTCGAGAGCGGCAGCAAGACCCTGAAAGATGCGCTGAACGAAGCCATGCGCGACTGGGTGGCCAATGTGGACAACACCTTCTACATCATCGGCACCGTGGCCGGCCCGCACCCTTATCCGATGATGGTGCGCGACTTCCAGAGCGTCATCGGCACCGAATGCTTGACGCAGATGCCCGAGATGAACCTTGGCAAACAGCCTGACGCGGTGGTGGCCTGCGTGGGCGGCGGCAGCAATGCCATGGGCATTTTTCATCCCTATATTTCGCATGAAGCCACCCGTTTGATTGGCGTCGAAGCCGCTGGCGAAGGCATGGACAGCGGCAAGCATTCAGCCTCCTTGCAGCGCGGCCTTCCCGGCGTGCTGCACGGCAACCGCACCTACGTCCTGCAAAATGAAGACGGCCAGGTCACCGAAACGCACAGCATCAGCGCCGGGCTGGATTACCCCGGCGTCGGCCCTGAGCATGCGTTTTTGAAAGATATCGGCCGCGCCGAATATGTCGGTATCACCGACACCGAAGCGCTGGAAGCCTTTCACTACCTGTGCCGCACCGAAGGCATCATTCCGGCGCTCGAATCAGCCCATGCCGTCGCCTATGCCATGAAGCTGGCCAAAACCATGCGCAGCGACCAAAGCATTTTGGTCAACCTCTCGGGCCGGGGCGACAAAGACATCGGCACCGTGGCTGACCTGTCGGGCGCTGATTTCTATGACCGGCCTTCCATGCGCGGCCTGTCCGTCAAAGGCGGCGTCGTCACGTCACCCGATGCGTTCGACGCCAGCGGTGCCAAAGGCGCAGGGAGCCAGTCATGAGCCGTATTGCAACCACTTTCTCGCGCCTTAAAACCGAGGGCCGCAAGGCCTTGATTCCCTACGTCACCGCAGGCTTTCCGTTTGCCAATGTCACGCCCGAACTGATGCACGCCATGGTGGCCGGTGGCGCCGACGTGATTGAGCTGGGCGTGCCTTTTTCTGACCCCAGTGCCGACGGCCCGGTGATCCAGAAAGCCGGCGAAAAAGCGCTTGGCTTTGGCGTTGGCCTGGTTCAGGTGCTGGACATGGTGCGCACCTTTCGCACAACCGACAGCACCACGCCCGTCGTGCTGATGGGTTACGCCAATCCGGTCGAGCGCTACGACATCAAGCACGGCGCAGGCGAAGCCGAAAGCGCGTTCATCCGCGACGCCGCCGCCGCCGGGGTCGATGGCATGCTGATCGTTGACTATCCGCCTGAAGAATGCGCCCTGTTTGCCGCCCGCCTGAAGGCGCACAACATGGACCTGATCTTTTTGCTCGCCCCCACCAGCACCGACGCGCGCATGGCGCAGGTGGCCGAGGTGGCCAGCGGTTATGTCTATTACGTCTCGCTCAAGGGCGTAACCGGCGCCGGCACGCTCGATGTGGATGCGGTCGCGGCCATGCTGCCGCGCATTCGCCAGCATGTCAGCGTGCCCGTGGGGGTGGGTTTTGGCATTCGTGACGCCGCCACGGCCAAAGCCATCGGCCAGGTAGCCGACGCCGTGGTGATTGGCAGCAAGATCATCCAGCTGATTGAAAACCAGCCGCGTGACCAGGTGGCCGCCGTGGCGCATGACTTCCTGAAAGAAATCCGGACGGCGCTGGACTGACTTTTGCCCGTTCACCCCGGCGCATAATGGCGCTTTTCGCCCGGTCAGCCAGTCCTTCTGGCGCCCGGCGCGTCTCTCTGATGTTTAACGTTTGACGATGCTTGAGGCCGCCCTTTGCTGAAAAATGCAGCGGCAGTCGCAAGCCAACAAGGAAACGACACCATGTCCTGGCTAGAAAAACTCCTTCCGCCCAAAATCAGCCCCACCAACCCGACCGAGCGCCGCACCATGCCGGAAGGCTTGTGGATCAAGTGCCCCAGCTGCGAAGCCGTGCTGTACAAGACCGATCTGGAAAAAAACCAGAACGTCTGCCCGCAGTGCAGCCACCACCACCGCATTGGCGCGCGTGACCGGCTGAATGCCTTTCTCGACGCCGAAGGCCGCTACGAAATTGGCCAGGAAGTGCTGCCCGTCGATGCGCTGAAGTTCAAGGACAGCCGCAAGTACCCCGAGCGGCTCAAGGAAGCCATGGAAAACACCGGCGAAACCGATGCGCTGGTGGTCATGGGCGGCGCACTGCACAGCATTGGCGTCGTCGTGGCCTGCTTTGAATTCGACTTCATGGGCGGCAGCATGGGCAGCGTCGTCGGCGAGCGTTTTGTGCGCGGCGTTCACACCGCCATCGAGCAAAAAGTACCGTTTATCTGCTTCACCGCCACCGGCGGCGCACGCATGCAGGAAGGCTTGCTCAGCCTGATGCAGATGGCAAAAACCAACGCATCGCTGACCCGACTGGCCAAAAAAGGCCTGCCGTACATCAGCGTGCTGACCGACCCGACCATGGGCGGCGTCAGCGCCGGTTTTGCCTTTATGGGCGACATCGTGATTGCCGAGCCAAAAGCCCTGATCGGGTTCGCCGGCCCGCGCGTCATTGAATCGACCGTGCGCGTAACGTTGCCACCCGGCTTTCAGCGCGCCGAATTCCTGCAAACCAAAGGCGCGATCGACTTCATCTGCGACCGCCGGGAATTGCGCAAGACCGTCGCCAACTCACTGGCGATGCTGCTCAAGCAGCCGGCAGATGCAGTGAGCTGAGGTTTTTCACAGCGTATCAAACGGGCTCAGCACCCCGCGCCCGCCTTTGTTCAACACATGGGTGTAAATCATGGTCGTGCTGACATCGCTGTGGCCCAGCAACTCCTGTACCGTCCGGATGTCGTAGCCCGCCTGCAGCATGTGCGTGGCAAACGAATGGCGCAGCACATGCGGCGTGATGATCTTGGCCGATCCGCTGGTTGCCCCAGTTTGCGCTCCGCCTGAATCCATCGCGGACGTGACGCCCACACCCATGCGCCGCGCGCCTTCGCGCACTGCCCGCTGTACCGACTCGGGAAACACATGGTGACGCCTTTCCACGCCATCACTTCGCGGATCAACGGCCCGCGAGGCTGCCGGAAAGACATATTGCCAGCCCCACGCCTTGCCGGCATTGGGGTATTTGACGGCCAGCGCATGCGGCAAATACACCTCGCCAAACCCGGCTTCCAGATCGCGCTCGTGGATGAGTTTGGCGCGCTGCAATTGCGCCTGCAGCGGAACGATCAGGTTTTCGGGCAAGACGGTGATCCGGTCTTTGTTTCCTTTGCCTTCGCGAATAATGATTTCCCGACGCTCAAACTCCACATCCTTGACCCGCAGCCGCAGCGCTTCGAGCAAACGCATGCCGGTGCCATAAAGCAAACTGGCAATCAGCCACATCGGCCCATTGAGCTGCATCAGCAGGTCGCGCACTTCACGCGTCGTCAGCACGACCGGTAAACGTTTGGGTGTTTTGGCCTGAACCACCTCATCCAGCCAAGGTAAATCAATGCCGAGTAGTTGTTTGTACAGATAAAGCAGCGCCGCCTTGGCCTGATTTTGCGTGGATGCCGATACATTGCGCTCGACGGCAAGATAACTCAAAAATGCCTCAACTTCAGCAGCGCCCATGTCGCACGGATGGCGTTTGCCATGAAACAGAATAAAGCGCCGTGCCCAGTCAATATAGGTCTGCTCTGTGCGAATGCTGTAGTGCCGGGTGCGCAGGTGAATGCGCAGTTGCTCCAGAAGTTTTGGAGGCCGTGAAGGTGTAGATTCCAGTGATGGCGCGGATGACCGTGAAGGCATGTTCATCCGTTAAATTTTAGGTTTGCCTAAATGGTTTTGCAACCTGCTAACCCGTTGAAAATAAAAAGAAAGTTCTGAATTTTTGTTGTATTAGATTGTAAGTACGGGTAGGATTCAGTTGTCCAATATACGTTAGGTTTGCAGAAATTCCCTATGCCAAAGTTCACGTCCAAGGTGCTGCTGGCGCACGCCCTGCCTGTGCTTCCAGCTATGCTTTGTGTAGCGCTGGCGCTTTCGCGCTTTTCGCTTCCGGGTTGCGCCAAGCGTGTCGGTTCAAACACCAAGGTTCTAACCCGGCATTGCAGTGGATCGGCTTCGCAACCACTGAATTTCAACGTTAGCGATCCAACCGGCCGCGCCCGGACTCCGAGCCGAAGAAACTTATGTGGCAGGCGCTGGAGCGCTGGAGTATCGTTGCAGTGCGTGCCACACATGACCGGTAAGCCATTGGTGCCTTTGAGGCCCGTACGTTAGCGTGGTCGGGTTGCGTCTTCGACACTGGTGAGGCGCATGGCAGGCCTCTGGCTTGCCATGACCATCCCGTTTAAGAGACTGAGCATTCGAGACGTTTATCCCGCGTGGCATGCATTGCTTGAACCCTTGACACAAAGGAGTGCGCCATGCCCAGGACTGTCGGCAAATCAGCTCAGGCCTTATCGGCCTGCCAAGCCAAGCCCATCCCGATACGCAAGCGAGCCAAGGCGGCAAGCTTGAGCATCGCCTACCCCAACGCTTGCGGCATTGACATCGGTGCCACCAGCCATTTTGTAGCCGTGCCTGCCGAGCGCGACGACGAGCCGGTGCGCGAATTTGCAGCCTTCACCGCCGATCTTGAGCGTCTGGTGCAGTGGCTGCGCAGGTGCCACATCACGGCCGTGGCCATGGAGTCGACCGGGGTGTACTGGATACCGCTGTACGAGATGCTCGACGCGGCCGGCTTTGAAGTGCATCTGGTCAACGCCCGTCACGTCAGGACCGTGCCTGGGCGCAAGAGCGATGTGCTGGACTGTCAGTGGCTGCAGCAACTGATGAGTTATGGCCTGCTGCGCGGCGGCTTTCGACCTGCCGAGGAGGTCTGCGCGCTGCGCGCCGTCTGGCGTCACCGCGACATGCTGCTGTCCTACCAGGCCCGCCATGTCCAGCATCTGCAAAAGGCCATGACACAGATGAATGTGCAGTTGCACCACGTCATCTCCGACATCATGGGCGTGACCGGCCAGGCCATCATTCGCGCCATCGTGGCGGGCGAGCGCGATGCTGCCACGCTGGCCCGGCTGCGGGACCGGCGCATCAAGGCGAACGAGGTCGAGGTCGCTCAAGCACTGCAGGGCCACTGGCGCGACGAGCATTTGTTTGCCCTCAAGCAGGCCTTGGCCTTGATCGATACGTACGCGGTGCAAATCGCCCAGTGCGATGACAAGCTGCAGCAATTGCTGAGCAACCTCAAGGGCCACGAGTTGCCCGAGGATGGCTTGGGCGCACCCAAGCGCGGCACCCCGGCCAAAAACGCGGTCGGCTTTGACGCACGAACTTCTCTGTTTGAAGCCAGCGGCGTTGATTTGACGCGCATACCAGGAATTGACACCAGCACGGCATTGAAAGTCATCAGCGAGATTGGCGTTGATCTGGCGCGCTTTCCCAGCGTCAAGCACTTTACCTCCTGGCTGGGCTTGTGCCCGGGCACGAAGATCTCCGGGGGCAAGGTGCTTTCAAGTGCCACCAAGCCCTGTGCCAACCGCGCCGCCCAGGCCTTGCGCATGGCCGCGCAGGCGCTGCGCAAAAGCCAAACCGCGCTGGGTGCGCATCACCGTCGGCTGTGCTCGCGCATGGACAAAGCCAAAGCCATCACCGCCAGCGCGCACAAGCTGGCCCGGCTGGTGTATTTCATGCTGACCAAAGGACAGGCCTTTGTCGAGACCGGGCAGGATGAGTACGAGGAACGGTATCGCCAGCGGGTGGTGCAAAATCTGGCCAAGCGAGCCCGTGCAATGGGCTTCGAACTCAAACCCAAGGAGCTACGGCCTGCATGACTTTAGACTTCAAAAATCCAGGGCAGGCTGGGGAAGTTTCTTAAGAGAAGCTCTACTCACCTCCGATGTCGCCGTCCGCCATATCAATCCTCAAAGCGCTCGAGAAATCAGGAGATTTGTCGCTCGAAGAAATCACGGCCTTAATCCCAAAAAAATATGGCGATCATCGGGATTTCTACGTATTCGCCAGTCTTGCCACGCAGGGCTTTGTGGACGATGGCATGCAACCTGATCTAAGAGATTCGGATTCGCCGAAACCAGAACCAAAGGAGCAGCTTTTGTCTTGGAAGTACTTCGCAATGAGTTCTGCTGAAAAAACTGCTACCTACCGCGGGCGAAGCTGGTCAATACATGGTGGAAACGAAACATTGAAGGGCCAACGGTTTTCATTGTCAGGCAAGGGAAATCTCTACTTGTCCGAGGCCAAAACAAAGCGATTCGACCGCGCATTTGCCATTGGCTCTGGCATCCTCATTGGAATCATCGTTGCTCTCGCCGCCGTCCTCATCGAACGCTATGTAAAGGGTGTCTAACCTGGCATTGCAGTGGATCGGCTGCGCCGCCCACTGAATTTCGACGTTAGCCAATGCATCGAACAATCCTCAACTACAACAAACCACTTCTTCACCAAGCCGTTCTTGGCTTTTGGTGGCGCGTCGTCGGCTTTCGCTTTCTTGTGGCGCTTGCACTGGTCGCCACTGGGCTCACCGTGTCCATTCGCGGAGGCGACACATCATGGTTCGTAGGTGTGCTGGGGAGCGTGCTCGTTCTCGGCATCTGCTTCGCTGTGGGGCTGTATGTTGTTCACTATCGCAACGCTATGCATAAGCTGAGGGCTATGGGCAGCCCTCAAGCCACTCTTGAAGCTTCCGAAAATTCTTTATCACTATCTTCTAGTGCTGGTACTGCGTCGCTCCCATGGTCTGCCGTTACCGAGGTGTGGCAGTTCAAGACTTGCTGGCTACTTGTGCTTTCCAAGTCCCAATTCGTCACTTTGCCGCTGGCGAGCTTGCCGCCGGAGTTCGCGGCATTCTTGCTCGCCCGGGTACAAGCCGCAGGAGGCAAAGTTGGCTAACAATTCATTCGAGGCGGACGGCTTCGCCGCCGCTCAATTCAAGCCGTTAGGTTTGCAAAATCATCCATGCCAGAATTCATACGCCAAAGTGCCGCTGACGAACGCTCTGCCTGCGCTTACAGCTATTTTTTTAATAGTAAATTCCTTATCGTTTCCTACCGCGCTGCTGCGCCAGACGCGCCCGTCCTGGCCACAGTTTTCTGACCTGCAAAGCGCATCCTGAAAAATGAAGTTCACGCCAGCGTCATGCGATCCACGCGGTACGCGCAGCGCAAGTCCTCGCCGCAAATCAGCATTCGCCGCATGCGCCGAAAAAGAGATCATGGGATGATGTCAGGCTACCAATTTGAAGCCTCACACCATGTCTGAAATCCTGACATTGAATTCTCTCCCGCTCTTTCCTTTGGGCACCGTGCTGTACCCCGGCGGCTATTTGCCGCTGCAGATTTTTGAGGTGCGCTACCTCGACATGATTGGCAAATGCCACAAGACCGGCGCGCCGTTTGGCGTGGTGTCGCTGACCGAAGGCTCGGAAGTGCGCAAACCGGCCAGCGCCACGGCCAAAGATGCCAAGCCAAACGGTGATGCTTTTGCCAATGAAGCCTTCAACACCGTCGGCACACTGGCCACGATCAGCCACTTTTCAGTGCCGCAGCCCGGCCTGATGGTGTTGCAGTGCCACGGCATTCACCGTTTTGAGATTACCCGGCGCGAAAAACTCAAGCACGGCTTGTGGATCGCTGACGTGACCCGGCTTGAAGACGACATGCCCGTCAGCATTCCGCCTGATCTGCAAAAAACTGCTGATGCGCTAGACCAGCTGATCAAAGGGCTGCGGCAAAGTGACACGCCGCCTGAAAAAATGCCCGTGCTGCCGCCCTACCGCCTGGACGACTGCGGCTGGGTCGCCAACCGCTGGTGCGAGTTGCTGCCGATGCCGCTGGACCTCAAGCAGCGCCTGATGGAGCTCGACAACCCGCTGGTTCGGCTGGAACTGGTCTGCGACATTCTGGAACGCACCGGCATTTCCCTCTGATGGCGCGGGCAAGCGGCCTTTGATGCGGGCAAAGATGGCTCTCAAGCGGCGCGGCCTGAAAAACGCATCCTTAAAAACTTAAAATCATTGATTCGGCGTTTTCAGCGGCGCCTTGAGCAGCCTGGCGCTTGCGCCCACCCGCCCCACCTTTTTATTTCCGGAACACTGACCTATGTCCAGCCACCCGACTTCTTCTGCAACCGGCAGCATTGCCCCCGCCCACCACGACGAAAACCAGCTGATGGTCGAGCGCCGCGAAAAGCTCAGCGCCTTGCGTCAACACCAAGCCGACGGCAAAGGCGTGGCGTTCCCGAATGACATCAAGCCCGGCCATCGCGCCGAAGCGCTGTTTGCCGAATACAGCCACCTGAGCAATGAAGAGCTGGAGCCGCTGGCCGTCAAGGTGCATGTGGCGGGCCGCATGATGCTCAAGCGCGTGATGGGCAAGGCCAGCTTTGCGACGTTGCAGGATGCGTCGTTTGGCCCGTCGGGCGGCCGCATCCAGCTCTACATCAACAACGCCGGCGTGGGCGAAGACGTGCATGCCGCTTTCAAGCACTGGGATTTGGGCGACATCGTGTCGGCGACCGGTCTGCTGTTCAAAACCAAGACGGGCGAGTTGTCGATTCATGCCGACAGCATCCGGCTGGTGACCAAAAGCCTGCGCCCGCTGCCCGACAAGTTCCACGGCATGGCGGACCAGGAAGTCAAATACCGCCAGCGTTATGTCGATCTGATCATGGACGAGTCGGCACGCAAGCGTTTCATGGCGCGCAGCAAGGCGGTCAGCGGCATTCGCGAGTTCATGGTGTCGCATGATTTTCTGGAAGTCGAAACGCCGATGCTGCATCCGATTCCGGGCGGTGCGAATGCCAAGCCGTTCAAGACGCACCACAACGCGCTGGACCAGGAAATGTTCTTGCGCATCGCGCCCGAGCTGTACCTCAAGCGGCTGATCGTCGGCGGTTTCGAGCGCGTGTTCGAGATCAACCGCAGCTACCGCAACGAAGGCATCAGCGTTCGCCACAACCCCGAGTTCACCATGATGGAGTTCTATGCGGCGTGGTGGAACTACACCGACCTGATGGCCTTCACCGAAGACCTGATCCGCGACATTGCGCAAAAAGTCTGCGGCTCGCTGCAACTGAGCTACGCTGACAAGCCGGTGGATTTGAGCCAGCCGTTTGAGCGCCTGACGATTCGCGAAGCCATCCTCAAGCACACCGACGCAGGCGACCACGTGGACAACGCCGAATGGCTGACCAATGCCCTGAAAAAGCTCGGCTTGAGTGAAGCCAAGAACCGCCTGGCCGGCCGCTCGCTGGCCAGTTTGCAGGTGCTGTATTTTGAGGAAACGGTGGAAGACAAGCTCTGGCAGCCGACCTTCATCATGGAGCACCCGACCGAAATCTCGCCGCTGGCGCGCGCCAACGACGAACGCCCGGAAGTCACCGAGCGCTTTGAGCTGTACATCACGGGCCGCGAATTCGGCAACGGTTTCAGCGAGTTGAACGACGCCGAGGAACAAGCCGCGCGGTTCAATGCGCAGGTCGATGCCAAGGACGGCGGCGACGACGAAGCCATGTTCTACGACCACGACTTCATCCGCGCGCTGGAATACGGCATGCCCCCGACCGGCGGCTGCGGCATCGGCATCGACCGGCTGATGATGCTGCTGACCGACAGCCCCAGCATTCGCGACGTGATCTTGTTCCCGGCGCTGCGCCGCGAAGCGTGACGTGCAGGCGCTTTAGCGGGTTCTTTTTGCTAGCTAATTCATAGCTGACAGCGCTTGTGCAGCGTGCACCACAGGCCTTTTCAATGCTGAAAAGGCCTTTTTTTCGTCAGAATGGGTTTGGTGGGGCGCGATTTTTGGGTAGGTTGCTGTTTCAGCCCAAAAGAGACTGTTTTCTGTCGGGGGCGACGGTTGCCCGTTCCACCGGCAGGCGCAGGTCGTCCAGGTAGTCGCGCGCAATATCGACGGTGCATTCGACGCCCAGCATCGGGTAGTTTTGGGCCAGCCATTGGGCCGCGCAGCGCCGGCCCAGATCGCGCAAGCCGTGGATCAGGCCGGCCTCGGTTGACGCCTTGGTCGAGGCGCTGTAGGCGTCCAGCGCTTTACCGCCGTCAATGCGGTGCATCAGCACGTCCTTGTACTGCGACGCTTCGAGCTTGCCTTCGGCCAGCAGGCGCTTGACAAAATCAATCGCGCGCATTTCGGCGACCAGCCCGGCATTGAAGGTAATTTCATTCACGCGGTCGGCAATTTCGCCGGGTTGGGTCGGCAGCTTGTCCCGCTGGATCGGGTTGATCTGAACCAGCATGATGTCGCGGCTCTGGCATTCGTAGAGCAGCGGGTGCAGCGCCGGGTTGCCGGTGTAGCCGCCATCCCAGAAATGATCGCCCTCAATCTCGACCGCCCGGAACACCATGGGCAGGCAGGCCGACGCCATGACCGCGTCGGCCGTCAGGCGCTGGCCTGAAAACACCTCGGCCTTGCCGGTGCTGACGCGCGTGGCCACCACGAACACCTTGGGCGTCGCCGGGAAAGGGTGCGCCGCCAGCCGCTCGAAATCGACCTGAGAGGCCAGAAAATCCTTCAGCGGGTTGATGTCAAACGGGTTGCTCTGGTAAGGCGACAGGCTGCCCGACCAGTAGCGGGTGAGTTCATCGGTCCAGCGCGAAGCCGACCAGATGCCGCTGCCCAGCTGTCCCAACAAAACATTGAACGGTGCGCGCTGCCACAGCGACAGTGATTTTGATAACGAAGACGACACGGCGCTCAGGTCAATAATGCCATTCCAGAAATTCGCCAGCGCCTGCCGCACCGCTTCATAGCGCGCAAGCCGGGACTGGCCGGGGGCGCTGACCAGCCCATGCGCCAGCACCACGGCGTTCATGGCGCCGGCGCTGGTGCCGCTGATGCCTTCGATGTCAATGCGGCCGTCTTCCAGCAGCGCGTCCAGCACACCCCAGGTAAAAGCGCCGTGTGATCCGCCGCCCTGCAGTGCGAGGTTGACCAGGCGATGGCGATTCTCGGGAGGAGCGACGGGAGAGTTGCTGGAATGCTTCATGCATAAAGCCTAACAAAAAAGCGGGCTGAATCTTTACGCATAAACCGGCTGGGGCGCTATTGGGCAGCCGGTCTAAAATCCGCTCCGGCTCCGCCGCGTGGCGAAGTGACCGAAAAAACGCCCCGTTTTATGCCTTTTAGGGCGCTAGCGCATAGTTGGCGTGCGCAACCAGCTATTAAAAAAGTAGCACATAAGATTCCAATGAAATACCTCATGGGCTACCCGGACAGCCTCAAAGCCCAAGTGCAGCAGTTGCAGACACAAGGCCGGCTCGGCGAAACGCTGCTGGCCAAATACCGCCACGCTCACACCGTGCGCACCGACAAGGCGTTGTACGACTATGTAATGACGCTGAAAAATGATTTTTTGCGCAATTCCGAACCGCTGAACAAGGTGATGTTTGACAGCAAGCTACAGATCATCACGCACGCACTGGGCACGCACACGACGATTTCACGCGTGCAGGGCAACAAGCTCAAGTCCAAACGCGAAATCCGCGTCGCGTCGCTGTTCAAGGACGTGCCGGAGGAATTTTTGCGGATGATTGCGGTGCACGAGCTGGCCCACATCAAGGAAAAAGACCACGACAAGGCGTTCTACAAACTCTGCACCTACATGGAGCCGCAGTACCACCAGTACGAGTTCGACCTGCGCGTGTACCTGACGCACATGGATGCGTCAGGCAAGCTGGACTGGCCGACCCCGAACTGACCCGACTGCCAGGTCAGCAAACCATCAGGGAATCAACCCCAGCGCGTGCATGTAGGCGGGCAACACCATCAGCTCGTCCCATTCATGGGCCGGCGTGGTGGGCAGCAGCGCCAGGCGGCGTAATTCGCTGGCTTCCTGGGCGTCCCACTCGCCCTTGAGCAGCGCTTCGGCCATGCCGTCCAGCAGTTCATCGACCGGCTTGCCCTGCCCCACCGACTGGTTGCACAGCAGCACCATGTCGCAGCCAGCGTTCAGCGCGGCGACGGCGGCCTGCGTGTAGCTGACTTCGACGCCGTCAAGCAAGCGGGCACCGGCCATGCTCAGGTCGTCGCTGAAAATCGCGCCGCCAAAACCGAGCTGGCTGCGCAGGATGAAGTTCAGCCATTTGCTCGAAAAACCGGCGGGCCGGGCATCGACTTTGGGGTAGATCACATGCGCCGGCATCACGCTGGACAGCGTGGTGTTGAGCCATTCATAGGGCGCGGCGTCGTCTTTCAAAATGGCTTTGAGCGTGCGCGTGTCCACCGGAATGTCGGTGTGCGAGTCGGCCTTGACGAAGCCGTGGCCGGGGAAATGTTTGCCGCAGTTGGCCATGCCGCTTTGCAGCAGGCCGTGCATCAGGCTTTTGGCCAGCAGGCTGACCACGCGCGGGTCGCGGCCAAAAGCGCGGTCGCCAATCACGCTGCTTTCGCCAAAATCGAGGTCGAGCACCGGCGTGAAACTGAAATCAACGCCGCAGGCGCGCAACTCGGCCCCCAGCACATAACCGCAGGCGGTGGCTGCGTTGGTCGCGGCCAGCTGGTCGCGGGTCCATTGCGCGCCCAAAGCGCGCATGGGCGGCAGATGCGTCAGGCCGTCGGTGCGAAAACGCTGCACCCGGCCGCCTTCGTGATCGACGCAGATCAGCAGGTCGTCGCGCAGGGCCTTGATCTCGGCGCACAGCTTGCCGAGTTGCTGGCGGTCTTTCCAGTTGCGGGCGAACAGGATGATGCCGCCGGTCAGCGGATGCTTGAGGCGGCGGCGGTCGTCCTTGCTGAGTTTGAGACCGGCGATGTCGATGATGAGAGGGGCGTGCTGGGTCATGGGGTTATTCTTGAAGTCACTATGAAATAAATAGCTGCTTGCGCACGAGCAGCATGCGCTAGGGGGCTTTTTTCTCTACAACGCAAAAACTGGCGGCGTAGTCGGTTTCGTCGGTCACGCTGACGTGGGCGGATAGTTGGCGCGCGTCAAACCAGTCTTTCAGCGCGCCGTGCAGCACGATCTCGGGCTTGCCGCTGGACACTTTGGTGATCTCGCAGTTTCGCCAAGTCATGGGCATGCGCATGCCCAAACCGATGGCTTTGCTGAACGCTTCCTTGGCAGAAAAGCGGGTAGCCAGGTAACTGACGCCCCGGTCTGGCCAGCGGGCGCTGCGCTCTGTCCACGTGGCCAGTTCGCCGTCGCTCAAGATTCTTTGCGCAAAGCGCTCGCCGTGCCGCTCAAGGCTGGCGCGGATGCGGCGGATGTCGCAGATGTCGGTGCCGATGCCGTAAATCATCAGGCCAGCGTCAAACGGTAGTGGCCGGCGCAAACGCCTCATTGATGCAGTTCAGATAGCCTTTCACCGTGGCGTCGTAACCCAGTTCCAGTGCGTCGGCCACCAGCGCATGGCCGAT
Source organism: Polaromonas sp. CG_9.5 (assembly GCF_035984465.1). NCBI lineage: Bacteria > Pseudomonadati > Pseudomonadota > Betaproteobacteria > Burkholderiales > Comamonadaceae > Polaromonas > Polaromonas sp. CG_9.5. Next base: position 256,409 of record NZ_JAXCHR010000001.1, read on the forward strand.
GGACACTTCCAGCACACCGGGCACGGCGCGCAGGAATTCGGCCAGGTTGTCGCGGTTCAGGTCGTGGCCGGCATTCACTCCTAAATTAATAGCTACTGCCGCCCGTGCAGTCTGCGCAAACTGGCTTAATACCTTGTTTTTTTCAGCGCCGGACCAAGCCCGCGCATAACTTTCGGTGTACAGCTCGACCCGGTCAGCGCCGACGGCTTTGGCAGCTTCCATGGCTTCCGGAACCGGGTCCATGAACAGGCTGACGCGCACGCCGCGCGCATGCGCGTAGTCGATGTGCGGCTGAAGCAGCTCGGCATCGTGCGCAAGATTCCAGCCGTGGTCGCTGGTGAACTGGTCTTCGGTGTCGGGCACAAAAGTGCACTGGTGCAGCGGCAGGCCCCGGGCGGACAGGTCGCGCACGAAATGCATCAGGTTTTGCAGCGGATTGCCTTCAATATTAAATTCACAATGCGGCCAGTCCTTCATCAGCGCCGCCAATTCATAGACATCGTCGGCGCGGATATGGCGCTCGTCGGGCCGGGGATGCACCGTGATGCCCTGCGCACCCGCCTGCAGGCACAACTCGGCAGCGCGCAGCACGCTGGGAATATCAAGATTTCGGGTGTTGCGAAGCAGCGCCACCTTGTTGACATTGACGGACAGGGCCGTCTTTTGCGTGCCGGGTGGATGCGCGGGGTGTGACCGATGGTCGGAATGAAATAGAGCAATCATGGCGAAATCAATCTTTAAAGGGCTTGCAGGTCCATCATCATTTGCCGGGTTTTCAGAACCCTTACGCCGCAATGGTAGTGCAGCAAATTACGCAACTGCAATTTGAGCGCATTCGCCGCCGGCACACAGGCCCGCAAGGTGTCGGAAAACAGGGATTTCTCAGTCAAGGACGCTTGCAATGCCTGCCACTGTTCGCCGGGCAAGCTGACGCGGTCATCGGCATGGGCCAGCCGCAAGCCGGCTTCGGCCACCAGTACATAGTGCTGTTGCGGCAGCACGGCAGCCAGCGTCGCGGTCTCGACATCCAGCAACGGCAGCAGGCCAATATCGCGCAGCAGGCGCAACTCAAAAGCGCGCAGCGCGAGCTGCAGCGTGTCGGGGTTCTGGCTGGCCAGCAGCTGGACAGTGGCGGCATAAGCGTCAAACAGCACCGGATGCGGGTCGTCTCTGGCCAGCAGGCGCATCAGCAGTTCATTGAGGTAATACCCCGACAGCAGCGCGTCGCCGCTGGGCATGACATGGCCGCCCTGCCATTCGGCGCTCTTGAGATTGCGGATTTCCGCATCGCCGCCAAACGCAACATGCAGCGGCTGCATGGGCAGCAAGATGGGCCGAAAGCTGGAACTGGGTTTTTTAGCCCCGCGCGCCACCAGCGCCACCCGGCCATAGTGACGCGTGAACACATCCAGGATCAGGCTGGATTCGCTCCAGTCGTAACGGTGCAGCACATAGGCGGGCTCGTTACTGATGCGTTGAATGGCCAAGGTGAAACAGGTGCCAGGTCAGGTCAATGACATTTCAGCGAAAGGTCGCAAGCGCGAGTCTGCGCTTTTCCCAGCAGGGGCCGCAGGACTGGCTTTGCCAGACTGCAGGCGCAGCGGGGAGCGTGGGCGCTCGATCACTCATAGCCAAATGTCTTGACCCGCGCTTCGTCATCGGCCCAGCCGGAGCGCACCTTGACCCAGATTTCCAGGAACACCTTGCCGCCGGTCAGCGCTTCGAGCTCGTGCCGCGCCTCGGTGCCGATGCGCTTGAGTTTTTCGCCCTTCTCGCCAATGATCATGCCCTTGTGGCCGTCGCGCTCGACGACGATGGTGGCCGCTACCCGGCGCAAATTGCCCTCTTCCTCGTACTTGTCGATGATGACGGTCGAGGTGTAGGGCAGCTCGTCGCCGGTCAGGCGAAACAGCTTTTCGCGGATGATCTCGGCGGCCATGAAGCGGTCGCTGCGGTCGGTCAGCGCGTCCGCCTCGTACATCCACGGCTGCACCGGCAGGTATTTTTCGCAAATGCCGAACAGGCGCTCGACATCCTTGGCATTGTTGGCCGACATCGGCACGAACTCGGCAAAGTTGTGCCGCTCCTGCATGGAACGCAGCCAGGGCGCGATTTCAGCGCGGCGGTGAATCAGGTCAAACTTGTTGGCCAGCAAAATGGCCGGTGTTTTTTCGGGCAGCAGCGACAGCACCTTGGCGTCGGCCAGGTTGAACTGGCCGGCTTCCACGACAAAAACAATCAGGTCAACGTCGTTCACCGCGCCGACCACGGTGCGGTTCAGCGAACGGTTCAGGGCGTTGCCGTGCCGGGTCTGAAAGCCCGGTGTATCGACAAACACAAACTGCGTCGCAGAGCGGGTGCGCATGCCGGTGATTCGGTGGCGCGTGGTCTGCGCCTTGCGCGAGGTGATGCTGACTTTCTGGCCCACCAGCGCATTGAGCAAGGTGGATTTGCCGACGTTGGGCTTGCCGACAATCGCAATCAGACCGCAACGCTGCTCGCCCACGGGCGGAATAGTGGAGGCACTGCTGCCCTCTGCAGATACCGCCGCTCCGCGAAAAGCCGAGGCCTGGGCCAGCATCGCGCTGATCGCGTCCTGGCTCTGGGCTGGCTCCGGGGAGGCGGGAAATGCTGGCGTGGCCGCAGCCGCAGCCTCGGGCGAGGCGTTGGCGGGCGGGGTGGATTCGTGGTTGTCGGTACTCATATTCAATTCAATCTTTTTGGGTAGCAGCCTGCTCGGGCAGTTGCCGTAATGACTCAGGAAGCCAGGGTCTTGACGAACGCCAGCATGGCTGTTGCGGCGGCCTGCTCGCCGGCTCGGCGCGATACGCCCGTGCCACGCTCAGCGCGGCCATATTCGGTGATGGCACATTCCACCTCGAAGGTCTGCATGTGGGCGGCGCCTGTGGTGCCGACCACCCGGTACAAAGGAAGGTGCATTTTGCGGCCTTGCAGCCATTCCTGCAATTCGGTTTTCGGGTCTTTGCCGATGGCCTTCATTTTCGGATTCACTTCGACATCCTTGAACAGCCGGCGCACCAGCTGGTCGGCCTTGTCATAACCGGCATCCAGATACACCGCGCCGATCACGGCTTCAAGTGCATCGGCCAGCATGGACGGCCGGTTCTTGCCGCCAGACCGGGCTTCGCCCTCGCCGAGGCGCAGCAGGTCGGGCAGACCCAACACCACGGCCAGCTTGTGCAGGGTGTCTTCCTTGACGAGGTTGGCACGGGCCCGAGACAAATCGCCTTCGGGCAAGTCTTTCAAGCGCTCGTAAAGCAAGCCGGCCACGGCCAGATTGAGAACCGAATCCCCGAGAAACTCAATGCGCTCATAGTGATCTGCCGAAAAGCTGCGGTGCGTCAGCGCCTGGACAAGCAGTTTAGGGTTGGCAAACTCATGCTGCAGGCGCTTTTGCAACGCCTGCAAAGCCGGGCTGGAAGTGGGAGCTGGAGTCGGACGCACTTATTTGGATCGGCCGTTGTACTTGAGCAGCAAGAAGGCCGGGCCGGCCAGATGAACTTCACGGGTGTAGGCAAAAGCCACCACGGTCTTGTCGCCCTCTTTGCTCACATCAAGGTCTTTGCCGGAAATGGAATGAATGTCGTCAATCTGCCCGGCTTTGTCGAAAATAGACCGGACTTCCGCCACGGTATTGCCCGTCGCCGCTTTGGTGGCGGCCTTGGTAATGGCCTGGAACTCCATCAGTGTGGGAAGCACCTGGGCGGCCACGATGCCGACGAATGCCAGCACCGCGCCGACAAACAAAATACCAATAAAGGAAATACCACGTTGCTGATGTTTCATATGTGTTTGCTCCGGCTGAAAATGTACGAAAGGACGGCGACCTCAAGAGTGCAATGCCGCCTTGGCCCTGATTACTGGAAACTGCCAATGCGCTTGAGGTTACCGAAATTCATCCAGACAAAAAATGCCTTGCCAACGATGTTTGCCTCTGGCACAAAACCCCAGTAACGCGAATCCAGCGAATTGTCCCGGTTGTCACCCATCATGAAGTAGTGCCCGGCTGGCACTTTGCAGACGACCCCTTCGGTGCTGTAGCGGCAGTTTTCCCTGAACTTGAAGTTGTCGGCACCGGCGATAAACGACGGCCGATCGTCGTCATTGAGCAAGCGATAAGTTTTGTCACCGTTGGTCTCTTCAAACTGCTTGGCATAGCGCATCGAATCCACATCAAAAAACTCGGGCAGCGGCGTCTTTGGCAAAGGCTTGCCATTGATGGTGAGTTTTTTGTTCAGGTAAGCCACCTCATCACCCGGGATGCCGACGACCCGCTTGATGTAGTCCAGGCTGGGCTTGGGCGGGTAACGGAACACCATCACGTCGCCGCGTTCGGGGCTGTGGTTGTCGAGTACCTTGAGGTTGATGACCGGCAGACGCACGCCGTAGTGAAATTTGTTGACCAGAATCAAGTCATTGACCAGCAACGTCGGAATCATGGAGCCCGATGGAATCTTGAAAGGCTCAAACAGGAAAGAGCGCAGCAAAAAAACGATGATGATGACCGGGAACAATCCCGCCGTCCAGTCCAGCCACCAAGGCTGCATGATGAGCCGGCTTTTGGCTTCAGTGGTGTTGTCATCCACCTGGTTGATGCCCATTTTGGCCAGTTCAGCATGGCGTTTGGCGGCATTGGCTTCAAGCGCAACCACTGCCTTACGGCGTTGCGGCAAAAAGTAGAGTTGTTCAGCCACCCAGTAAATGCCCGTCACCACGGCAGCCAGAAACAGCAGGACAGAAAAGTTGCCCTCGACCATGCCGAAGTACCAGGCAGCGCCATAGCCGACAAACCCGGCCAGCACCAGCGCCGTGATGGAACTCATGACGCCGCGCATCAGTCTTCTACCTGCAAGATAGCCAGGAATGCCTCTTGCGGCACCTCGACCGAACCGATTTGTTTCATGCGCTTCTTGCCTGCTTTCTGCTTTTCAAGAAGCTTCTTTTTACGGGAAATGTCGCCGCCATAACACTTGGCAATCACGTTTTTACGCAATGCCTTGATGGTTTCGCGCGCAATAATGTTGGCCCCGATGGCCGCCTGAATGGCGACATCGAACTGCTGGCGCGAAATAATCTCGCGCATTTTGGCCACCACGGCCCGCCCGCGATACGCCGACTGGCTGCGGTGAACAATGATCGACAACGCATCGACCTTGTCGCCGTTGAGCAAGATATCGACCTTCACCACGTCAGAGGCACGGAACTCCTTGAACTCATAGTCCATTGACGCATAGCCGCGCGACACCGATTTGAGCTTGTCAAAAAAGTCCAGGACAATCTCGCCCAGCGGCATTTCGTAGGTCAGCATGACCTGCTTGCCGTGATAAGCCATGTTCAATTGCACGCCGCGTTTCTGGTTGGCCAGCGTCATGACCGCGCCGACATAGTCTTGCGGCATGTACAGATGCACAGTGACGATGGGCTCGCGGATCTCGGTCACGCGGCCGCCGTCTGGAATTTTCGACGGATTTTCGACCTTAATGAGCTCGCCATCGACCTTGAGCACCTCATACACCACGCTGGGCGCGGTGGTAATCAGGTCCTGGTCAAACTCGCGCTCCAGCCGTTCCTGCACAATTTCCATGTGCAGCAGGCCCAGAAAGCCGCAGCGAAAGCCAAACCCCAGCGCTTCACTGACTTCCGGCTCGTAATGCAACGACGCGTCGTTGAGCTTGAGCTTTTCCAGTGCATCGCGCAGCGACTCGTACTCGCTGGCTTCTGACGGATAAAGTCCGGCAAACACCTGCGGCTGGATTTCCTTGAAGCCCGGCAGGGCTTCGGTTGCCGTAAAAGCCGCGCCGCCAGTGCCGCCCTTGATCAGGGTGATGGTGTCGCCCACGCGGGCTGCCTGGAGTTCCTTGATGCCGGCAATCACAAAACCGACTTCGCCGGCTTCTAAGGCCGGGCGCGGTTCGGTGTGGGGCGTGAAAACGCCCAGCTGCTCGGCGTTATAGGTGGCTTCGCTGGCCATGAGCTTGATGCGGTCGCCTTTGGCGAGTCGGCCATCGACCACACGCACCAGCATGACCACGCCCACATAGGCGTCATACCAGCTGTCAATAATCATGGCGCGCAGGGCCGCGGCCGGATTGCCTTTGGGCGGCGGGATGCGGGCCACCACGGCCTCCAGAATCTCGTCAATGCCCATGCCGCTCTTGGCGCTGCAGGGAATCGCATCGGTGGCATCAATGCCGATGACTTCTTCGATTTCCTGCCGGGCGTTGTCGGGGTCGGCCTGCGGCAAATCCATCTTGTTGAGCACCGGCACCACGGTCACGCCCAGATCAAGCGCTGTGTAGCAGTTGGCCACGGTCTGCGCCTCAACGCCCTGGCTGGCGTCGACGACCAGCAGCGCGCCTTCGCAAGCCGACAGGGAGCGGCTGACTTCGTAAGAGAAGTCAACGTGGCCCGGGGTGTCGATCAGGTTAAGGTTATAGATCTGGCCATCAAGCGCCTTGTACTTGAGCGCAGCGGTTTGCGCCTTGATGGTGATGCCACGCTCTTTTTCGATATCCATCGAATCGAGCACCTGCGCACTCATTTCGCGATCCTGCAGGCCGCCGCAACGCTGGATAAGCCGATCCGCCAAGGTGGATTTACCGTGATCAATATGCGCAATGATCGAAAAATTTCGGATGTGATTCATCAAGAAAAACGCCTAGCTACTTGAATATATTGAAAAAAAAGACAGACCATCACAGAAGAACATAAAAAAAGGCGCGTCTGGCAGTGACGCGCCCTGAACCAACCCTCTATGGCAACTGCGAAAGCTGGAATCCCATTGCAGGTGGAAAGCCTGCAATAAACAGCCCGGAAATCGGCAACTTGTTGATGTCAGGCACTGACACAGGGCACCTTGTGGCACAAGATTTTTGCTGTTTTAGAGGGCTTGATACTTCGCGATCCATGCCTGGGCTTTCACGCTGAACTTAAGAAGGCTTGGGCAGCGATCAACAAAAACATCGCTGAAATGCTGCTGCATTCTACCCAGCCTCACCCCACTCCCCATTTCCTGGCGCCAAGCCGGCCCTTAACGTGCCGGCTTGAGGATCAAAAACTGGGCCAAGTCGCCGCGCCGCACCAGCACCGTCATGTTCTTGGTCTTGTCGATTTTCGCCAGCGCCGCCTCGAAACTCTTGAGCCCTGCGACTTCCGTGTTGGCGATGGACACAATCACGTCGCCTTCGCGCAGTCCGGCACGGGCAGCCGCCCCTTCAACCGCATCCACCTTGACGCCGCCCTTGATATCCAGTTCTTTCTTCTGTGCATCGGTTATTTCACTGACCGACAGGCCAATCGCCTGTGCCGGCCCCGCCACCGGGGGCTTGGCACCTGACTTGGCAGCGGGACGGGCAGGCTTGTCGGCTTCCACTTGGGCGATCGTGACCGACAAATCCTTGGTAGCGCCACGCCGGAATACCGTCACCGTTGACTTGGTGCCTGGCTTGACATTGCCGACGATGCGCGGAAGGTCGCTCGACTTTTCAATCGCCCGGCCATCGAACTTGACGATGATGTCACCGGCTTCTATGCCCGCTTTTTCAGCAGGCCCACCGCTTTCCACGCCTCTGACCAGTGCGCCCTGGCTTCTACCCAAGCCAATGGCCTCGGCCACGTCCTTGCTGACCTGGTCGATTTGCACGCCAATACGGCCGCGCGTTACTTTTCCGCTGATGCGCAACTGCTCTGACACGCGTATCGCCTCGTCAATCGGAATCGCAAAGGAAATACCCTGAAAGCCCCCCGAACGTGAATAAATCTGGCTGTTGATGCCAACGACTTCGCCACGCATGTTGATTAAAGGCCCGCCGGAATTGCCGGGATTGATAGCCACATCGGTCTGGATGAAGGGCAGATAGTCGCCGGTGTCGCGCTGCTTGGCACTGACAATGCCTGCCGTCACGGTATTTTCAAGTCCGAACGGTGACCCGATGGCCATGACCCATTCGCCCACCCGCAACCGGCTGATGTCACCAATTTTGACGGCGGGCAGGCCCGTCGCGTCGATCTTGACCACCGCCACATCACTGCGTTTGTCAGCGCCCATGATTTTGGCCTTGAACTCGCGCTTGTCGGTCAGTGTGACGATGACTTCATCCGCACCTTCGACCACATGGGCATTGGTCATGACAAAGCCGTCCGCCGTCAAGATAAACCCGGACCCCACGCCACGCGGTATCTCTTCGTCGGGCTGACCTGAGTCCGGACGGGGCGCACGCGGCATGTTGGGCGGCACGGGAATGCCGAAACGCTTGAAGAACTCCAGCATTTGCTCATCCACATTCCCGGCGGCCGAGGCCCTGGTTTTTTCCAGTGTCCGGATGTTGACAACCGACGGCCCCACCTGATCCACCAGATCGGTGAAGTCAGGCAAGGTGCGTGTTTGCGCCCACACCGGCGTTACAGGCATAACGGCGGCGGTGGCTGCGACGGCCATCAGGCTTGCGGCCAGGTAAGGGCGCAGGGATTTCAGGTTCAATTCAAGCATCTTCAGCCTTGTCATAAAGAGTAGTGGGCAAGCAAACCGGCGTGTCGTAAAGGAGTCAAAAGCGGCGAATTCACGTAGAAAACAAAAATTTGTTTCTTGGGCCAAACAGCCCGATTTTTACTTTTTTCGTTCCAGTCCGCTGGCAAAAAGTTTCAAGGTGGCAAGAGGAACTTCACCCACCAGGGTGATCCAGTACGGATCGAGCTGTTTGGTCATGGTCTGGGTAGCGCCCAGCGAAAGGCTGGATTCGCGGATATGGCGCTGCCGGTCAAGAGGCTCTACAAAAATGGAAACCGATGCCAGGCCATCCGAAAAAATCCATTGCAGCTGTCCTTCGCCAGGTGCGGTGCTGGCAGTCGGTAATGTGGCTGAAACGGGCCGCCGGTAGCAACTCATGGGATTGAAACCGGCCACAGGCGTCTTCAACTCCCAGCCCTCGGCACTCGCGCTTGTTTTGACCAGCACCGGCTTTTCGACGCGGTAACCGTCGGTGCGGCCCATCATCTGGAGAATTTTGTCGGTTTTGACGGGTGCATCCAGCTGGAGTTCTGAAAATGCAGCTTGCTCCAGTACGCGGCCATCAGCGTCCAGCGTTTGCAGCTTCACCACCAGGCCGTTCTTGCGCTCGGTCCAGACACGATACCCAAAGCGCAGGTTGTCCCTGGGCACCAGCGTCACGATGTCGGCATCCACGCCAGCCACACGCTCAATGCCTTCTTGCCGAAATTTATAAAAATCAGCAACCCGGCTGTCAGCCGATTTGAACAATTCAGAGAACAAACCCAAGGACTCACGTTTTTCGCTGCGCGCCACTTTGTGATTGGGCAGGAAAGTCATCACCTGGTTGTTGTTGCGGAAGATAGAGCGCGGCGCGCCCGTCAGGATTTCAACCCGCTCTACCTGCTGCTTGCCTTCGCACATGTGCCATATCTTGGCGCTGGACATGTTGCCGCCAGCGGATACAACAAAGGTTCCTATATAGGACTGGTTGGTCGAGGCTTCATGCATTCGCATCAACCAGCCATTCAGGCTTCGGGAATCGGCTTCGGGTGCCGTCACCACAGGCGTCGCTGGCACTTGCGCCGCTACATAATTCATAGCTGTCAGCGCACACAGGGCAAGCACAAGCGGCCTGAAAGGCTTAAAAATCATGGTTAAAGAAGACTTTCTGCGCACCTCAACGCCCGCCAACAGCCTGTGCATGCTGCGGCAACTCAAAAGCGGCATTTCTCAAAAATCCCGACGATTCCTGCAGCGCCGACGCAACACCGAACTGCCGGTGGGCGGCCAGCAACTCGTCCAGCCGGGCGTCGCGGACCATCGGGCCTTGCGCCGAGGTGAGCACGATTTGCGGGGCAGCGCCTTGCGCCAGCTGAGGCAAGGCCGAAGGAGCCAGAAACACGGAAGCATTCCATGCCATCGCAGACACCGCCGCCAGAGAAGCCACACCGGCCACCAGTTTCCAGCGAAAACTGCTGTCATTGGATGCCGCACCCCGGTGATGGACCACCTCGGCCAAGGGTTGTGCCGGTACGGCGGTCACCACCTCTACCGGATTCGGTGCCACGCCGGCAATGGATTCCTGCGCCAGCCGGTTGTGAAGCCGCCGGACAAAATCCAGATCAGGATCGGCCGCCATCGGAACCAACGTCTGCGCTGGCGCACGCAACACATCGCCGATCAAGTGATAGGTATTCCAGCAGTCCAGTGAAGTATCGTCTCGGGCGCACGCATCAAGTGCGGCCGACAACTCTTCGTCGCCCAATTCACCGTCTGCCAATGCAGACAGGAGTTCGCTGGTGGTTACGGAGGGTTTCATGGGTTTTATGGGCAGCGGGTCTGCCGATTTTGTAGTCACTGGATGCAGAGACGGATAGAAGTTACCAACGCTTGCCCGTCTGGTTTTCAAGCAGCGGTTTCACTTTTGCAGAAATCGCTTCACGCGCCCTGAAAATTCGAGACCGCACTGTACCAATGGGGCAATTCATGGCTTCCGATATCTCCTCGTAGCTCAATCCTTCTATTTCCCGCAAGGTGATCGCTTCGCGCAACTCCTCCGGCAGGGCTTGCATGGCGGTGTTGATGATTTCTGCAATTTCCTTGCTGGCCAGCACCGCTTCAGGCGTTTCTGAGCTGGTTAGTTCGTTTTCAACGCGGGAAGTTTCATCATCGTCATCAGATTTGTAGGCATTTTCAGAAACCGTCGGATTGCGCTTGAGATCCATCAAGGCTTTTTTGGCGGTATTGATCGCAATCCGGTAGAGCCAGGTGTAGAACTGGGCCTCGCCCCTGAACTGGGCCAGGGCGCGGTAAGCCCGGATAAAAGTTTCCTGGGAAATGTCCTCTACCAAATCCACATCCCGAACCATGCGCCCTATCAGGCGCTGAATGCGCCGCTGGTATTTGATGACCAGCAATTCAAACGCTTTCTGGTCGCCGGCAACGGTGCGTTCAACCAGCAAGGCGTCGCTGTCGACGGCCTTTTCGGCAGCAGCCGGTGGCAGGTCGGCGCTCATGGATTTGCTCGCGAAATATTGACAGGCGACTGTGTCATTGATGCGGCCGCCATTGAAGAAGGCAATGGTGAAAGCGCAGAAGAGGCAGCGTCGTCTGGCAACCGGGCAGAAGAGGCAGCGTCGTCTGGCAACCGGGCAGAAGAGGCAGCGTCGTCTGGCAACCGAGCAGAAGGGTTTTTATGCGGCGAATACACCGCCCTGCGTAAATCCAGCCAGCGCTCAGGCATGGCGCTTTTTTCCAGCCACAACCACATGCTGGCATGCGCCTGATTTTCGAGCCGCAGCAACAGACTGCGCTGAAAATCGGCAATCACTGACACTTCATGCTCAGCGATGCCAGCCTGGTAGCCAGCACTTTCCCAGCGCCAAACGTCCCCGTCCCACGCCAGTTGACCGGCGGGAAGTCGAATCCAGCTGGTTCGCGCCGCAGCGCCTGCAAGCAGCATGGTAACGATGGCCAGCACCATTCGCCAATCCTGCTGGCGTGTGGCGTACCACCACAGCCACACCGCGCCGACCCCGGCCATCCACAAGCCCAGCAACAAAGCGCCCAGCAAATGAGAGCGCCCAAGCGGATAAACGACCGGCGGAGCGTTGTGGCGGTTCAAGGCAGTGAGCGCTTTGACATGCGCCGGAGCAGGAAAATCAAGCCCTGTCAGACGCGCTTGAACACCAGCGTGCCGTTGGTGCCGCCAAAGCCAAAATTATTCTTCACCACGATGTCGAGGCGGGCATCACGCGCCGTGTTGGCGCAGTAGTCCAGATCGCACTCGGGATCCTGATTGAAGATGTTGATGGTGGGTGGGATTTTCTGGTGGTGCAAGGCCAGCACCGAAAACACCGATTCAATACCACCAGCGCCGCCCAGCAAGTGGCCCGTCATGGATTTGGTTGAGCTGACCACCATTTTTTTAGCATGGTCGCCAAAGGCGGCCTTGATGGCGTTGGTTTCGTTCAAATCACCCAGGGGCGTTGAAGTGCCGTGGGCATTGAGGTAGTCAACCTGGTCGACATTGACGCCGGCATTTTTCAAGGCCATCGCCATGGAACGACGCGGGCCGTCCACATCGGGCGTCGTCATGTGAAAAGCATCACCGGTCATGCCGAAGCCGAGAACTTCGGCATAAATCTTGGCACCACGCGCCTTGGCATGTTCATACTCTTCGAGCACCAAGACCCCTGCGCCCTCGCCCAACACAAAGCCGTCACGGTCTTTGTCCCAGGGACGTGATGCGGTCTTGGGGTCTTCATTGCGGGTCGAAAGGGCACGGGCCGCCGCAAAGCCGCCCACACCCAATGCCGACACAGTGGCTTCAGAGCCGCCCGCCACCATGACATCGCAATCACCGTATTCAATCATGCGAGCCGACAGGCCAATGGCATGAAGACCGGTGGTGCAGGCTGTCACGACCGCTATATTGGGGCCCTTGAAACCGAATTTGATGGAGACATGGCCGGAGATCATGTTGATGATGGTCGCCGGCACAAAAAATGGGGAAATGCGACGCGGGCCGCGCTCTACCAGCTCACCGTGCATACGCTCGATCAGCGGCAAGCCGCCAATGCCTGAGCCGATATTGCAGCCGATCCGCGTTGCCAACTCATCGCCCAGCGCCTCGCCAGTAGGCAAACCGCTGTCAGCGACCGCCTGGCAGGCTGCAGCCAAACCCAGGTGAATGAAGCGATCCATGTGCCGGGCTTCTTTTTCGGGGATGTAATCCGCGATGTTGAATCCCTTGACTTCGCCTGCAAACCTGCAAGATAGACTGCTTGCATCAAAATGGGTGATCAAGTCAATGCCGGGGGTTCCGGCAAGCACACTGGACCAGGAATCTGCCACGGTATTTCCTACCGGGCTGACACATCCCAGACCTGTCACGACGACACGACGACGGCTCATTCAGTATTCCTGGAAAAACCTGAAAAGACCGAAGAGGTTTTTCAGGTTGGTGACGGCTAAGGCGTGAAGGCCTTAGGCCTTTTGATGGGTGTTTGCGTAATCAATCGCGTTCTGGACGGTGGTGATTTTTTCGGCATCTTCATCAGGAATTTCAATGCCAAATTCGTCTTCCAGTGCCATGACCAACTCTACGGTGTCAAGGGAATCAGCGCCCAGATCAGCCACAAAGGACTTTTCGCTGGTGACTTGACCTTCTTCAACGCCAAGTTGTTCGGCAATGATTTTCTTAACACGTGCTTCGATATCGCTCATAAATCCCTCTGAGGGTTGTAAATTAATCCGTGATTTTACCGCGTTAGGACTCGTTCCCTAAGCACCGGGCCGGACGGATAAAAACCGGCTTCGATTTCCTGTGTTTTACCACTTTCGGGGAGCTGTTTGAATCACACGTTCGCAACGCCCTGCATTCAACAGCCACTGTTCACTGTTACATGTACATTCCGCCATTGACATGGATTTCCTGGCCCGTAATGTAGCCGGCTTGCGGGCTGGCCAAAAAAGCCACCGCATGCGCAATATCCTGCGGTTTACCGAGGTGCCCCAAAGGAATTTGTCCGAGCAATGCTTTTTGCTGTTCTTCTGGCAAACGGGCTGTCATGTCGGTTTCGATAAAGCCAGGTGCCACGCAATTGACCGTGATGCTGCGCGAGCCGAGTTCACGCACCAGCGCACGGGTCATTCCTGCAACACCCGCCTTGGCTGCAGCGTAATTGGCCTGCCCTGCATTACCGGATGCGCCCACCACCGAGGTGATGCTAATGATGCGGCCATAACGCTGCTTCATCATGGTCCGCATGACCGCGCGGCTCATGCGAAACACCGCCTTCAAATTGGTGTCAAGCACGGCATCCCAATCATCGTCTTTCAGGCGCATTGCCAGCATGTCGCGGGTAATTCCGGCATTGTTTACGAGTACCTGCAAGCCGCCGTATCCGCTCACGATGCTGTTGACCAGCGCCTCGGCAGCAAGTCCGTCGTTCACATCGAGTTTCTGGCCGACACAGCGGGGATAGGCGGCCAGCGTACGGCTGATTTTTGCAGCACCTTCTTCGGTGGTCGCCGTGCCTGTCACGCACAAGCCCTGCTTGGCGAGTTCCAACGCAATAGCCGCACCGATACCGCGCGAAGCGCCGGTGACCAGGGCTGCCTGGCCTTCAAACTTGATTTCGCTCATGCCAGCATTTCCTTCACGGCAGCCAAAGAGGCTGGATCAAATAACGGGGCACCGGTCAACGCCGGATCAATTCTTTTGGCCAAGCCAGCCAGCACCTTGCCGGGCCCGCATTCAACCAGCGTCGTCACGCCCTTCGCCTGGATGGCTTGCACGCATTCGACCCAGCGCACCGGGCCAAATGCCTGACGATAAAGCGCTTCACGAATACGATCGGCGTCGGTTTCGATGCTGACATCGACATTATTAAGGACAGGAATTTGGGGCGCGGCCAGCGTGATGCCGGCCAGTTTTTCCTTGAGCTTGTCGGCCGCCGGCTTCATCAGGCTGGAGTGAAAAGGTGCTGATACCGGCAATGGCAAGGCGCGCTTTGCGCCGTTGGCTTTGAGGATTTCGCAGGCTTTGTCCACCGCCGCCTTACTGCCGGCAATCACGGTTTGCAAGGGGTCGTTGAAATTGACGGCTTCGACGATTTCCTGCGTAGCAGGGCCGAACGACTGCACGGCTTCAGTGCAGCCCTCAATCACCTTAGCGGCATCCATGCCCAAGATAGCAGCCATCGCTCCTTTTCCGACGGGTACGGCGTCCTGCATGGCCTGCGCCCGAAAACGCACCAGAGGCGCTGCCTGCGCCAGGCTCAATACGCCTGATGCGACCAGTGCCGAGTATTCGCCCAGCGAGTGACCTGCCACCACAGCAGGCAGCACGCCGGTTTCAGCCATCCAGACCCGGTAAGCGGCAACACCGGCCACCAGCATCACCGGCTGGGTGTTGGTGGTCAGGGCCAGCGCTTCCTTGGGGCCATTTTTAATAAGTTGGCCAATATCCTCGGCCAATGCGTCGGACGCTTCCGCCAACGTTTGCATCACGACAGGGTGATTACCCCACGCATCCAGCATGCCCACGGACTGAGAGCCCTGGCCAGGAAAAACAAAAGCAAACGATTTCAAATGAAGACTCCGGTTATCAATCGAAAAAAATAATTGCGCTCATTGTAGGAAAAGGCGGTTCAGCCGTGCCGAATTCTGTTTGCACCGCCTCAAGAAGACAGCCGCTGGCTGACTGCCCTCGCCGGCCTGAATCGAAGCAGCAAGGCTTGCGCGCCAGCTTTCATACATTGAAAAAATGCGGCCACGGCCAGCCACGGGTCGATAAGGTAGTCCCAAAGATTGGTCGACTCCATCAGGCCGGCAGTCCATGCCAGCAAGGCCAGACCGATAAGCAAAGGCAACAGCCGTAATCCCTTGATCCAGAACACCAGCGACAGCGCCAGCAGAGCAGCCCACATCCCCCATGAACCCCAGCCGAGCCGGTAAGCATCCCAGTTGCCCCATCCCAAGGCCAATGGATATAAAAATAGAGCACCCAAGACAATGACACCGTTCAAAGCCATGCGCTCCTGAGTGGCGATGACAGGAACCCTGAACAGGCGCTGCGCCAAACCCAAGCAGCTCAATGCCACCAGCGTCACACTCAGGTCTGAACTGATGCCACGGACGTAAGCCAGTAGCGGCAGTTGCGCGGCCCCCACGGGAAGCCACAACAGCACAGAACAGGCGAGTACGACCCATTTTCCCCACCCGGAGACGCCATGCCGGGCGGTCAGCAACCGCAAGCCTGCGGCGTACAGCACCAGATCAATGCCCAGCAGGGCCACCAGATCAGTGAGCGGTGGGAGCAGCATGGCTTTGAACTGGTGATCCAGCGTCAGGTTGAAGCACTTGCAGCGGATCAAGCCGGACATGCTTGATTCGGCTGCGATGCCAGGTGTAGACCAGATGCAAGTAGCCATCGCGGCTTTGCAGCAGATAAGGATAGGAAAATTCCTGCGCGCAAATGTCCGCGCCACATAACTGGCGTTTCGCGCTTGCCACATAAGCCTGTGTCTGCGCGGGGCTGGCGCCGTGGGCCTGAAGCTCATCGCTCAGCAATCGTTCATAGTTGCCAACGGAAAAGCGCGCTTCAGGATGGGGCGATGCCTCTACAGTCCAGGGCATTGCGCCCTCAAAAGAGCCGCCGACCGGGGCCTGCAACAAGGCCAAAACTTCGCGATTTTTGGGATGGGTGTTCAAGGCCAGCCACTGCTGACCAGTGCCAGTCACCACGCCGGCCAGCGCTGAATCCGGGTTGGGCCAGGTTGTGGCGCGGGTGGCAGACCAAGTGTTGCCCGCATCAGCGGTGGTGGACATCATCACGGCAGTAGATTGTCCGGAGCGCATATAAGCCTGCGCGCGCCGGGAGTCTTCCACCAGCACCACCGGTTGCAGACTGGTCTGGCTGCCAGGAATACGGGTTTTATCAAGCACTTGCCCTTGAGGACTGACGCGCAGGATTTCAGCAAATTTGCTCACAAACTCGTGATACACCGGCAAACCGATTTCTCCATTTTCATAAAAAATCGGTGCGCCCTTGACAAGGGTGCTGATATTGAGAAAAGGCGAAGTCACCAACCTTCGGGGAGCACTCCAACTGATGCCGTCATCGGTAGAGCGCAGCCAGGTGATCGAACTGCCAGCCCATCCCCCCAGCGACACATTCACCATTGCGAGCATGAGCGAATCGTCAGGCAGGCGGGCAATCACCGGGTTGCCTAATTTTTTAACATAGCGCCACAGGCCATGCTGAAGCTGCGTCCGGTCAAAAAGCGTGGTTTCCTCGCCCCATTGCAAGCTGGCTGCGTCCATGACGGCGGTTTTTATCGCCACATCCCCGGCTCCCTCGCGCGAGCCCGAGAACCAAACAGCGCGCAAACGACCGTCACGCATCTCAGCCACGGAAGCAGCGTGAACGGCCTGACCCGGACTGGAGGAAACAAACCGGGCATCAAAATGGAAACGGCCATCGACAGAGCGCTGTTGCTGGGGCAGGCTTGTAGCCGTTGCAGCCGTTGCAGCCGTTGCAGCCTCGACCAAAGAGCGCGGCGCGTTTACCGAAGAGACTGACCGCTGCACCACCACTGCAAAATTTGGAGCCGGCAAGCGATTGAAGATTTTCCAGCCTGCCAGCGCAAACGCCGCCACCAGCATCACTGCGGCGACGTAATCCTTCCGGTGCGCAAAGCCTGGCATCCTGGTGCTCAAGCAGCCTCCAGCCCGTCAGGACGGCACTGATGAATACAACCGGCCATTTCAGTACTTGAGAAGCACCGCACCCCAAGTGAAGCCGCCGCCCACGCCTTCGAGCATGACGATGTCGTCCTTTTTGACCTTGCCACTGCGCACCGCTTCGTCCAGCGCAAGCGGAATTGAAGCTGCCGACGTGTTGCCATGCTGATCCACGGTGACGATCAGCTTTTCAAGCGGTAATTTCAATTTTTTGGCCGTGCTGTGCATGATGCGCAAATTGGCCTGGTGCGGGATCAGCCAGTCGATATCTGCTTCCGTCAGGTTAGCTTTGGCAAGCGTCGCGCGGGCGGCGCTTTCAAGCACGCTGACCGCCAGCTTGAACACAGCCTTGCCGTCCATCTGCAGGAGCGGGCTGCCCAAAACCTGGCCACCCGACACATGGCCGGGCACACTCAAGATACCGACATGCTTGCCGTCGGCATGCAAATCACTGGCCAAAATTCCGGCTGTTTCCGAAGCTTCAAGCACCACTGCGCCTGCGCCGTCACCAAACAGCACACAGGTCGTGCGGTCAGAAAAATCAAGAATGCGCGAGAACACTTCTGCGCCAATCACCAGTGCTTTGCTGGCGGTGCCGGTTTTGATCATGGCGTCAGCCACCGTCAAGGCATAGACAAATCCGCTGCACACGGCCTGGATATCGAAGGCCGGGCAACCGGCAATTCCCAGCTTGTGCTGCAAGATGCAAGCCGCCGACGGGAACACCATGTCTGGCGTCGAGGTGGCCACAATGATCAGATCAATGTCAGCGGCCTGCAAACCTGCGGCTTCGAGGGCACGCTTGGCCGCTTCCAGACCCAGGTCGCTGCTGGTCACATCGGGCGCTGCAAAGTGGCGCGCCTTGATCCCCGTACGCTCCACAATCCACTCGTCAGAAGTCTCTACCCCTTTGGCCGCCAGTTCTGCGGCCAGTTCGGCATTGGTCAGACGGTGCGGCGGCAAATAGCTGCCGGTGCCAGTGATGCGTGAGTAACGGGTCATTGAATTAGTGCGCCGGGGTTGAAAAGTTGGATTCGACGGGAGGAAGTGTGGCCGCCGGAACGCCTTCGGCGGGAAGTGCAGCTCTGGCGGCTACCAGCAAAGGCGCGGCATGGGCGATACGTTCGCGGACTCTTTCCAGCAGATTATTCCGGGCCGCATCATAAGCTCGATTCAGCGCCTGCTCAAAAGAAAACACATCGGCGGAACCATGGCTCTTGAAGACCAGCCCGCGCAAGCCGAGCAGTGCAGCGCCGTTGTAGCGTCTGTGGTCAAAGCGTTTTTTGAACGCAGACAGCACAGGGTAAGCCACCACAGCCGCCATTTTTGTAAAGATATTTCGGGAGAACTCTGCCTTGATGTAGTCACCAATCATATGGGCCAGACCCTCACTGCTCTTGAGCGCCACATTGCCGACAAAGCCGTCACACACCACCAGATCGGTCGTGCCCTTGAAAATATCGTTGCCTTCGACATTTCCATAAAAATTGATATCGCCGGAATCAGAAGCGGCCCTGAGCAGCTTGCCGGCTTTTTTGATCATGTCACCGCCTTTGATCGCCTCTTCGCCGATATTGAGCAGTCCGACAGTGGGCGATGGAATATCAGCAATGGCAGCCACCAGCGCCGAGCCCATGACGGCAAACTGCAGCAAATGCTCTTCAGTGCAGTCTACGTTTGCACCCAAGTCCAGCATGGTGGTGGCCTTTCCCGCTGCATTGGGCAACTGGGAAGCGATGGCAGGGCGGTCAATGCCTTCGAGGGTTTTGAGCACATAGCGGGCAATTGCCATCAGCGCGCCCGTATTGCCACCAGAAACTGCCACCTGGGCGTGTCCATCCTTGACCTGATTGATGGTCACCCGCATGGATGAATTTTTCTTGCGCCGCAATGCAATTTCGATGGAGTCATCCATCGTGACCACCTCACTGGCAGCGACGATTTCGCACCTGGCATGCGCCTGCAACTGGGCATGCAATGCATGCGCGGCAAGCACTTCGGGCTGGCCCACCAGAACCAGCTCGGCATCAAGATGCACCTGCAAAAAGGCCAGACTGGCCGCGAGGGTGACATCGGGACCGATATCTCCCCCCATGGCATCGACAGCAATCCTGATCATGGGCGGACCAGTTCAGTCAAAAGTGAAAATTTTGGCAAAAGAAAGGCCCGCAGGATGAGTGCGGGCCCGTGCTTGAGACGTGAAATTACGCTTCAGCTTTGGTTTTGAGCACCTTGCGGCCACGGTAAAAACCGGTAGGGCTGATATGGTGACGCAAATGGATTTCGCCGGTGGTGGATTCCACGGCAATACCCGGCACGTTCAGTGCGTTGTGCGAACGGTGCATACCGCGCTTGGAAGGGGATTTTTTGTTTTGCTGGACGGCCATGATTCGCTCCTGACGGATGATAGTGTTGGTAAATTCGCACCAAATTTTGAAGTCTGGTGAACTGAAACTCTCCATTTTGAGGGAAAGCAGCATCACTACCTTGGTACGCGAAGCCTTGGATTATAGCCCGAGACAAAACCGCTGTGATTCCAGCGGCCTTGCCTGTTTCATCGGGTTTTCCTGCCAGCACGGCGCTGGCAGTCAAAAAAACCCGTTCCGGCTACCGGCTTTTATTTTTTCAGCTGCGCCAGCACTGCGAAAGGATTGGGTTTTTCGCCGGCCTCGGCGGCTTGGGCGGCCAGCGCCTCTTCACCCACCTGAAGCACCGGGGCCACCGGGCATTCGTCATGCATGGGCACCAGCGGCAGGGCCATCAGCAACTCGTCCTCCAGCACGGTGAGCAAGTCGAAATGCGGCTCCATCACCAGCAGGTCTTCCTCGGACTCATCGTCTTCGGCCATCGCAATGTCTTCCGTGGCCACAAAGCGATACCACTGATCCACCTCCAGCGGCGTCGCCACCGTGCCCATGCAGCGCTGGCAGGTTAGCGGCACTGCGGTTTTGGCCACCAAATGCAGCCAGACATCGTCGTCAGCGCCAGAACCTGGCCGCAATTCGGCCCTAGCCTCCCAATTTACAGTGGAATCGGGCGCTAGCGCTTTCGCCTCCTGCGCAAGGCGCTCCATATTTTGTAGCAGAGTAGTTTCTATGAGCGGCACGCCCTCTTGGGCGAAGGCCTGCATATTGAGCCGGCGGGCATGAAGAGATTTGGACATGCGTGCAGTGTAAGAGAATCACGCCATGAACCCTGCCGCCCTTCCCGCCCACGAATCCCCTGAAATACCACACGCCGCTACGGTGAACCTGCCCGCCAGCCGCCCGCTCATCCTGGGTTCCACCT
Source organism: Polaromonas sp. CG_9.5 (assembly GCF_035984465.1). Taxonomy (NCBI): domain Bacteria; kingdom Pseudomonadati; phylum Pseudomonadota; class Betaproteobacteria; order Burkholderiales; family Comamonadaceae; genus Polaromonas; species Polaromonas sp. CG_9.5. Next base: position 276,957 of record NZ_JAXCHR010000001.1, read on the forward strand.
CGCGCTATCGGCGCGAATTGCTGCAGCGACTGCACATCGCTTTCGACGTGGTCGCGCCCGATGTTGACGAAACGCCGCTGCCCGGTGAAACGCCGCGCAGACTCGCCGAGCGTCTGGCGCTGGCCAAAGCCCATGCTGTGGCCCGCCTGCATCCCCACGCCGTCGTTATTGGCTCTGACCAGGTGGCTGACCTGAACGGTGTGCCGCTGGGCAAGCCCGGCAGCCACGAACGCGCAGTCATCCAGTTGCGCCAGATGCGCGGCCAGACCGTTATTTTTCAAACAGCCGTTTCCGTAGTTTGCAGCGAAAGCGGTTTTGCGCAAAGCAGCCTGGCCGCTGTCCGGGTGAAATTTCGCGATCTGAGCGATCACGAAATTGAAAATTACCTGCGCATTGAGCAGCCCTACGACTGCGCCGGCAGCGCCAAAAGCGAAGGTTTGGGCATTGCACTGCTCGAGTCAATCGACAGCGATGACCCGACCGCGCTGGTCGGCTTGCCGCTGATCCGTACCTGCAAAATGATCCAGGCCGCCGGTGTGGTCCTGCTGACAAACCCGAAAGCCGCCGCATGAGCATCGCCAAAGGAAAACTTTATCTGGTGCCCGCACCGCTTGATTTCGGCTGTGACGCGCAAGCCCCGCTGCAAGAGGTGATGCCCTTGGGCACACTGCAGATTGCAGCCCGGCTGTGCTGCTGGATTTGCGAGAATGCCAAAAGCACACGCGCTTACCTAAAACGCATCAATGAGTTGCAGCCCTTGTCCACACCAGTGCAGGCCCTCAACATTCAGGAATTGCCGCGCGAAGTTCACAAAAAGGGCGACCACGCCGGCCAGTTTGACGCCCGGCCGCTGCTGGTGGCCGCTTTGGAAGGCCGCGATATGGGCCTGGTCAGCGAAGCTGGTATGCCCGCCATTGCTGACCCCGGCTCGTCAGTCGTGCGTGCCGCACATGACCTGGGGCTGCAGGTCGTGGCGTTAACCGGGCCGATGTCGTTGATGCTGGCGCTGGCCAGCAGCGGTCTGAACGGACAAAATTTCGCCTTTGTCGGCTACCTGCCGCAAGACCCGTCCGGGCGCGCCCAGCGTATTCGGGAGCTGGAATCGCTGGCGCTGAAAACCGGCCAGACCCAGCTTTTCATTGAAACCCCCTACCGCAACGCCGCCCTGCTGCAGGGGCTGCTGCAAACGCTGCAGGGCAATACCCGGCTGGCGCTGAGTTGCGGGCTGACGCTGACTAACGGCGTGTCACGCAGCGCGCAAGTCAGCCACTGGAAACGCGACAAACCCGTATTACCGCTGGACTTGCCCACCGTTTTTTGTATTGGCCGATGATCGGAAATTGCTGAATTTATCCGTAAAAAGGCCCGCAGTCTGCGGGCTTTTTTACGGAATCAGGCAGCACAAGCGCATTAACGCAAGGCCGGAATCGCTTTGAACGCCTTCACGGCACCTTCGCCCATGGCCGCACCAAACTTCTTGGCCAGCCGCTCGGCGACGTTGTCGCGGCGGGTGTAGTCGATGATTTCATCCACCTTGATGACTTCGCGGGCCACGTAGTCCAAGTTGCCCAGATGGTCGGCCAGACCCAGTTCTACCGCTTGTTGGCCACTCCAGAACAGGCCGCTGAACATCTCGGGCGTTTCTTTCAGGCGGTCGCCGCGTCCGGCCTTGACCACGGCAATGAACTGCTGGTGAATCTGGTCCAGCATGGTCTGTGCAAAAGCGCGCTGCTTCTCGCTTTGCGGACTGAATGGATCCAGAAAACCCTTGTTTTCGCCAGCGGTCAACAGTCGGCGCTCAACGCCCAGCTTGTCCATCAGGCCGGTAAAACCAAAACCGTCCATCAGCACGCCAATGCTGCCCACAATGCTGGCCTTGTCGACAAAAATCTGGTCAGCCGACACAGCGATGTAATACGCTGCCGAGGCGCAGCTTTCTTCAACCACGGCATAGACCGGCTTTTTGTGTTTGGCCTTGAGCCGCAGGATTTCGTCGTTCATCATGCCGGCCTGCACCGGGCTGCCGCCGGGCGAATTGATCAAAAGCACGATGGCTTTGGAGCCGGGGTCTTCAAACGCGGTGCGCAACGCGGCATTGACAAACTCGGCACTGGCATCAGCACCGGCTGCAATTTCACCCTTGATTTCAATTACCGCCGTGTGGGGAACGCTGGCGTCGGTGACCGGACTGCCGCGATGCAAAGCCATCCACACCAGCGCTACAAAAAACAGCAGCCACGACAGCCGGACAAAGGTTTTCCAGCGGCGGGTGGCTTTTTGCTCATTGAGCGCGGCAAAGGCCAGCTTTTCCAGTGTTGCCCTTTCCCAGCCTGGCGCACTGGAAGGATCCACGACAACCGATTTTTTTGCATTCAATTCAGGAGCACCCTGCGCCCGTGCGGAAAGGACTTCGGGCTGATTTGGCTGAAATTCTGGCTCCTTGGACGAATCAAAAGAAGGGTCGGTGTTACCGGGACGGTTGGAATCGTTCATGGGCGCTAGTTTAGAGAAATATTAAAACAACAGCGGCTGCAAGTTATAGGCGGTATGCCAATAAACCACACCTTCACGCTCTGAAAGCATGATCTTGACCAGCCCGCCCCGGCACGGGCCTGCGGCGCACTGGCCGGTATCGGGCCGGTAGGCCGCGCCGTGGCTGGCGCACAGCAGCCACTGGCCGCTGTCGTCAAACACCCGGTTCGGCTGCCAGTCCAGCTCCATCGCCACGTGCGTGCAGCGGTTCAGGTAAGCCTGCGGAAGGCCTGCAAAACGAACGGCAAAGGCGCGGCAGGTCTGACCTGCATAAACCAGATCGAAGGGCACGGCTAGACCGCCTTCTGCCAGATCATGGCTGTTGCAAAGCGGTATCAACTCGTCCATGACTGCTTTGCGCCGGAATCAACCGTGAACCATCAGCCAGTCGTGTAGTTCCTGCACCGAATGCGCCACGTGCAGCGGATTGAGGACGGTGAACGCTTCAGGCTCATGCGCGCCGTAGCTCACGCCGACGCTCGGGCAAGCGGCGTTCAGCGCCATCTGCAGGTCGTGCGTGGTGTCGCCAATCATTAATATGCGGTCGGCAGGCAGGTCGAACTGCGCCATCAGTTCATGCAGCATCAGCGGATCGGGTTTGCCGGCGGTTTCGTCGGCGGTGCGAGAGCCGTCAAAAACGCCTTTCAGCTCCACGCTTTGCAGCGCCTCGTCAAGCCCGCGCCGTGATTTGCCAGTGGCGACCGCCAGCAGATGGCCACGCACCTTGAGCGCATCGAGCAGCGGCAAGACGCCGGCAAAAAGACTCAGGTCGTTGAAGTGCCTGGCGTAATGGTGCTGGTAACGTGCGCCCAATTCGGGATATTTTTCAGTCGGCACGTCAGGCGCGGCATGGGCCAGCGCCTGCATCAGGCCCAAGCCGATGACGTAAGCGGCGTCCTTGTCGCTGGGTTTTTTACCGCCTACGTCCACCGTCGCTGCCTGAATACAGCGCACGATGATGGCCGTGGAGTCAAACAGGGTGCCGTCCCAGTCAAAGGCAATCAGGTCAAATTTTCGAGTGTGCATGGCCCGGATTGTCGCTGGCACGAATGCGCCAGCGTGGCCGGCCCACGCAATTCCTCAGGAATTCTCAGCTTCTGCGGCAGGCGCGGACGTCCAGGCGGGTAAAAACTGCTGCAATTCTTGAGGTAGCGACGCCTGCAGCTGAACCGCTTTGCGGGTTTTGGGATGGTTGAATTTCAGGCTCCAGGCGTGCAGGAACATGCGTTTGAGCGAAGGCGCATCAAGACTGCTTTTTTGCAGCGTCTTGTTCAACTCAAAATCGCCATACTTGTCGTCGCCAGCAATCGGATGCCCTTCACCGGCCAAATGCACACGGATCTGGTGGGTGCGGCCGGTCTTGATGGTGACTTCGAGCAGCGAGAACGGCGTGCTGGGCGCCAGCGGATTGGCGGCGATCTGGGCTTTCACCTTGACCAGCGTGACCGAACGCATACCGTCGGGATGGTCGTTGGGGACGATCTTGACGCGCCGCTCGCCGTTGGGCAGCAGGTACTTGTGCAGCGCCTTGTCGATCACGCGCTGCTTGGCCGGCCAGTCGCCGCTGACCAGCGCCAGGTAAACCTTGTCCGTCTCGCGTTCACGGAATTGTTCTTGCAGCAGCTTCAAAGCCATGCGGCGCTTGGCGATCAGCAAAATGCCGCTGGTTTCACGGTCGAGCCGGTGCACCAGTTCAAGAAAATCGGCTTCGGGCCGGGCCATGCGCAGTTGCTCGATGATGCCAAAGCTCACGCCGCTGCCGCCATGCACGGCCACGCCCGCCGGCTTGTCGATGGCGAGCAGAAAATCGTCCTCAAACAAAATCGGAAACTCTGCGGCGGGTGCATAGCCACCGACCGTCGAGCTGGCACCGTGGCGGGCCACTTCCTGGGCCATGATCTGGGCTTTTTGCTCGGCCCGCTCTGACGTGCGCACTGGCGGCAGGCGCACGATGTCGCCCGCCTCAACGCGGGTATCAGCGTGCGCCCGGCCCTTGTTCACGCGCACTTCGCCGCTGCGGATGATGCGGTAGACATGCGTCTTGGGAACGCCCTTGAGCTGGCGAATCAGGAAGTTGTCAAGCCGCTGGCCGGCGTAGTCTTCATCGACGGTGACCAGCGTCGCCTGCGGAAGAGTCACCGTCACTGGTTCGGGATTGTTGGGAGCTGGCGAGGCCTGAATTTGGGGCTTGGCCGCTGCAAAAATGGGGCGGACAGGCGCTTTTGCCGGGCGTTTTGCTTTGCCTGAAGCTGCCCCTATAATGTGTTTCACTAGCGATACGCTGTAAGTAGTTGATCTGTCTGGAGTTTAGTCCACACCTATCCAAGCCCTTGAAAAGGCCTGCAAACAGCCTCGCTGGAAGGTCGATGCCACTGGTGGCTTTAACTTGCAAACGACACGTGCCCGGCACCTCGTCACAAGGAAATTGCCATGCAGACGAGCCGACGTTTTGCGAATACAACTACGGAATACCCTTGTGTGCAGCCTCAAGTCACTCACCGGCTGGCTGCATACGGATCCAGTGAGATCAAGTCCTTGAACGGTAACCTTCTGATGACAACACGGGTCAGTCTGATTTTTAGTTGCCTGCGGCGCCTTCTGGCCCTGCTTTATGGCATAAATCAGCCTGTCGTCCATGTACAGCGGGCGCAAGCAGCTACTATTTTTGTAGCACATCCTGCCGGAAACTACTCACTCCATCCACGCGCCTACGCCGAGACTGAAACTGGCTGACTGATTTTTCAGTCGGCCAGTTTTCTGTCAAAAGCTCTCCGGCAATTCCCCACGTTCGCATTGCGTTGCTTGCCTGGCGTCGTTCGCCCATTTTTGGCTTTAGAACGAAGAAGATTTAGGAACACCCATGAAACGCATGCTGGTAAACGCCACCCAGGCCGAAGAACGCCGCCTGGCGATTGTTGACGGACAAAAACTCCTCGACTACGAAATTGAAATTGAAGGGCGCGAACAACGCAAGGGCAACATCTACAAGGCCGTCGTCACCCGCGTCGAGCCGTCGCTCGAAGCCTGTTTTGTCGATTACGGCGAAGACCGCCACGGCTTCTTGCCGTTCAAGGAGATCTCCAAGCAATACTTCACCCAAGGCGTGTCGGTCAGCCAGGCACGCATCAGCGATGTGATCCGCGAAGGCCAGGAACTGCTGGTCCAGGTCGAAAAAGAAGAGCGCGGCAACAAGGGCGCAGCCCTGACGACTTTTGTCTCGCTGGCGGGCCGCTATGTGGTCTTGATGCCCAACAACCCGCGCGGCGGCGGTGTGTCGCGCCGTATCGAAGGCGAAGACCGGGCCGAGCTCAAAGAAAACATGGACAAGCTGGAATACCCGGCCGGTGCCAGCATCATTGCCCGCACCGCCGGCATTGGCCGCAGCGCCCCTGAGTTGCAATGGGACTTGAACTACCTGATCAAGCTCTGGACCGCGATTGACGGCGCCGGCAAAGGCGGCAAGGGCGCCTTCCTGATCTACCAGGAATCGAGCCTGGTGATTCGCGCCATCCGCGACTACTTCAACAGCGACATCGGCGACATTTTGTTTGACACCGACGACGTCTACGAGCAAGCCCGTCAGTTCATGGCCCACGTGATGCCCGAGCATGAGCACCGCGTCAAGCGCTACCGCGACGACGCACCGCTGTTCTCGCGCTTCCAGATTGAGCACCAGATTGAATCGGCCTACGCCCGCACGGTGCAACTGCCTTCTGGCGGCGCCATCGTGATTGACCACACTGAAGCACTGGTCAGCGTGGACGTGAACTCGGCGCGCGCCATTAAGGGCGGCGACATCGAAGAAACCGCCACCCGCACCAATTTAGAGGCTGCTGACGAAGTGGCGCGCCAGATGCGTCTGCGCGACCTGGGCGGCCTGATCGTCATTGACTTTATCGACATGGAAGAGTCGCGCAACCGCCGCGACGTGGAAAACCGCCTGCGCGACGCGCTGCGCCAGGACCGCGCCCGCGTGCAGTTCGGCACGATCAGCAAGTTTGGCCTGATGGAAATGAGCCGTCAGCGCCTGCGCCCGGCGCTGTCAGAAGGCTCTTCGATTCCTTGCCCACGCTGCGGCGGCTCGGGCCATATCCGCGACACCGAAAGCTCGGCGCTGCAAATTTTGCGCATCATCCAGGAAGAGTCGCTCAAAGACAGCACGGCCTCGGTGCTGTGCCAGGTGCCGGTCGATGTGGCGTCTTTCCTGCTGAACGAAAAGCGCTCGGAAATCAGCAAGATCGAGATGAAGCAGCGCATCAACGTGCTCTTGGTTCCGAACAAGACGCTGGAAACGCCCAACTACAAGCTGGAGCGCCTGAAGCACGACGACCCGCGTCTGGACAACATCGAAGCCAGCTACAAGATGGCCGACGAAGCGGACGACGCCACCACGGTGACGCGCCGCAGCCAGGAAAAGCACAACAAGCAGGAACCCATCATCAAGGGCGTGCTTCCCGATGCACCGGCTCCGATTGCGCCTCCAAAACCTGTCGCCGTTGCGCCGGTTGCCGCCAAAGCGCCGCCACTAGCGCCGGCTCCAGCACCTGCACCCGCAGAAACCGGCCTGTTTGGCTGGATCAGGAACCTGTTCGGCATGGCGGATACGCCAGCGCCAGTACCGGCTCCAGCGCCTGTCTTCAATGAAGTGAAAAACGACCCCGCACAAGGCGACGCGCCGCGTGAAGGCCGTCCTTATGAAGCACGCGGTGAACGCGCAGACCGTGGCGAGCGTACCGAGCGCGGTGGTCGTGATGGTCGCCGTAGCAACACGCGCAACCGCAGCGAAGGTGCGCCCGCCGAAGGCCGTGCCGAAGCACGTCCGGAAGGCCGCAACGGTGAACGCCGTGAACGCCCCACCGAAGGCCGCGCAGAAGGCCGCACCGAAGGCAGCCGGCCAGAACGCCAGCCCCGCCAGGAGCGTCCGGCCGGCGAGCAGCCGCGCGCTGAAAACCGCAACGAGAGCCGCAACGAAGTCCGCAATGACAACGTCAGCGACGCCCAACCGCGCCAGGAGGGCTTGAGCCGCGAAGGCCGTGGCGAACGCAACCGCCCACGCGCTGATCGCCCGGAGCGCACAGAGCGTCCTGAACGCGGTGAGCGCATTCCACGCGATGCCGTCGAGCAGGATCTGGCACTCGCCAATCAGGCAGCCATGGCGGCGGCAATGAACGGCGATGCTGCGCCGCGCCAGGAAAGGCCCGCGCAGGAGCCAGGCCGTGACGGCGAGCGTCGCCAGCAAGGCGCACGCAACGAAGGCCGCAGCCATGAAGCCCGCCCTGAAGCACGTGGCGAGGAGCCGTCTGGCGAAGGCCGACGCGAACGTGGCAATGGACGCCGTAACGAACGCCGTGACGAGCGCACCGACGGCATCGCCGCACCGGTTGCCGGCACGCAGGCGGACAGTTTCGACGCCGCCCATCCCGCCGTTGTGTCCGGCTTGGGCGAAACGGAAAACCTGCTGGCCCCGGTGTCTTCCACCGAAGTTCAGCTGCGCCTTGAAGGCCAGGAAGAAAGCCAGGAGCGCCCGCCACGCGAACGCCGCAGCCGTGACCGCTATGGCCGCGACCGCCGTGAACGCAACGAGCAGCCGGTCGAAGGCCAGGACGGCATCGCCAAAACTGAAGCTTTTGTGCCTAATGAGGTGCAGATGCAGGCAGAGCGGGCGACGTTAGCTACTGAATTGGTAGCGCCTGTGAGCGTGCCTGAAGCAGCGCCAGTCAGCCCGGCAGCTGCGCCTGAAGCGCTGGCGTTGAAGCCTGCAGAGGTTGCAGAAGTTGCAGAGCCAGTGCCAGTGCACAAGCCGGTTGATGCGCCAGTAGCAGCACCCGCACCCGTTCTTGCTGCGGCTCCTGCACCACAACCTGCGCCGGTCTCTGCACCCGCCCCATCGGCCAGCGCCTTGCCCAAGGTGCAGTCGTATGACCTGCCTTTGCAAGACCTGGCGCAGGTTGCCGAAAGCTCGGGTCTGCGGTGGGTCAACTCCGACGCCACCAAGATCGCCGAGGCGAAGGCGGCCATCGCCGCTGAAATCAAGCCGGTTCAGGTTCCGCGCGAGCGCCCTGCCCCGGTGGTGCTGGAAGAAGCCCCGCTGGTGCTGGTCGAAACCAAACGCGACCTGAGCAGCATGCCCCTGCCGTTCGAGAAATCAGCGGACAAAGCAGCTGAATGAAGCACTGAGCCGCGACGGCCTGCGTCCTTGAAAAAGGACAGCAGGCGTCAGTCTTGAATCAAAGCCGCATCGCATGGATGCGGCTTTTTTTTTGGTCTGTTCAACAGGCGGCACACCGAGCGGAAAGTTTTCTCCCGCCAGTGGATCATTGAGTGCGTGGGAATAAGCCGGGTGCGAAAAAGGTGTGGAGCATATGCCTCTGCGAGCCGATGGGAAACGGCTCCGGCGTCAGTCGCAGGGCAGCCGGTCGGGCAGCATGGTGATCTTGATCGGGGCTGTTAACGCCAAGCTGAAAGCCGCCATGTTGACGGATCGACTTGACTTGTTCACGTGTATTTTTGCGCCAAAAATCGGCAAATGAAGGTTTTTAAGGCGATCAAAAAATAGCATCTATCAAGAAACCCAAGGTCTTCACTCTTGTATTAATAGCTACCCGCGCATGCACAGTCTGCACAACGGCCATTTTCAGCCTGAAAAATCGTTATCCGGTCAGAACGAATGCGCTCTAAACCTGTGCGGCCCGTTTGTAAGCCTCTACCGCCGAAGCGCCATCTTCGCGCTGCTCGGCCAGTACGGCCAGCGCGCGCCAGGCATTGCGGTGCAGCAAGCGGTCTTGCAGGGCGGGCGCGGCCTGCTCCAGCAGTTGGCGCGCCTTACCCCAGAGCTGGCGGCTCAGGCAGGCCATGCCGGCCAGATACTGGAGGTTGACATCGCGTGGCCGGCTGCGCTGTGCGGCTTCGATGCGTGCCAGCCATTCGGCGTCCAGCGAATCCATGCCGGCTTCGAGCACCGAAATCAGCTTGATGCGCAGCTTGTCGCCCAGCTCCGAGCGCGGCTCCATCATCTGGTCCCACGCAGGCAACAGCCATTCACGGGCCAGCGCCGCATCGCCATGCAGGCTCATCATGCGCGAAGCCGCGTGCACGCACAGCTCAGGCATGGCGCGTTCGGTGTCGTCTAGCGCCTCCCAGGCCTGCTGCAGTTGCGCCGGATCGTGCGCGTCACTCAGCAATTCAAGCGCCAGGCCGCGCACGATGCTCTGCGCGGCCACCGGCGAAAAAGCACGGTGTTTGGCCAGCAGGCGCGCCGTTTCAAGGGCTGACAAGGTTTGCTGCCCATAACGGGCAGCGCGCAGCTTCATGCGCAGCGCCAGCGTGCGGCGTGACGCGCCTTGCGGCAACTGGCCGAGCCAGTCGAGGGCGGCGCGGGCATCGTGGTCTTCGAGCGCCCAGCGGGCGGCGCGAAACTGAACGCCTTCGCGCACTTCCTGGGCATGGCGTGCGGACGAATTTTGCAGCGCCAACTGCAGGTGCTGGTTGCGCAGCGGTTTGTTTTGCAGCGCCTGCGCGCTTTCGGCCACCAAGAGGTGCGCCAGCGAACGCAACTGGCTGGCCAGACTGGCGCTGTGGCCGCTCGGATGGCCGGCAGGATCGGTGGTGACGCCCAGACTTTTCTCTTGCGCCAGCGCGTTCTGGGCCGATTTGGACGCGCGAATATACCGCCCGGCCATCAGGTGCGCCAGCGCGTCCATCAGCGCGCCGTACATGGCGCGTTCTTTTAGCTGGGCACGCCAGCGCCGTGCCTCGACCGGCAGGGAAAACACAGCCGACAAGGCGCGTGACGCCAAATACAGCAGCAAAAACAGGCCGGCCAGCAGCAGCACCATCAGGTTGAAAGAAATATCAACCCGATGCGGTGGCCAGAAAACGGTGACGACGGCCTGGTTGTTGCCGGCAAACAAAGCCACGGCCACGGCAATGCCAAACAGGGCCATGAACCAGAGAGCGGCGCGCATGATGTTGCTGGTCTGCCTGTGCGCTGCTTAACGACCTGCCGCCGCCGTGGCCAGCGCGGCCAGGGTTTCGTCGATTCGGGGCAGATCGGTGGTTTTGAGCTGGCTTTGCACCTGGGCCAGCAACTGGATGGCCGCCTGGGTTTTGCGCGCCGCCGGATCAAAATATTTACCCATCCAGACGCGGGCGTTGGTCAGGTCGGCACGTGCAGCGTCGGTCTGGCGCGAAAGCAGCGCCAGGCGTGCATTGAGCAGCCTGAGCTTGAGGTTTTCACGCAGGAAAAATGACTGTTCAGGTGCCATCAGGGCGGCTTCGGGCTGGTCGATGCGGCTGACGCGCAGCAACTGGCTGGCTTCTGCCCAGACGTTGCCCGCTACGCGCCCAGACCACGCCTGCAGCGCCGTCAGATCAACGCCCGGCAACCAGGATTTGCCAGTGGCCGGTGCGTCCCTTTGCGGCGCAGTATCGGTCTCGGGTTGGGCACGCGCCAGGGCGTTTGTGGCCATGTCATTGGCCACCGGCAACTCGTCAATCAAGCGGGCGAGTTCGTCGAGCTTGAGCATCAGCGCAGGCACGTCGGTCACGCTGGCGCGCTTGATGCGGTCAATATCACGCGTCACGGCGCGCTGCAGCGGGTTGAGGCGCGGCTGGGCGGCGCGCGTCAGCCGCATGTCGGCTGATTTGAGGGCGGCCAGCAACGGCTCGGCGCTGCCGCTCAGCAGCGCTTGCTGTTGGGCCAGCCGCAAGTCGGATTCGACATCGACCACCAGGTTTTCGTCGCGCGAGCGGCTCAGGCTTTGCATCAGCTCTTCTAGCTGCGCACGCTGCAGGCTGACTTCGCTCAGGCGCGTCTCTTGTTGGGCCAGCCGGGCCAGCAAATCATGGGTGTTGTCCTGCGCTTCCCGGGCCAGGGTGCGCGCTTCTATGGCCTGCGCGCTTGAATCGGTGGTGCGGCGCGCCAGTTCTTCCTGAATGCTTTCGAGTTTTTGCCACAGCAAGGCTGTGCTCAGCAAGCCGGCGGCGGCCAGCAGCGCCACCACCAATGCCCAGCTTCGCGGCACCAGCCAGGCGTCAGGCTGTGCAATGACCGGCTCTGTAGAGACCAACTCACGCGCAGGCGCCGTGCCGTAAGGGGGTGCAAGGTGAGGTGGGGGCAATGCGGAAGGGCTGTCGCTCATGGATGCTGAGATTCTATCGAGCCAAGCGTCTGCCGGATGTCCTTGAGCGCCGGGCGTGACTCCACAACAACACCCCAGCCCGCAGCCCGCACGGCGTCGGCAATGCGGGGGTGGGTTGCCACGGCCCGCGCATGGCACCAGTCCATGCCCTGCAGGCTTGAAAGCTGGCACAGATTGGCCACGGCTTCCGAACTGCTGAACAGCCACACCGAGCCGTCGCTGCCCGCCTGCCGGGCGCGCTGCACCTGCGCTTCGCTCAGCACCGGCGGGAGCCGCTGATAGGCGCCGACAAAATCAACCTGCGCGCCCGCAGCGCGCCACTGACTGGCGATCCAGTCACGGCCTGATGAATTGCCGGGGCCATCGACATTTTGTCCCCGCACGATCAGCACGCGGCGGCCATGCCAGTCACGCGCGCCAACCACTTGCCAAAGCGATTCGGAGTCAAACTGGCGCGCATCGGGCAGCGGCGCATCCACCTGCGCAGCAGGAACGCCCGCCGCCAGCAACGCGGCCACCGTGCCAGGGCCGGGGGCCATAAAACGCACCCCTGGCGAAAGGGGACGAATTGCGGGATTTGCTACGTTATTAATAGCTGCTTGCCCAGATGCAGCCTGCGCAAGCGCCGTATTTTGCTTAAAAAACTGCTCCACAGCATGCCCGCTGACGAACATGCAGGCGGCGTAGTCGTCCATCGCTTGCCAGGCGGCCCGCAACGCCTGCGCGCTGGCAGCGCTTGAGAGTGGTGCAATGTCAATCAGCGGAAAAGCCTCTGCGGCCACACCGGCCTGCTGCAGTTGCTGCACCCACTGCACCGCGTCGCGCGCGGGCCGGGTCACGATGACGCGGGCGGTCGTCATGCCGGCTCCGGCATCAAGCCGTTTGCGCGTTGCTGGCCCAGACCGCGCCCCCGGCACGCAACTGTGCCGCCACCGCTTCGCCCAGCGCTTCGGCTGATTCAAAACTGTTCACCACGGCGGTTTGCTTGACCTCAACCAGCGCAGCCGGCAACGCTGTGGGCACTGGCTCAGACGCTTCTGCCTCTGCCATGACCGGGTCGCCCCATGCGGCGCTTAGCTGCATTTCGTCGCCGCTGCATTGCGTGATGAAGGCCGCCAGCGGCATCGAGCAACTGCCGCCCATGGCGCGCGACACCGTGCGTTCGGCGGTAACGGCCAGCCAGGTCGGCTGATGCGCCAGCGCCCCCAGCGCTTCGCGCAGGTCGGCCCGGTCAGTGCGCACTTCAATGCCCAAAGCGCCCTGCCCGGCTGCCGGCAGCATGTCGGTGGGTAAAAAGGTGTGGCGAATACGCGATTCAAGCTTCAGACGCTTGAGCCCGGCGGCGGCCAGCACGATGGCGTGGTACTGGCCTTCGTCCAGTTTGCGCAGCCGCGTGTCCAGATTGCCGCGCAGAGGCTGAATGTTCAAATCAGGCCGCAAGGCCTTGAGCAGCACCAGCCGGCGCAAACTGGAAGTGCCGACCACCGCGCCCTGCGGCAGTTCGGCCAGCGACGCAAAGTCGGGGGAGACAAAGGCATCGTGCGGGTCTTCGCGCTCAAGCACACAGGCCAGCGAAAAACCGTCGGGCAAATCCATCGGTACGTCTTTCAGCGAATGCACGGCCAGATCGGCGCGGCCATCCATCAAAGCGGTTTCGAGTTCCTTGACAAACAGCCCCTTGCCGCCGACCTTGCTCAGTGCGCGATCCAGAATCTGGTCGCCCAGCGTGGTCATGCCCAGCAGTTCGACCTGCCAGCCCAGACGCGTCTCCAGCAGCGCCTTGACATGCTCGGCCTGCCACAAGGCCAGGCGACTTTCGCGCGTGGCAATCACCACTTTGAGCGTTTTTGGGGGAGTTTGAAGCGCTGTGACCACTGGTAACCTGTCGGTAATCTATAGAGGGAGTGAATGCTAGCATGCGCGCTTCAGTACCTATTTTCAGCACCAGAGGGCCAGAATGCTTACTTCCGCACGCATCAAAAAACTCAAGGACGACGCCGCGCCAGAGATTCAAGAGAATCCGCCGGGGATAGCCAAGCCCGCCACGCCTTCGGTTCGCACCAAGAACAATGAGCGGCCACTGGTAGAAGACATTCGCCTGCTGGGCCGCATTTTGGGTGACGTGATTCGCGACCAGGAAGGCGTGGCCGCCTATGAGCTGATTGAGCAGGTGCGCACGCTGTCGGTCGCGTTTCGCCGTGACGCCGACCAGGCGGCCGACAAGGCGCTCAAAACGCTGCTCAAGGACTTGAGCGGCGACCAGACCGTCAGCGTGATCCGGGCCTTCACCTATTTCAGCCATCTGGCTAATCTGGCCGAAGACCGACACCATATCCGCCGCCGTGCCATTCACGAACGCGCCGGTGACACGCAAGAAGGCAGCATCGAGGTGGCCTTGGCACGCCTGCGCTGGGCCGGCATCGCGCCCAAGACCATTTCGGACACGCTGGCCCGCAGCTTTGTCTCGCCAGTGCTGACCGCCCACCCGACCGAAGTGCAACGCAAAAGCATTCTGGACGCCGAGCGCGGCATTGCCCAGTTGCTGACCGCGCGCGACAACATCAAGGCGCTCGGGCTGGCCGTCAATGCCGCCAAGGACGCGCTCACGCCGCGCGAGCTTGACGCCAACGAAGCCCAGTTGCGCGCCTGCGTGGTGCAACTTTGGCAAACCCGCCTGCTGCGCTTTTCCAAACTCACCGTCGCCGATGAAATCGAAAACGCACTGAGCTACTACGAAGCGACTTTCCTGCGCGAAATTCCGAAGATTTATGCCAATCTGGAGCGTGAACTGGGCGACTACCCGGTGCACAGTTTCTTGCGCATGGGCCAGTGGATAGGCGGCGACCGCGACGGCAACCCGAACGTCAACGCCGACACGCTGAACTACGCGCTGGGCCGGCAGGCGGACGTGGCGCTGCGCCACTACCTGACCGAGGTGCATTTGCTGGGCAGCGAGCTGTCGATGTCGGCGATTCTGGTCAACTGCAGCACCGACATGCGGCAACTGGCCGAAAGCTCGCCCGACACCAGCGAACACCGCCAGGACGAGCCGTATCGCCGCGCCTTGACCGGCGTGTATGCGCGGCTGGCCGCCACGCTCAAGAACCTGACCGGCGGCGAAGCAGCGCGCCATGCCGTGGCACCGCAAAACGCCTATAAAAAAGCCGAAGATTTTCTGGCCGACCTGCGAACGCTGGAGAAATCGCTCAAGACAAACCACGGCGAAGCCCTGACGGCCCAGCGCCTGCAGCCGCTGATGCGCGCCGTGGAGGTATTCGGTTTTCACCTGGCCACTGTCGATTTGCGCCAGAGCTCCGACAAGCATGAAGACGTCGTGGCCGAACTGCTGGCCGTGGCGCGTATTGAACCTGGCTACGCCAGTCTGGACGAGTCCGCCAAACGCAGCTTGCTGCTGAACATGCTCAACGATGCACGGTCACTGCGGGTGCTGGGCACGGTGTATTCGGAACTGGCCCAAAGCGAGCTGGCGATTTTTGAAGCCGCCCTGACGGCGCGCGCCCGCTTCGGCAAGGAAGCCATCCGCCACTACATCATCAGCCACACCGAAACCGTGAGCGATTTGCTTGAAGTGCTGCTGCTGCAAAAGGAAGTCGGCCTGATGCATGGCCTGCTCGAAGACCCACTGAACACGTTGGGCTCGACCTGCGACCTGATTGTGGTGCCGCTGTTTGAAACCATTGAAGACCTGCGCAATGCCGCGCCCATCATGTGCGAGTTCTATGCGCTGCCCGGCGTGGCCCAGCTGGTGCAACGCAGCGGCTCCGAGCAAGACATCATGCTGGGTTACAGCGACAGCAACAAGGACGGCGGCATCTTCACCAGCAACTGGGAGCTGTATCGCGCTGAAATTGCGCTGGTCGAGCTGTTTGACACGCTGGCCAGCCGCTACGGCGTCACGCTGCGGATGTTTCATGGCCGGGGCGGCACGGTGGGTCGGGGCGGTGGCCCGAGCTACGAAGCGATTTTGGCCCAGCCCCCCGGCACAGTGCGCGGCCAGATTCGCCTGACCGAACAAGGCGAGGTCATCGGCTCCAAATATGCCAACCCCGAAATTGGCCGGCGCAACCTGGAAACCCTGGTCGCCGCCACGCTGGAAGCGACCTTGCTGCAGCCGACCAAATCAGCCACCAAGGCATTTTTGCAGGCGGCCGACGAACTCTCGCAGGCCAGCATGGCCGCTTACCGCGCGCTGGTGTATGAAACCCCCGGCTTTACCGAGTATTTTTTCAGCGCCACGCCAATCCGCGAGATTGCCGAACTCAATATCGGCTCGCGGCCGGCATCGCGCAAGCCTTCGCAACAGATTGAAGACCTGCGGGCGATTCCCTGGGGCTTCAGCTGGGGCCAGTGCCGCCTGACGCTGCCGGGCTGGTTCGGTTTTGGTTCGGCCATTGAGCAGTTCCTGGCACAGGGCGGCTCGCCCGAAAGCCGCAAGGCCGCGCTGGCGCTGCTGAAAAAAATGTACCGCCAGTGGCCGTTTTTTCGCACGCTGCTGAGCAACATGGACATGGTGCTGGCCAAGAGCGATCTGGCGCTGGCCTCGCGTTACGCCGAACTCGTGGCCGACGCCAAACTGCGCAAAAAGATCTTTACCGCGATTGACGCTGAATGGCGGCGCACCGCGCAGGCGCTGACGCTGATCACCGGCGACAAGCAGCGTCTGGCCAGCAATGCAGGGCTGCAGCGCTCCATCCGCCACCGCTTTCCGTACATTGATCCACTGCACCACCTGCAGGTCGAACTGGTGCGCCGCTACCGCGCCGGGCAGACCGACCAGCGGGTGCAAACCGGCATTCATATTTCGATCAACGGGATTGCTGCGGGCTTGCGCAATACGGGATGACCCGGGGTAGCGGCTTCGTCCTACAGAGTCGCAAGCCTCTTCTGATGCTCGCCAAGGGTTGAAGGCCATAGCATAGGGTATACGCCAACATGCGCGCCTTACCCTCGGTCAAGGTGCCCACCCTAAGGAGATGCATTAACCATGAACTACGTCCATGCCGAGTCAACCACCAGCTTGCCTTTGAGCAATCAACATGTATCAAGCGACTTCATGGCGCTGGCTTCTCACATGACGGATTGCGAGCGCTCGCGCGGACGTTTTTTTGGCCTGCGCACCGCGCTGGAAACACTGCATGCGGTCACCGCGCCCCGACTTGTCACCACAGGAGCCGTTCTGGTGGTTTCCAGTATTGGCCTTATCGGCCTGGGTCTACTGACCCTGGCTTGAACGGGTGGACGCGATAGTCCTGGAAGGCCTGGAAAAGCTCAGCCCGCACGCCCGAAAAATCCTTCTTGACAGCAACGGCCACGCAGAGCCTCCAATCCGGGCCGAGTTATTCGGCATCCAGCGCTTTGAAGAGCATGGCTGCAGCCTTGCAGTGGCGCAGCCTGTCGAAACCGACGCCCAGTCGCGGCGACATGCGCCGTTTTTCCCGCGCGTCGAAGAGAATCTTGCAGCGCTGCGTAATGCCTACGACTATGTTGCACTCACTTCATTAAGCGGCCACTACGCCACACCGGCGGCAGAATGGTTGCTGGATAACTTTCCACTGATAGAAGCGCAGCTGCAGCAAATCCGCGAGGGCGTGCCGCGCCGCTTTTATGCCAGCCTGCCCAAATTGGCTGCCTTGCCACTGCAAGGACTGCCGCGCGTCTATGGCATTGCCTGGGCGTACGTAGCGCATACCGACAGCGTATTGAACCCCGAGGTTTTTACGGCGTTCCTTAACGCTTACCAGCGCTGCAGCGAACTGCGCCTGAGCGAGTTGTGGGCCTTGCCTACCACCTTGCGCGTCGTGCTGCTTGAAAACCTGCGCCGTATGGCTGACGACATTGCCCGCAGCAAGGTGGCGCGCGAAGTCGCGCACGCGGTCTGGGACAGCGATAAAGCGCTGGCAGAAGCCGACCTCGACCTCATTTATTCCTTGATGAAAGAGCGCGGTCTGGAGCGCAGTTACCTGACGCAGCTGTGGCAGCGCATGCCCACCGAGTTGCTGAGCAATGCACCGGCGCTGGTGCACTGGACAGAAAAGCATTGCCCCGACGGACATGCGCTGATGCTGGAAAGCCAGAACGCGCAGGTGGCGTCCAACCAGACGGTCGGCAACATCATCACCACGCTGCGCCTGATTGGACAGGTGGACTGGGTTGACCTGATCGAGCCGGTCAGCCTGTCCTTGCAAGTGCTACGGCAGTTGCCCAGTTTTTGCAGGGAAAGCGAACTCACACGCCAGCAAATCACCCGCACCATGGAGCAACTGGCGCGGGACGGCAAAAAAACAGAGCGCGAAACCGCGCAAGCCGTCGTCGATGCCGCCCGGAATGTGCCTGACAGCCTGGGCGCAGACGCCGTAGAACGTACGACAGGCTATTACCTGATGGGCAATGGCCGGGCCCAGCTCGAAAGCGCGTTGGGCGTGCCAGCAAAACGTGCGGTGCAGCGTGTCAACTGGCACAAGTGGCGACTGACGATCTACATCACCATCATCACCCTGGCGACGCTGCTGCTGCTGGGAGTGGCATCGCACCAGGCCGAATGGCACCGATGGCAAACCCTGCTGGCTGTTTTCCTGATGGCCTGGCCGGCCTCTGAGGCAGCTTCGGCCTTTGTGCATCGCCTGGTGGCCGAGTCGCTCAGGGTGCGGCCCCTGTCGCGCCTTGGTTTCCCCGAAGGCATTCCGCCCGAGCATCGCGTTCTGGTGGTCATTCCCACGCTGCTGACTTCTCAGGCGTCCAGCAAAGCGCTGGTCGAGCAACTTGAATTTCACTGGCTGGCCAACCGCGAAAACGAAGCCCAGTTTGCCTTGCTCACCGACTGGGTTGACGCAACCAGCGCCGAACAGCCTGGCGACGCCATTCTGCTTGACGATGCATTGGCCCGGTTGACGGCACTCAATGAACGCTATCCCGCGCCTGCGGGCAGCCCGCCCCGTTTTCTGCTGATTCACCGGCCACGCAGCTGGTGCGAAACCCAGCAACGCTGGCTCGGCTGGGAGCGCAAACGCGGCAAGCTCGAGCAGTTGCTGCGCTTGCTGGCGACCGGCGATAGCACCGGCTTTTTGCCACTGGCTGCCCCGTTGCAGCTGGCAGACAGCATTCGCTATGTGGTTACGCTGGACAGCGACACCGGCCTGCCGCCCGGCGCATTGCGCGAACTGGTGGCCATTGCAGCGCACCCGCTGAACGCACCGCAGGTTGACACCGCCTTGCGCCGGGTCGTCAGCGGCTACGGCATCTTGCAACCACGAGTAGTCACGCCCCTGCCCGGCCCGGCAGAAGACACGCAGTACCACCGGCTTTTTGGTGGCCAGAGCGGTATCGACCCCTACAGCATCGGCGTCTCGGATGTCTACCAGGACTTGTTTGGCTCTGGCAACTTCGGCGGCAAAGGGCTGCTGAATGTCCAGGCAGTGCATGCTGTGCTCGACAGTCGCCTGCCCGAGGGCGCGGTGCTGAGCCACGACTTGCTGGAAGGCAGCATTGCGCGTTGCGGCTTTGTCAGCGATGTGGTGATGGTCGAAGACCCGCCGCACCATGCAGGTGTTGCCGCGTCGCGCAACCATCGCTGGACACGCGGCGACTGGCAATTGCTTCCGCTGGTCTGGAACGCGAAGCGTTACGGTATTGACGCACTGGGCGTCTGGAAAATGCTCGACAACCTGCGTCGCTCGCTGGTGATTCCGGGCACGTTCGCCTTGCTCATCTGGGTGATTTTTACCGGCGGACTGCCGCTTGACATGGCTTTGTTCATGGCCGGGGCGGCCCTGCTTTCCGGGCCTTTGCTGGGCGTGCTGGCCGGCCTGGTGCCAACACGCACCGGCACTGCCTGGCGGCACTTTTTCAAACAAGGGCGCAGCGAGTTGCGCGTCACGCTGGTCAGCGCTGCCTGGCAGTTCAGCCAAATACCGGCGCAGTCTGTGCTGCTGCTGGATGCGGCGCTGCGCGCTGTCTGGCGCATGGCCGTCAGCCGCCGTCAGTTGCTCGAATGGACCACAGCGGCACAGGCGCAATCGGCATCGCGCAACGAGCTGGTCGTGTTCGTGCGCCAGCATACGGTCGCTTCGCTTTTTTGCGCCGCACTGGCGATGGCCGCACCCTGGGGCGTCCACCCGTGGGCCGGCATCGTGCTGTTTCTTTTCTGGGGTGCCTCGCCTGTTTTCGCCTGGTGGATCAGCCTGCCCTGCGCCGACCGCACGCCGCACCGGCTTCGCGCCCACGACAAAAATTACCTGCAACTCCTGGCACGCGATACCTGGCGGTTTTTTGAGCAATACGTCGGTGCTGAAGACAACCATCTGCCGCCCGACAACATGCAGCTGGTGCCTGACCCCGCCGTAGCGCACCGCACTTCACCGACCAACATCGGGCTGTACTTGCTGGCCGTCTGCTGCGCGCGCGAATTTGGCTGGATATCAACCGACGAACTGATCCGGCGGCTTGAAGCGTCCCTGGACAGCATTGAAAAGCTGGAAAAGCACCATGGCCATCTGCTTAACTGGTATGACACGCGCACGCTGCAGGTCATGCACCCTGCCTATGTCTCGTCCGTAGACAGCGGCAACCTGGCTGGCCTGCTGCTCACCGTGGCGCAAGCCTGTATCGCCCTGGGAAAGCAAGGCGTTGATGGGAAAAATGCGCAGCCCGCTTTGGTGCGCTTGGCCGGGCGCTGCCAGGCGCTGTATGCCGCCATGGACTTCAAGGGCCTGTATGACAACAAGCGCCATCTGTTCCACATCGGCCTGCGGGTTCCCGACCAGACGCTGGACACCAGTTACTACGACCTGCTGGCATCCGAGTCACGGCTGACGAGCTTTTTGGCCATTGCCAAGGGCGACGTGCCCAAGCGCCACTGGAGCGCCTTGGGCCGGCCTTTTCTTTCGGTCAACGGCGCGCCTGGCCTCAAATCTTGGTCAGGCTCGATGTTTGAATACCTGATGCCTTCGCTGCTGATGAGCGAACCCCGACACGGGCTGCTGCACACCATGGCACGCTCGGCCATCGCCGCGCAACGTGCTTACGGCACGGACCAGCACTTGCCGTGGGGGATTTCCGAATCGGCTTATTCGGCCCAAGACCATTCGCTGGCTTACCAATACTCGCCTTTTGGCGTACCACGCCTGGCGCTGCGGCGCACGCCGCTGACGGATCGGGTGGTCGCCCCCTACGCTACCGTGCTGGCCACGCTGTTCGAGCCGGCAGCGGCTGCTTCCAACCTCATGCGGCTTGAAAAATTGGGCGCACGCGGTGACTTTGGCTTGTTTGAATCGCTCGACTTCACGGTGGCGCGGCAGCCTGAAAAGCAGTCTTACACCGTCGTTCAGACCTTCATGGCCCACCACCAGGGCATGTCGCTGGTGGCGCTGTGCAACGTGCTGTGCCATGACGCGCCCCGGCGCTGGTTTTGCGCCGAACCGCAGGTGGCCGCGCATGAAGCCCTGCTGCACGAACGCACGCCGCGCCAGATTATTGAAAGCGCCAACCCGCGCCTGCCGCCCGAGCCCAACGACCCCAGCCGCGCGTCCGTGTTTCATGCGCGCGACATCAATCCGGCACTGCCCGGCTGGAAACCCACGCATTTGCTGTCCAACGGGCGTTACAACGTCGCCCTGCGCGCCAGTGGTGCAGGCGTCAGCCGCTGGCAGGGCCGCAACATCACGCGCTGGCGCGACGACGTGCTGCGCGACGGCTATGGCAGCTTTTTCTACCTGCGTCAGGCCGGGCAAAGTCGGGTCGGCTCCCTGACAGCCACACCCGCGCCGCTGCCGGGCTGGACTTACCACGCCCGTTTCATGGCCGACCGGGTTCAGTTCGATGCCCAAGGCGACGACTTGCGCTCCAGCATCTCGGTGCTGGTCAGCCCCGAAGACGACACCGAATTGCGCACCGTGCTGCTGCACAACACCGGCCACACCGAAAAAGTCGTTGAGCTGGTGTCTTGTTTTGAAGCCGTGCTGGCCGACCCGCGCGCCGATGAAGCGCATCCGGCTTTTTCCAACCTGTTTGTGCAAACCCGCTGGGCACCCCAGTGGCGCGCCCTTTTGCTCAAGCGTATGCCGCGTCTGCAGGGCGACCCGCAAATGGCTGTGGCGCATTTTCTGGCCGAGGTCGATGCCGATTTGCTGTCGGTGGACTGCATCACCGACCGCCGCGTGTTTGCCGGACGTAACCAGCCTGCGCACCAGCCCGCCCTGCAAGACCAGCCACTGGACGCTGACGGCAACCCCGTCAATGGCCTGGACCCGGTCGCCAGCTTGCGGCTGACCCTGCGGCTGGCACCCGGCGGAGTAGCGCGGCTCAGTTTTGCCACGGCAGCCGCAGAAACCGAGGACGAACTGGCCGCCCGGATCGACAAATACCTGCAGCCCATGCACATTGAGCGCGCCACCCGCATGGCTGCCACGCTGGCCCAGGTGCGCCTGCGCGACCTGGCCCTGACAGTCGAAGAGCATCTGGCGCTGCAAAACCTGACCACCGCGCTGATGTACAGCACGCCGCGTCCGGCCGCCAAACCCGGCCCTCTGGACCAGCGCCTGCTGTGGCGCTTTGGCCTGTCCGGTGACAAGCCAATTGTGCTGGTGCGCATTCATGCGGCCAGCGGGCTGCCGCTGGTCAATGCCCTGCTTCGGGCGCAGCCGTGGTGGAGTTTTGGCGGCTTGGCCGTCGACATGGTGGTAATCAACAGCGAGCCTAATTCCTACCTCATGCCCTTGCAGCGCGATATTTTGGCGTTGCGCGACCGCTTGATGCAAAACGTGCAAAACGTGCAAAACAGTTTTCCGCAAGAAGCCGCGCAGGCGTCCAGCTTTCACCTGCTGCGCGAACAGGAAACAAGCGCCACAGAAAAAGCCACGCTGGCCGGGCTGGCCCGGGTCGTGCTCACCGCAGATGGCCGGCCACTGGAAGTTCAGGTCGCCACCTTGCGCCGCGCGGTCTGGCCGCTGCAGCAACCGCTGGGCGCAGTCGCCGGAACGCCGCTTTCGGGCCAACTCATCACCGCACAGAAAAGAGCCGACGATGCAACCCCCGCCACACTACCCGTGGCAGGCCAGTTCGATCCCGACAATGGCGAATTCTGGTTTGAATTGCATGGCGGCCAGACCGTACCCCGGCCTTGGGTCAATGTCATTGCCAACCCGGACTTTGGCTTTCAGGTGTCCGAGACCGGCAGCGGCGTGACGTGGGCGGTCAACAGCCGCATGCACCAGCTCACGCCGTGGTCGAACGATCCGGTGCGCGACCCGGCGTTTGAACACTGGTTGCTGCAGGACATCGACAGCGGCCAGGTACTGCCGCTGGTGCCATCCGTACTGGCCACGGCCAGCAGCCGCTGGCGGGTGCGCCACGGCCAGGGCTATTCGGTGTTTCAGGGCCTGCAAAGCGGGCTGCAGGTGGAAACAACGTTTTTTGCGGCCCGCGCTGACGCCGTCAAGGTGGTTCAAGTCAAAATCCGGCTCGACACTTCCGCGCGCAGACGCCTGCGCGCCGTGGCGATGGTCGAATGGCAAATGGGCGACGCACGCGGACGGCGGCGCACCCTGCAGACCTGGAAAAGCCCCGAACAGGCAGCGGTGTTCGCCCAGCAACAAGAAAGCCGCGACGGTTACGGCGACAGCACGGTGTTTCTGGCCATGACAGGCAGCGCACCTAGTCTGCAATGGACGTGCGACCGGGGCGAGTTCTTTGACTCGCTCGGACGCATGGTGCTGCCCGCCAGCCTGGCCGGCCGCAGCGGCAATGGCTTTGACCCCTGCGCCGCCTTGAGCGCCGACTTTTCGCTGACCGGCCAGGACGAGCTGGTGTTCAGTTTCCTGATCGGTCACGCGGCCAATCCTGTCGCCGCCGAACAGATGGCCGCCCACTGGGCGCAGCAAGACACTGCCCAGGCGCTGGACGAGGTAAAAACCGGCTGGTCGGGGCTGCTTGACAAAGTGCAGGTCAAAACCCCTGACGCCAAATTCGACGCGCTGGTCAACCACTGGCTGCTTTACCAGACCGTGGTGTGCCGGCTCTGGTCAAAGGCCGGTTTCTACCAGGCAGGTGGCGCGTCAGGTTTTCGGGACCAACTGCAAGACTCGATGGCCTTGGCGCTGGTCGATCCGGCGCGTCTGCGCCAGCAAATCATGCTCAACGCTTCGCGCCAGTTTCCCGAAGGCGATGTGCAGCACTGGTGGCATGCCCCCGGCGGCGAAGGCGTGCGAACGCACTTTTCAGACGACCTGCTCTGGCTGCCTTATGCCTGCACCCACTACCTGCAGGTCACGGGCGACTTTGACCTGCTGGACGACAGCGTGCCCTTCATTGACGGCCCGCCGATTCCCGAAGGTGCGGAAGATGCTTATTACGCACCCCAGACCAGCGAACAAACGGCCAGCGTATACGAGCACTGCGCCCGCACCATTGACAAAAGCCTGGCCGTCGGCATCCACGGTTTGCCGCTGATGGGCACGGGCGACTGGAACGACGGCATGAACCGCGTCGGTCACGAGGGACGCGGCGAATCCGTCTGGCTGGCCTGGTTCTTGTGCAGCGTGGTGGAAGGCTTTGTGCCGTTTGCCCAAATGCGCGGCGACGATGCCCGCGCCCAGCGCTGGCTGGAGGCGCGCAAGGGCTGGGTGGCGGCGCTGCATGATGCCGGCTGGGACGGCGCGTGGTTTCGCCGTGCCTTTTTCGACAACGGCGACCCGCTCGGTTCGGACGCCAACGAAGAATGCCGCATCGACCTGATCGCGCAGGCGTGGTCGGTGCTGTCCGGCGCGTCGACGCCCGCCTTCACCACTTCTGCCATGCTGGCCTTGAACAATCAGCTGATCGATGACAAAGCTGGCCTGCTGCGGCTGCTCGACCCGCCCTTCCAGCATTCAGCCAACAACCCTGGCTACATCCAGGCCTATCCGCCGGGCGTGCGCGAAAACGGCGGCCAGTATTCGCATGCCGGCGTGTGGGCGCTGATGGCGCAGGCGCTGAGCGGCGACACTGAAGGCGCATGGCGCAGTTTTCAAGACCTGAGCCCGGCGCACCGCAGCGCGCACCCGGAACGCGGCCCGGTCTACGAGCTGGAGCCCTATGTCATCGCCGGCGACGTTTACAGCGCGCCGCCGTATGTAGGCCGGGGCGGCTGGAGCTGGTACACCGGATCGGCGGCCTGGCTGTACCGGGCGGCGGTCGAAACCCTGCTGGGCCTGGCGGTGCAGCCCGGCCGGATGTCGCTGTCGCCGCGCCTGCCAGCACACTGGCCGAAGGTGGAGCTGCGCTTGCAACTGCAGGGGCATGACATCACCGTGCATTGGCAGCGCGATGCGCCCGATGCTGCTGCAATCCCCAGGGCTGACCAGCACGTCGCATGGGGAGAATGGGTCGAATTCGATTCGTTGCCAACCCGCGCGGTGCTGCGGGTGTATGGAAATGCGGCATCACCCCTTATTTAGGGCTACTAATTAAATAGCATGCTGCGCCTGTACTGATTGCGCAAAGCGGCTAAAACACTTGAATCCTTTGTGTTTTATCGCCGTTTTCGTCTTGAGCAGGCTTCATGCGTTCCGTTACGCGAAGCACTGCCCTGCATGCAGTAGCCGCTGTGACAGAGGACTCAAAGTTTGGTGAACGCGTGGCGCGACCAAAATCATATTTTGGCCATCCTGATGTTGGAATGATTCTCATTTGTACAATTCAGTTCATCATTACTGACTGAACACCAAGGAACTTCCATGAAACCCGCGCTACTTTCGATCCTGCTGGCCCTTCCTCTGGCGGCAGCACCCGCGTTGGCGCAATCTGTGGCTGCAAAAAATAGTGCGGTGGCTGCGCCTGCACAGTCGGTGACGGCGGCTGCCGTGACCAAGCAATACGGCGCCTTGGTGCAGGCCAGTTACGACGACACGCTGAACAGCGCACTCAGTTTGCAAAAAGCCGTGCAAGCCTTGACAGACGCACCGTCCGAATCAAGCCTGAAAGCTGCCCGCCAGGCCTGGCTGGATGCCCGTGAGTTTTACGGCCAGACCGAAGCCTTCCGTTTTTACGGCGGCCCCATCGACGACAAAAACGGCCCCGAAGGCCGTATCAATGCCTGGCCCATGGACGAATCCTATGTGGACGCCGTCAAGGACGCGCCCAACGCCGGCATCATCAATAACCGCAAGATCGTGCTCAGCAAAAAGCAATTGGCCGGCCTGAACGAGCGCGATGGCGAAGAAAACATCGCGACCGGCTGGCACGCCATCGAATTTTTGCTCTGGGGCCAGGATTTGAGCGCCACCGGGCCAGGCGAGCGTTCTTTTGAAGACTTTGTCGATGGCAAAACACCCAATGCAGACCGGCGCCGCCAGTACCTCAAGCTGGTCACTGAACTGCTGGTCGATGACCTGCGTTTCGTGTCCAAATCATGGGCACCCACGGCAGGCAGCTACCGCGCCCGCTTCGAGCAAGGCGGCATGGAGTCAGTACGCAAGATGTTCGTCGGCCTGGGCTCGCTCTCGCGCGGCGAGCTGGCCGGTGAACGGCTGGAAGTGGCGCTGGCCAGCCAGGATCAGGAAGACGAGCATTCCTGCTTTTCAGACAACACCCACCGCGACGTGGTGAACAACGCCCTGGGCATCCAAAACGTCTGGCTTGGCCAGTACAAGCGCGCCGACGGCAGCCTGGTGCAAGGGCCGTCGCTGCGCGACCTGGTGGCAGCCAAAGATCCGGCGCTGGCTGAAAGCACGTCACGCCAGATTGCGGCGTCGGTGGCCGCCGCGCAAACCATCAAGGCACCGTTTGACCGGGAAATCACCGGAGCCAAAGACGCGCCAGGCCGGCTGCGCATCCAGGCCACCATCGACAGCCTGGTCGCGCAAAGCAAGGCGCTGGTCACGGCGGCCAATGCAGCGGGCATCACCCGGCTGACGCTGGGCAAATCCTGAGGTTGGCACGCAGTTGACTTCCCGCTTCAAAAACCCCTTTCGCACCGGACTGGTCGCGCTGGGCGTGCTTGCAACTGCGGCGGCGCTCACAGTCAGGGCCACGCCCGCGCCGGATGATGAAAAAACCGGCGGCGACACCACGGTGTTTGCCACGGGCCGCAATGCATTTTCATTTCCGCTGGCCAACCTGCCCGATGAAGAACGCACGCGTTTTGTGATTGGCAACTCATTTTTCAGGCGCAACTGGGTGCAGTCCCCGGCTTCCACCACGGCGCGCGACGGTTTGGGGCCGCATTTCATTGCCCGCTCCTGCGGCGGCTGCCATGTGCAGGACGGGCGCGGCGCACCGCCAGACTTCAGCCGTGGGCTGAAAGAGCAACCCGTGGGGTTGCTGATACGGCTGTCCATTCCCGGCAAAAACGCGCAAGGCGGGCCACTGCCCGACCCGGTTTATGGCGACCAGTTTTCCAACTTCTCGGTGTTGGGTGTGCAGCCCGAAGGCCAGATTTCGCTGCGCTACGACATGGTGCAGGGCAAGTTTGCCGATGGCACGCCGTACCAGTTGCAAAAGCCGCGTTACGGCTTCAGCCAGCTCAACTACGGCCCGATGGCCAAGGGCGTCATGATCAGCCCGCGCATCGCGCCGCAAATGGCCGGCGTCGGGCTGCTCGAAGCGATTCCGGAGGAAGAAATTTTGCGCAACGCACAGCAACAGGCGGCGGCAGGCGGCGCAGTGCGCGGCAAAGTCAACACCGTCTGGGACGCGCCATCGCAGCAAATGCGCACCGGCCGCTTTGGCTGGAAGGCCAATGTGGCGTCGCTCGCGCATCAGACCGGCAGTGCTTTTCAGGGCGACATGGGCATCACCTCCACGCTGTTTGCGCAGGAAGCCTGTACGCCCGGCCAAAAAGACTGCCTGGCTGCGCCGCGTGGCGCCCGTGGACCAGGCCCGGAGGTAGACGACCAGACGTTCAACAACGTGGTGTTCTACGAAGCCACGCTGGCCCCGGCAGCCTGCTGGTGGCCAATGGCGGCATTGCGGCACGGCCCGAAAGTAGCCGGCTCAAGATTCATATGGGCGCATGGATTCGTCGCTGGTGCGCATCGATACGCGTTCCGGTCAACTGCTGGGCCAGTGGCGACTGACTGACAAGCGGCTGAGCCTGCGCCATATGGCGTGGGGGCCGGCGATTCAAGGCAGTGATTCCGGCGAACGTTTGCTGGGCATTGCGCTGCAGGCCGAGCATGACGACCCGGTCGCCAAGGCAGCTGCGCCTGTGCTGGCAGTTTTTGACGGCCGGCAACTCAAAACCCATGCGGCCAGTGCTGGCCAGTCGCTCAAAGGCTATGGCGGCGACATTGCCTTTGCGCAGGGACGCTTTGCCGTCAGTTGCCCGCGTGCCAATGGCATTGCCTTGTGGCAGGCCGATGGCGCTTGGGACGATTTTTTGCCGCTGGAAGAAGCTTGCGCCTTGAGCACGGCGGCAGTTCACGGCTCAGCCGGCAGCGCCCGCCTGTGGGCCGGTGGCCGGGTCGCCGCGCTGGCGCAGGGCAGCGGTGGCGGGCTGGCGTCTTCATCGCTTCCCGGTATCAAGCTGGACAACCACTGGGCGGCATGGCTGTAAGGCAGCCTGCACCGGATGAAGCAAAAATCAAAAAATTGATTTTTGCTATTTAAATAATAGCTGCTTGTGCTTACGCCACCTGCGCCAGAGGCCTGAAAGCATCATTTTTTGTCTCCACAGGCCCTGCAGAAGACAAAAAGAGCGTTGAGTCGTCAAGCTCCTCATTCGGTGGCGAATTAATGGGCTGAACTGCAAAAGTCAAGACCCCAAAAACTCCCCAATCGGCTTCAAGTCTTCGACCCGGTCACACACCGACTTGACGATCATCAAAATCGGAATACCCAGCAGCAGTCCCCACACGCCCCACAACCAGCCCCAGCCCAGCAAGCCCATGAACACCGCGACCGGACTGAGCCGGCTGGCCCGGCTGGTCAGCCAGGGCGTGAGCAAGTTGCCCACCAGCGTGTGGATCACCACCGAGGCACTGCCGACTGCCACCGCCATGTTGATAGAGCCAAACTGCAAAAACGCCACCAGCGCCGACGCAGCGCCCGTAATCAGCGACCCCACGTAAGGCACCAGGTTAAGTACGCAGGCCACCACGCCCCAGACCGCGGCGTTTTCCAGCCCCAGCGCCAGCAGCGCCAGCCCCGTCAAGATGCCCACCAGCGCGCTGGTCAGCAGTTGCACCTGTAGATAACGCTGGATTTGCTCCGCAATTTCATGCAGCGCCTGCAGCGTGACTTTCTTGCGTGTCAGGCTGGAGCCGGCCAGCTTGATCATCTTGCGGCGAAAGGTGTCGCCCGAAAGCATCAGGAAATACGTCAGAAAAACTACCACCGTGATCTGTCCGATCAGCGTCATCAGGCCCACGGTACCAGTCCACAGGTAGTTCTTGATGTTGAAGCGCGCCGCCTCGATCACCACACGGGTCGCGCCCCGGTTAGGGCCGGTCGTAGCCGCGCTGTCACGCGTGGCCTGCTCAATCTGGGCGGCAGCTTTCTGCACGGTTTCCAGCGCGCTGTCAGTTTTGCCGGGACTTGATTTAAGCGCCTGCCCCAGCTTTTGCGCGGCGGCGGGCAAGGCCTCGACCAGTCGCCCGGCCTCAATCCGCAGCGAATAAGCGCCCAGCACCATGAAGCCGAGAAGCCCCAGCAGCAGCACCGCCGAGCTCAACCAGCGCGGCACACGCTTGATCTCCAGCCAGTTGATGAGTGGAGAAAACGCATAGCTGAACAGCACGCTGAGCATGATGGGAACAAACACCGCCCGCGCCCACTGCAGCACGAACAGGCTGGCCAAAATCGACAGCACGACCAGCGACATATTGCGCACATCCACCGGCATGTGAAGAAGCAGCCGCTCGGGCTCCGGAAATTCGGTGATGCTCTGGGGCAGCTCATCCGCCTTGGTTGGAACCACTTCCACTGTTTTTTCAGCACTTGTCTCTGTCATATTTTTCCTCATCAACCTGGGGGGGGACACGCCAGCCAGACGCTTGGGTTTTCATGGCGCTGAACGTGGCTTTATTGCACCCGAAATAAATATAAAAAACCATAGGACGCCACCCTTGGCGCACGACGGCGCGCATCAAGACGCAGGGGCAGCCGGGCGCGGGTCGGCCTGTATTTCATCAGCAATCACGCCACGATGGCTTCCCGCACCGCGCCCAGTTGGCGGCGCGACACCGCCAAAAGCTCGTCAATGCCGTTCAGCCGCACCGCCCAGCCTTCGCCCTCTTCCGGGTCAAAATGCTTTTCCAGCGCCCGCACCGCGCGCCGCGCAATCAGCGCATTGCGATGAATCCGCATGAACTGGCCGGCGTGCCGTACTTCCAGCTCGTTCAGCGAACCGTCCAGAATGTAGCTGCGGCGCGCAGTGCGCACGGTGATGTATTTGAGTTCTGCCTTGAAATACAGCACCTCGGAAAGCGGCAGCCGTTCGGTTCGGCCCCGGTCCTGAATAATCAAGGTTTCTTCAGCCTTTTCAGGCTGTTGCGCAAGCCCCGCCTGCGCAAGCCGCTCTACTTTTTGTAGCGCCTGCTGCAAGCGCTCTAACCGCACCGGCTTGGTCAGGTAGTCCACCGCTGCCAGCTCAAAGGCTTGCACGGCATGCGTGGAATGCGCCGTCACAAACACCACCGCAGGCGGCCTGGGCAAGGCGGCGATGGCCTGCGCCAGTGCCATGCCGTCAGTGCCGGGCATGTGAATATCCAGCAGCACCGCATCAAACGACTGGTGCTGCAGCGCGTGCATGGCCTGCACTGCATCGGCGGCCTCGGCAGTCACCACCGCCGTTGGCGCAGCGCAATCGGCCAGCAAAGTGCGCAGACGCGCGCGCGCCAGGGCTTCGTCGTCGACCAGCAATAGCTTCAATGTGTTCATAAGGGAATCTCCAGCCTGACCTGAAACAGGCCGTCTTTGAATGCGGTTTTGAACTGGGCCTGCACATCGTGCAACAAAAACAGCCGCTCGCGCACGTTGGCCAACGCCAGCCCGTGGCCCGGCTGGCCCGCGCCGGCGGGTGCGGAATTGGTGACTTTGATGACCACGGTGCTGCCGCGCCTGAGCGTCGAAATCTTCAGTTCTGCCCCGCTGGCGCTGGGTTCGACCCCATGACGCACGGCATTTTCAACCAGTGGCTGCAGCAGCAAGGGCGGCAGCCGGGCCGTGTCGGCGCTGGCGTCCAGGCGCCACTGAACGCGCAGCCGGTCGCCAAAGCGGATCTGCTCAATAGCAAGATAGCGCTGCGCCAGCGCAATTTCCTGCCCCAGCGTGACCGACTCCGCCGGGTCGGCCAGCGCACTGCGAAACAATTCGGCCAAATCTTCCAGCACCGCTTCGGCCTTGCGCGGCTCGGCGCGCACCAAGGCAATCGCGCTGTTCAGGGTATTGAACAAAAAATGCGGCCGGATGCGCGACTGCAACTCGGCTAGCCGCGCTGCCGTGGCGGCAGGCGTTCGGGCCTTGGCCCGCCAGAAAAGTCCTTGCAGCACCAGCGCCGACAGCAGCGCACCGCCCGCCGCACTGGCCCACCACTGCGCCGGCTGCAGCAGCCCCATCAGCGCCAGCAGACCGCAGCCATACAGGCCCGCCACCGCGCCCAGCAGCGTGCCCACCAGCCACTGCAAAGAAGCGGCCAGCCGGCTCAAGCCCCTCTTGAAGGCGCAGATCGCAATCAGCCAGACCAGCGTCGCCGGCAGCGCACCGCCCGTCAGCAAAGAAAACTGCAGCAACCAGTCCAGCGGCTCAGCCGTGCCAAACATTGCGCCCACTGCCACCACGATTTGCACAAACAGCACCACCCGCAGCACCACGCCGACATGGCAAGCGTCAAACATGCTGGCGCGCGGCACCAGCGGCGACACGCTGCCAGCGTCAGCCGGCATCAAGCCGCCCTGCAGCGTGGAGTCCTTGAAATTAAGCGGAGCAGCGTTTGGTTTCATTAGAAAAGGCAACGGTTGCGTGATTCATTCGGATACTTTTTTAGCAACAAAAGCGCGCAGATAAAATTGTCCAGACCCGTATTGCACCGGCCACGGCGCTTGCGCCCTGGACGCAAGCTCTTCTCTACCCACTTTCACCCATTTACCGCCGCATGGCGCGCCAGAACGCAGCCTGCCGTCGTTCCAGCACCGCACACTGTCTTTAACCTGCCGCCAGTTGGCCCCAACCAGAAAGCCCGCCATGAACCAATTCGACAAAAAATCCCAAGCCTGGTCTGCCCTGTTTTCCGAACCCATGAGCGATCTGGTCAAGCGCTACACCTCCAGCGTGTTCTTCGACAAACGCCTGTGGCAAGCCGACATTGCCGGCTCGCTGGCCCATGCCGACATGCTGGCCGCGCAGCATATCATCGCGCCCGCCGACCATGCCGCCATCCAGCAAGGCATGGCCAAAATCACCGCCGAAATCGAATCCGGCGCGTTTGAATGGAAGCTCGACCTCGAAGACGTTCACCTGAACATCGAAGCGCGCCTGACCCAGCTGGTCGGCGACCCCGGCAAGCGCCTGCACACCGGCCGTTCGCGCAACGACCAGGTCGCCACCGACGTGCGCCTGTGGCTGCGCGGCGAAATCGATCTGATCGGCGGCTTGCTGGTGGACCTGCAAAAAGCGCTGGTCGAGATCGCCGAAAAAAACGTCGAAGTCATCCTGCCCGGCTTCACGCACCTGCAGGTGGCGCAGCCGGTCAGCTTCGGCCATCACATGCTGGCCTACGTCGAGATGTTCAGCCGCGACGCCGAACGCATGGGGGAAGTGCGCCGCCGCGTCAACCGCCTGCCGCTGGGCGCTGCCGCACTGGCCGGCACCAGCTACCCGCTAGACCGCGAGCGCGTCGCCACGACGCTGGGCATGGTCGATGAGCAAGGCCAGCCGCAGGTTTGCCAAAACAGCCTGGACGCCGTCAGCGACCGCGACTTTGCCATCGAATTCACCGCCGCCGCCAGCCTGGCAATGATTCACATCAGCCGCTTCAGCGAAGAGCTGATCTTGTGGATGAGCCAGAACTTCAGCTTCATCCACATTGCCGACCGCTTCACCACCGGCTCGTCGATCATGCCGCAGAAGAAAAACCCCGACGTGCCCGAACTGGCGCGTGGCAAAACGGGCCGTGTCGTCGGCCACCTGATGGGCCTGATCACCTTGATGAAAGGCCAGCCGCTGGCCTACAACAAGGACAACCAGGAAGACAAGGAGCCGCTGTTCGACACCGTGGACACGCTGAAAGACACGCTGCGCATTTTTGCCGAAATGGTCGAAGGCATCACGGTGAAGCCCGAAGCGATGGAACGCGCCGCCTTGCGCGGCTACGCCACGGCGACCGACCTGGCCGACTACCTGACGAAAAAAGGCCTGCCGTTTCGCGACGCCCACGAAACCGTTGCCCACGCCGTCAAGGCCGCCACCGAGCACCAGGTGGATTTGTCAGAACTGCCGCTGGCCGTGCTGCAGGAATTCAACCCGTCAATTGAAAAAGATGTGTACGAAGTGCTTAGCCTGCGCGGCTCATTGAATGCGCGCAATGTGCTGGGCGGCACCGCGCCAAGTCAGGTACGGGCGCAAATCGCGCGGCACCGGGTGCGGCTGGGGTGATTTTTGTGGCATCAGCGGGAATTTCTCGCTGATGATTCGGGTTTATCTGGGGCAGACCGAATGGCCTGCATCAGAATAACTGAATGCTGTGGAGTTTGCAATTTAGCCCGCAAAGTTGATCCGCGAAATTTCAGGCTTTCCTAAATGCTGAGAAGCATTTGGCTCTGAGGAAAAATGTGGCCTGTCGAACAAATGGTACGGCATTAGGCAGTGCTGTAGCTATAAGATGGCGTCGTCCAATATACGTCAGGTTTGCAAGTCATCACATGCCGAAGTTCATGCGAAAACTACCGCTGGCGCACGTCCTGCCTGCGCAGCCAGCTATCTTTTTTGCAGTACTGCCTGTTCTGGCGGGTCGTCTTGGTGTGGTGTTGGCGCTTGCGCGCCGCAGTGGTTTGCCAGGCATGCTGGTTTCACCCTCAGCGTTCTAACCGGGCGTTGCAGTGGATTGCTTCGCAACCACTGAACTTCAACGTTAGGCCTCGGAAACACAGCACCGAGGCAGTCCACCTTTTACGTCAACGAAATCAATTGAGCGGCTTCTCTTCTGTGGGCAGCGGTGCCGCTTCGTCAGGTACCTTTTCTACGTCAGACGCGTGATGTTCCATGTGGGTTTTTTTACCTGGCTGCGGTGTTTGATCCGAGCCTGGCGCAATCTCTTCGCCGCTATGCTTTTTCTCCTGATGCACCTTCTTGTCGTGCGCAACATTTCTGGGGTCGGTCATGTATTTCCTTAAAGTTGTCTGGCATCTTATCCACCAAATGCACGACCACACGTAGGACAACCCGACTTTCGCTCTCCATTCTCATCCTGAACCGCCCCGGGTTTTGAGGAGGCTCAAATCTCTGAGAGGATTGAGCCATGAAGAAGTCGAACAAGTTTTTCCCTGAAGTGCGCGAACGTGCAGTGCGCATGGTGCAAGAGCACCGTGGCGAGTAACCGTCGCTGTGGGCTGCCATCGAATCCATTGCCCCCAAGATCGGCTGCGTGCCCCAGACGCTGAACGAATGGGTCAAGCGCGACAAAGTTGATACCGGCGCCAGGGTAGGCACGACCACGTCCGAGCACGAACGAATGAAAGCGCTGGAGCGCGAGGTCAAGGAACTGCGCCGAGCCAACGAGATCCTGAAGCTGGCGAGTGCTTTTTTTGCCCAGGCGGAGCCGGGCCGCCGACTGAAGTCGTGAGGGCCTTCATCGACCACTACCGCCACACACATGAGGTCGAGTCGGTTTGCAAGGTGTTGCAGATCGCCCCATCAGGGTACAGGCGGTACGCGGCTGAGTTGCCGTGCCAAGCGCGATGCGGAACTTGCGCCCCACATCGAGCGGATTTGGCAGGCTAACCTGCACGTCTACGGTGCCGATAAGGTCTGGATGCAATTGAGACGGGAAGGCACGGTCGTGGCACGCTGCACCGTGGAGCGGCTCATGCGCCGCCTGGGCCTGCGTGGCGTCATGCGGGGCAAGGTGGTGCGAACCACCGTCAGCGACCGTAAGACGGCATGTCCGCTAGACCGAGTCAATCGGCGGTTCAGGGCCGATCGACCGAATCAACTTTGGGTTTCGGACTTCACTTACGTCTCGACTTGGCAGGGCTGGCTGTACGTGGCCTTTGTGATCGACGTGTACGCCCGACGCATCGTGGGCGGGCAGCAGTTCCATGCGAACGGACTTTGTGTTGAATGCCTTGGAGCAGGCGCTGTACGCCCGGCAGCCCGAGCGCGACGGGGCGTTGATCCATCATTCTGACCGTGGGTCGCAATACGTCGGCATCCGCTACAGCGAGCGTTTGGCCGAGGCCGGCATCGAGCCCTCAGTGGGCAGCAAGGGCGACAGTTACGACAACGCGCCCTGGCCGAGACGATCAATGGGGTGTACAAGGCCGAGCTGATCCACCGCCGGGCACCCTGGAAAACCAAGGAATCGGTGGAGCTGGCCACCCTCGAATGGGTGTCTTGGTTCAACCACCACAGGCTGCTTGAACCCATCGGGTATATCCCTCCGGCAGAAGCTGAGGCAAACTACTACAGGCAACTCGCCAATCAGGCCGCCACAACGGCCTGACTTAAACCACCCAGCCTCCTCAAAACCCGGGGCGGTTCAAACATCCAATGGCTGGCTTTCCACAGGTGTGCTTCATCAAGAACACCGTGAAAAGCCCCAACATCATTGTCGGTGACTACACCTACTACGACGATCCAGATGACTCAGAGAACTTTGAGCGCAATGTTCTTTACCACTTTCCATTCATCGGCGACAAACTGATCATCGGCAAGTTCTGCGTCACCGCTCGGGGCGTAAAGTTCCTCATGAACGGCGCCAACCATAAGCTATCCGGCGCCTCCACTTATCCATTTCAGATCTTCGGCAACGGCTGGGAAAAGGTCATGCCCAACTCCGGGGATTTGCCCTACAAAAGTGACACGGTTATTGGCAATGACGTCTGGATTGGCTTCGAGGCGCTGATCATGCCCGGCGTCAAAATTGGCAACGGCGCCATTGTGTCCTCGCGGTCTGTCGTCGTCTCGGATGTTCCCGCATACACCATCGTGGGTGGCAACCCCGCCAAGCCCATCAAACAACGGTTTGAGCCGGATGCTGTCCTTGCATTGGAGTCGCTTGCCTGGTGGGACTGGCCCGTTGATAAGATTACCCAACATCTAGAGCTGATCGTGTCCGGAGACATTGAGGCATTGCGTCATTGCGCAGCCATGTCTAACAATTCATTCAAGCCGAAGCCGCTTCGCGGCTCGGCTTAATTCAGGCGTTAGCCAGCCATAAAACTTCTCATTTTCGGCAACTCAGGCGCAGGCAAGGCCATGCAAGCCAAGAGTCTTGCGCGAAAATATGCACTGGCCAAGCTGGACGTTTGGTCACTGGTTTCTATCAGCGCCAGGACCAATGGCCTTATCACGCACACCGCGGCATCTTTGACCGTTTCATAGGGATCAAATCCGAGCGATTTATCCGTGCGTCGGTGGCTGCCTAAAAATTTATGGAGCTATATGAAAAATGGGCGGCATTCATTCAGGCGCTTCTGCCTCGTGTGGCTTTTTACAGCGCTCTGCGCCCCCTCATTTGCCATGCGCCAGTGTCCAGCTGAGTTTGGGCCAAAAGATCCCAGTGTGAACGCGTTGGGCTGGCTTGTTGTGGCGTTGGGTGTGGCGCTCGGTGGAGGGCTGCTGTATTTCGTTGTCAAGCGGTCACGGGGCACTGGCCGGTTCAAGCGCACTGCCCTCATCGCTGTCGGGATCGTGGGCATGCTTCTGATCAGTGTCTGCGGCCTGGCTTTGGCGACTGGGTTCTTCTTTTTAAAATGCTGAAACTGCCGAACCGCCGTTCATGCAAGTGCAACCTGCTTCGCAGGCTTGAATTGATTCCGCAGATGAGGCCGGTAGCAGCCAGAAATGCCAAATTTCATACAAAATGTGCCGCCTGCGCAGGCTGTGCGTGCGTTGTCAGCTATGCTTTTCATAGTCATCAACACATACACAAATCACGCGCCAATCCCGCATGAACAAGTTGCTGTATTTCTATAAAGACGAAGCCCTTTGCGGAGCGCCCTTTCATGAACCTACCCACCACGCCTGACGGGCGCTATTTTGTGGTTCGCGGACGGCTTTGGCGGGCCACCAATCCGGCCTTGTCTGACGCCGTGCGCGGCGAACTGGTGCAGCAGCTGATGAATGCCCGGCGCGCCGTGAAGACTGCGCTGGGTAGCCAGGATGCGCACGCGCTTGCGCAAGCCCGCGCCGAAGTCAATGCCGCAAAAATCTCTCTGGGCGAGCGCGGCCCTGTCTGGTGGACGGATGGTGTCCAGGATTTCAACCGGCATCTTGTCAAAAATACGCCTTATGCCGAGTGGTATCAAAACCTTGATGGGTCGTAAAAATCAGGATCAGGGCGTGTCATCAATTGAAAGCAAGGCCGAAGGGCTTGAACAGGACGATGCTCACTTTATTTGGGCACGCATAACCCCAAGACAGGCACTCAGGGATGATCAATGGGAACGCATCAAGGATGTGCTGCCCGGATGCGAAGAACCTGTTCGGCCGTCTTCAGCGTCGGACTGCTCTTCCTGCCGTCGCCAGACAAGCAGATTCAGGATCCTTGGTTCACGCTCATGGAAATTGTGATTCTCGCAATTGCACCCGCAATGGTTGCCTTCACGGCAGGCATCCACTTGGCCACATCTGCGCAGAGAAAACCGTTGGCACTGCTTGGCGTGATCTTCATGAGCCTGTGTGCCGCGTTCACTTCATCAGTTCGTTTAGGTATTGACGCTCAGCTGCCAGCGCGAGATGGCAGCTACCGCATGGGCAGCGGTGGTCTTTTCGATCACTTGGATGTCTATCGTCTACTCCGGACATTTTGGCGTGGGCCGTATTCTTTCCTCGGGGGCCTTGTTTGCTGCGTTTGCAGTTCCGGAGACTGGGCGCATGCGGTGGGTGCGCCAGCTGTTTTATGCGAGTTCTGCTCTTGCCTTGCTAGGGCTATTAGGTATACCGTTAGCGAACATGAACATCAGGAACGCCGGAGTCATTGGCTGTGGGGTTCTTCTCCCGGATTGCCGCTGCTCTGTATGGCATCAGACCCAAACAGTCAGGCAACACGGGGGCGGCCTGACCACTTTTTCGAGCTGATCCACTTCGGCATGCCGCTTCAGGCCTTGTCTGATTTTGGGCATCGCGTTGCGTCTGGCTTGAATTCCATGTGCCTTCGATTTGATTTGAAGGCTTTTGTGTCATTGAGACGTTTCACAAGGACCAAAAATGTACTCTCCAAAACTGATCGCAGCAACGCTGGTCTCATGCCTGCTCGGATGTACATCCGCTCTCGCAGCAGAGCCGACTCCTGCCAATGACGCCTTCAAACCCTTCAAGCTGGTCGGAGGCTGGGACTTCACAAGCATGAACAGCGGGCGCAAATACTCGGGTGATGTCCGGATTGATGTCAACACAATTGCGGCAAATGGCATCATGCAAGGAAAGGTTTCCTTGGACGGACGACAGACAAATGACTATTGCAGCACGCGTGGTGTCTTTAATGATGACCCGGTTGAGGCAGAAATTCGAAAGACATCCGTAGGCTACGACGTAGCGTTCATGCTGAAGTGCTTGAAAGGTGAAAGCCCTCGGGCTCGCCAATGGACACTTACGTGCGAGGGCGATACCTGCACCAGACCCGAGGTTGCTCCAAATGGCAACGGCATGCTCACAGTCAGACAAGTGGACTGACGACCCCTGCTACTAAATTCAAAACCCAAACCTTCAGTCTAATGAAGCGCCAACGGCAAGGCACCCAGCCTGTTCTGTGAAGCGCTGCATTTCTCCCAGTCCAGGCCAGGCATCCTTGGGTTGTCATCCGCTTGTCTTGAAGCTCGGCTCTTATGAAATCACCCGTTGTCCTTAGCGCCGGAGCACAGGCGGCATGCCGGTTTAGCAATTGCGCCAGTGTCAGCCCCGCAGCAGCCTGTTGAATGCTTTGCAGCAGATCATCCGGCGATGCGATTTCATGGAGTGGCGCGATCTCAAGATTCATGGCGCGATGATGAATCACTGCGCCAACGATGTGGCGCAGTTCTTTAGCGGTCGCGCCCAAACCGATGCTGTCAGGCATTCCCCGTACACTGCCTGCCCCACATCCCGCAAGGCCATTGCCATGTCCATTCCCATGTCCACTGAGGCCCCCGAAATCTGCGTCAAACAGTTCCGGCAGGTCTTGCTCTGGCCTTTGCGGCTGATGCCGGTGCAGGGCTCCGAAGGCCGGCATGCCAAGCCCTGGGAGTTGCTGGCAAGCATGGGCGAGGCATCGCCCTGGCGCGAGGTGGTCGATGAATACAGCCCGGGCAGCGGCCGCTTTCACGAGCGCCACTACAACGAGTTCGTCAGCTTTTTGCCTTATGTGCAGCGGTTTTTGTACGGCGAGGGGCGCAGCCAGCCCGGCGCGGTCGCCACCGCCGGCTCGCCGATGCGGGTGTTTCGCCGCAGCGATGTCAAGGGCCTGCGCGTCGTGACGCATCCGGGCGCGGCGCCCGTCATGCTGGACATCACGCATGTTGATCTGTACTTTTTTCTTGACCTGGATCTGGTGCTGCTGAACGTCGAAATCAGCGCCAGCGACCTGCCGCTGGTGCAGGCGCAAGAGCTGCTGTACCGCTTTGGCCGTGGCTACCCGGCCAGTTGGGACGCCGATGGCAACGCCCAGCACTGCCTGCTCAGCGCCGAATGGCTGGGCCAGGGCGGCCAGGTGCTGGCGCAGTCGGACGCCGGCCAGCGCGAGGTTTTCATGGCGCATGTCAGCCAGCACCGCGCGCCGCGCGTGGCCGCGCACTGGGCCTGGCTGCTCGAACCGCTGGTGGGCGACCACTCGGGCAAGTCCGGCAGCCTGCGCTACCGGCAGATCGAGTACTACCGCATGCCGCAACTGGCCTTTCTGGCCGTCGACCGTCCGCTTGACGTGAGCCGCAACGACTTCATCCGCCTGGCGTTGGTGCTGGGGCCACCCGACGCCACCGCAGACACCCGCACGCCTTACGCCGAAGCCCAGCCGGGCGACTTTGAAAGGCGCTTTTGCTACGACCGCTTCTGGGGCCAAGGCGGCGCCGCGCCCCACACGCGCTATTTGTGCAGCGGCCATAACCTCCTGGTGCTGGGCGATGCGAACAGCGCGTTTTTTGTCTGCCCGGAGCGCGGTGTGCTGGCGCAGTTCCGGCACCAGCATTTTTTGCTGTTTTTGATTGCCCATTTTCAGAAGGCGGCGCTGCTGATGTTCTCGGACCGGCTGGCCGAGGCGCTGAAAAACCTGGACATTGCCGACGCGGCCAGCGTGCGTGCCTTCAAGCGCACGATACGCGCCAGCTTTGCCAGTTTTTTGCGCTTCACGCACCGTTACTGGTTTCATGACATTTCCGAGCAAGGCCAGGTGCGCGCGCTGTTTCGCCTGTGCGCCGGCCACCTTGAGGTCGATTCGCTGTACCTTGAGGTCAAAGAACGCATCAACGAGATGAACAACTACCTGGACGCCGACAGCCTGCGCCGCCAGGCCAACACCGTCGTGCGCCTGACCGTGGTGACCATTTTCGGCCTGATCGGCACGGTGACGACGGGTTTCCTGGGCATGAACCTGCTGGCCGAGGCCGACGCGCCGATGGGCCGCAAGCTGTGGATTTTTGCCATCGTCTTTGTGCTGGCGCTGGTGCTGACGTTCTACACCATGGCCAAGTCCAAGCGCTTGTCGGACTTTCTGGACGTGCTGTCTGACGAGCGCGCCACGACCTGGCAGAAATTTACCGCGCTCGGGCTGGTATGGCGGCGAAACGCCGACTGAACGGCTTGAAATGGGCGTTATTTAAGTAAAAAAAGCCTGTAGCGCATGTCCTGCCTGCGCTGCAAGCTATCAAAAAAGAAGCATTAAAGCCACACCCGGACGCTTCGCCACCATCCAACCGGCGGCGAAGCGTCCGTTTTAAGTCCCGTCTAAGCTGTACGCCTCAGACTGTGCCACTTCAAGGAAACGCCCATGCGCTTACTGCTGGTTGAAGACGACGCCATGATTGGCGAGGCGGTGCTGCAAGTGCTGCGCGCCGAGCACTACGCCGTGGACTGGGTGCGCGACGGCGCCATG
Source organism: Polaromonas sp. CG_9.5 (assembly GCF_035984465.1). Classification (NCBI taxonomy): domain Bacteria; kingdom Pseudomonadati; phylum Pseudomonadota; class Betaproteobacteria; order Burkholderiales; family Comamonadaceae; genus Polaromonas; species Polaromonas sp. CG_9.5. The sequence continues at coordinate 317,838 of NZ_JAXCHR010000001.1, forward strand.
GCCGACGCGGCGCTGAAAAGCGAGCAATACGACCTGGTGTTGCTCGATTTGGGCCTGCCCAAACGCGACGGTCTGGACGTGCTGCGCGCCCTGCGCCAGCGCCGCGCCACCGTGCCGGTGCTGGTCGCCACGGCCCGCGACGGCGTGGCTGACCGCATCGCCGGGCTGGATGCCGGGGCCGACGACTACGTGCTCAAACCCTATGACATTGACGAGTTGCTGGCGCGCATTCGTGCCCTGCTGCGCCGCAGCGCGGGCCGGGGCGAGCCGGTGTTTGAACACAAGGGCGTCAGCCTGAACCCGGCGACGCGCGAAGCCACGTTGCACGGCCAGCCGGTGTCGCTGTCGGCGCGGGAATGGGCGGTGCTGGAAGCGCTGATCGCCCGCCCCGGCGCGGTGCTGTCGCGCGCGCAGCTCGAAGAAAAGCTGTTCAGCTGGAAGGACGACATCAGCAGCAACGCAGTCGAGGTCTATGTCCACGGCGTGCGCAAAAAACTCGGTAACGACTTCATCCAGACGGTGCGCGGGCTGGGCTACGTGGTGCCCAAGGAATGAAAACGGTGCATGACGGCCACAGCGCCGGGCCGGCCCAGCCCAACCCAGCCCCGTCCGCACGAAGTGCAGCACATGAAGTGGCAAGCGTGGGGGCGCATTCCCTCAAGCGGCGCTTGCTGGGGTTTATTTTGGTGGCCATTTTGCTGGCTGCCGTGGTGCAAGCCGTGACGGCTTACCGGGGTGCGCTGCGCCAGGCCGATGCGCTGTTTGACGACCATTTGCAGCAGACGGCGCTGTCGCTGCGCGGCGGTATTCCGCTGGGCCTGCCACCGGACGGGCCACCCGAAGACGCAAGTTACGACCTGTTCGTACAGATCTGGGGCCAGGACGGCACGCAGATTTTTCGCTCCAACCATTCGGCGCTGCCGCCGCGCGCCGTGCTGGGTTTTTCAGATGTTGAGGCGCACGGCAACCGCTACCGGGTGTACACGCTGCAAACGCCTTTGCAGACGGTGCAGATTGCGCAAGACCTGAGCGCGCGCACCGCCCGCGCACGGGCGTTGGCGCTGCGCGCCGTGCTGCCCTTCGCCTGGCTTACGCCGCTCTTGATGCTGGCGGTGTGGTGGATCATCAGGCGCTCGCTGGCGCCCATCGAGCAAACGCGCCGCGTCGTCGCCAGCCGCGCCGCCAATGATTTTTCGCCGCTGGAAGATGTCGGCTTGCCCGACGAAGTGCGGCCGCTGGTCGATGAACTCAATTTGTTGTTTGGCCGTGTGCGTCAGGCGTTTGAAGCGCAGAAAAACTTTGTCGCCGATGCCGCGCACGAACTGCGCTCGCCGCTGACCGCGCTCAAACTGCAGGCGCAGGCCTTGCGCCGTGTGGATGCCGACCCGGCCGCGCGCGAAGCCGCTGTCGCGCGGCTGAATTTGGGGCTGGACCGCGCCATCCGGGGCGTCGAGCAGTTGCTGCTGCTGGCGCGCGAAGAAGCCGGTTCGGCCCAGGCGTCGGATGCGGCCGAGCCGGTGGATCTGCAAAGCGTCATCACGCTGGCCGTGGCCGATGTGCTGCCGCAAGCGCGGCTCAAAAACATGGATCTGGGTCTGGCCGACAGCCCCACGGCGCAGCAAATGCCAACGCTCAAGGGACAGCCGGAAGCCCTGCGCATCCTGCTGCGCAACCTGCTGGAAAACGCCGTCAAGTACACGCCGCCGGGCGGCCAGGTCGATGTGTCGTTCGATGTGCAGCAAGGCCAGCCGGTGCTGACGGTCGAAGACAGCGGGCCGGGTATTGCACCGGAAAACCGCCCGCGCGTATTCGACCGTTTTTTTCGCGCCAGCGATACGGCGCAGGAAGCCGGCAGCGGACTCGGGCTGGCGATTGCGCGGGCCATTGCCGACCGCCACGGCGCGCTGCTGGTGCTGGGCGACTCGGAACGCCTGGGCGGGCTGAAGGTCGAAGTGCGCTTTGCCGCGCCGCTTCGGGTTTAAGTTTCGTCTAAGCCTGGCTGTCCATAGTTCATTGCATCGGCACCAACGTGTGCTTTTTGTCAATGCAAGGAATACCGCCATGAAATCCGCTTCCCTGAACAAAACCGGCCTGGTCGTTGCGCTGCTGGCTGCGGGTGCCATCGGGGGTGCCGGTGTCGGCGCTTTCAATGCTGCGCATACCGCGGCCAATGCCGCCATGTCGCCGCCTGCCCTGGTGGCCAGCGCCACGGCCAACCCAATGGCGCTGCCCGACTTTTCGCAGATTACCGAACGCTACGGCCCGTCGGTCGTCAATATCAGCGTGATCGGCACCAGCAAGGTGTCGAATGATTCGCCGTTGGCGCAGGACGGCGGTGACGACAGCCAGGACGACCCGCTCAATGGCCCGCTGGGCGAATTGCTGCGCCGCTTCCAGCAAGGTCAGGGCCAGCATCCGGGCGCGGGCCGGGGCGGCCAAAGCGCGCCCCAGGAAATGCCCACGCGCGGCCAGGGTTCGGGCTTTATCGTCAGCGCTGACGGCATTATTTTGACCAACGCCCACGTCGTACGCGGTGCCAAGGAAGTCAGCGTCAAGCTGACTGACCGGCGGGAATTTCGCGCCAAGGTGCTGGGCGCTGACGCCAAGACCGACATTGCCGTGCTGAAGATCGAGGCCAGCAACCTGCCCGTCGCCAAACTGGGCAAAACCAGCGAGCTGAAAGTCGGCGAATGGGTGCTGGCCATTGGCTCGCCGTTTGGTTTTGAAAACACCGTGACGGCCGGCGTCGTCAGCGCCAAGGGCCGCTCGTTGCCTGACGACAGCGCCGTGCCGTTCATCCAGACCGATGTCGCCATCAACCCCGGCAATTCGGGCGGCCCGCTGTTCAACACGCGCGGCGAGGTGGTCGGCATCAACTCGCAAATCTACACCCGCAGCGGCGGCTACCAAGGCGTGTCGTTTGCCATCCCGATTGACGTGGCCAACAAGATCAAGAACCAGATCGTTGCCACCGGCAAGGTCGAGCATGCGCGCCTGGGCGTGTCGGTGCAGGAAGTCAATCAGGCGTTTGCCGACTCCTTCAAGCTCGACAAGCCCGAAGGCGCGCTGGTGTCGTCGGTTGAAAAAGGCAGCCCGGCCGACAAGGCGGGCCTGCAGTCAGGCGACGTGATTCAGCAAGTGAACGGCAAGCCTGTCGTGTCGTCGGGTGACCTGCCGGCAGTGATTGGTCTGGCCTCACCGGGCGACACCGTCAAGCTGAGCGTGTGGCGCCAGGGTGCGTCGAAAGAGCTGAGCGCCAGGCTGGCCAATGCCGACGACAAGGCCGCTCAGGTCGCCAGCAAAAAAGACGCGCCCGGCCAAGGCAAGCTGGGGCTGGCGCTGCGTCCGCTGCAGCCTGACGAGCAGCAAGAAGCCGGCGTTGACAGCGGCTTGGTGGTGCAGCAAGCCAGCGGCCCGGCCGCGATGGCGGGCGTGCAGGCGGGCGATGTACTGCTGTCGATCAACGGCGTTCCCGTGAAGAACATCGACCAGGTACGCGCCACCGTGGCCCAGTCGCAAAAATCAGTGGCGCTGCTGATCTTGCGCGGCAACAGCAAGATTTTTGTACCGGTCAATCTGGGCTGAACCGGACGCGCCAGGGCCCACTGAAAAAGGCGGACTCAATAGTCCGCCTTTTTTTACGTCGAATCTTGCCCGGCCACTGCAGAGCGTGACAAATTAATCGGCTACGCTTTACCTCCTGACCAGGAGTTAACGTGGCCCGAATTTTTTCCCCCTTAATCGCAGCCTTTTTGGCTGCCACCGCCCTGCAGGCGCAAGCCCTGCAAATCACCAGCCTGTCACCGCAGGGGGAGATTTCCCAGGTGCGGCAAGTCGTGGCCAAGTTTGACGGCCCGGCGATCAACTTCGGCGATGCCAAAGCGCCTGCGCCGCTGGCCGTGCGCTGCAACGACGCGCAAGCCGCCAAAGGCTCGGGCCGCTGGATCAGCGACAAGGAATGGGCCTTTCAATTTGAAAACGACCTGCCGCCGGGCGTCAGCTGCGCTGTCAGCGCTGACTCAAGCTTCAAATCAAGCGCTGGCGCACAGCTGACGGGCACTACCAGCTATAAATTCAATAGCGGTGGGCCTTTCGTGCAAAGCCTGCGGCCCGGCACCTACCAGCCGATCGACGAAGAACAGTATTTCGTGCTGCGGCTGAACGGCCCGGCCACGCTGGCCAGCCTGCAGAAAAACGTCTGGTGTTCGGTCGAAGGGCTGGGCGAGCGCGTTCCGGTTCGGCTGATTGACGGCGCGGAACGCGACAACCTGCTGAAATCGCAAAACCTGGACAAGGCCGCCGCCAAAGACCCGTTGCGCATTGCCACGCTGGCCTGCAACCGGCGGTTGACGCCGGCCACCAAAATCCAGCTGGTCTACGGCAAAGGCGTCGCCACCCCCAGCGGCATCGCCAACAGCACGGAAAAGCGCTACGACTTCACCGTGCGCGAGCCGTTTACCGCCAGCTTTAGCTGCGAGCGCGAAAACGCCCGCGCGGCGTGTTTGCCGATTCGCCCGATGCAGCTGAGCTTCAATGCGCCGGTGCCGCGCAAGCTGGCCGAAGCGATTCGCCTCAAATCAGGCAGCGCCGACATCAAACCGACCTTTGAAGCGCCGGCGGGCGAAGGCGACAACCTGGTCAACGAGATTTCGTTCAAGCCGCCGTTTGCAGAATCCACCCCGTTCACGCTCGAACTGCCCGCAGGTTTCAAGGACGCCGCCAATCGGCCACTGGTCAATGCCGACAGTTTCCCGCTCAAGGCAGCGACCGGCGCCATGCCGCCGCTGGCCAAATTTGCAGCGGCACCTTTCGGCATTCTGGAGCGCTTTGCCGAGCCGGACACCCAACCGGGTGACCCGGCGCTGCTGCCGGTCACCCTGCGCAATGTGGAAGCCGCTTTGCAAGCCAAGGCCTTGACGGCCGGCCAGGTGAGCGACCTGCAGCCGCGCAGCGACGCCGACATCATTGCCTGGTTTCGCAAGGTGCAGCGTTATGACGGCTACCAGATAGCGCGCAAAACCGCCAAAGCCGACAGCAAAAAGCCGCTGCCCAAAGTGCTGGAAGAGTCCGACAAAAACTATGTGCAGTCGCGCATGGTGTCGCTGCTGGGTGGCCAGCCGGGCGTCAAGACGCTGGACTTGCCCAAGCCTTCAGCCCCCGAAGGCGGCGCTGCACCCAGCCCGGCTTTGCGCCCGTTTGAAGTCATCGGCATTCCGCTGTCGGCAGGCTTTCATGTGGTGGAAATTGCCTCGCAGGCACTGGGCACCGCATTGCTGGACGACCGCCACGGCGCAAACCGCACGATGTACGTGCGCACCTCGGCGCTGGTGACCAATCTGGGCGTGCATTTCAAGCTGGGCCGCGAAAACGCGCTGGCCTGGGTCACCACGCTCGACAAGGGCGCGCCCGTGGCCGGTGCCGTGGTGCGCGTGTCCAGCTGCGATGGCAAGGTGCTGGCCACCGCTACCACCAACGAAAAAGGCATTGCGCAATTCAGCGACTTGTCGTCAGAACCACCGCGCTGCAGCGACGACGAAGGCGGCAGTGCCTACTTTGTCAGCGCCCGCGCCACCGCAGGCGGCATCGAGGACATGAGCTTTACCTGGAGCGACTGGCACAAGGGCATCGAGCCGTGGCGCTTCAACGTGCCCACCAGCACCGACCCGGTGCCGGACACGCGCGTCCACACTGTGGTGGTCTAATTTAAAAAGACACAACGATAGGTTGTCAAAACGAAACGGCAACTTACGTGAACAATTCCAAATCCAGAAGAGTCTTTGACCC